>DXIQ01000054.1 GCA_019112785.1 Candidatus Blautia stercorigallinarum
TGAGGGGGCTGATTCCTGCTCTTGTCTTATAATCATAAAAAAGAAGGAGTAACTGACATTTCCTATGTCAGTATATGAAAAGAAAAAGATTTTGAAAAAGTCTTATTGGCTTTTACAAGTATTAATATACAGGGTAAATAAGGATAATTTGTGACAAAAAGCTAAAAGAAAAATAAAAAAGGATTTTTTTGATTTATATTTTTTTTAGTTTTCCTTTTTAATTTCTTATTTTTCTGCCTTATAAGGGGGATCGGCAGGGTAACTTCCGGCAGCTTTCTGCATACCTCGCTGGATCGCATCTCTGGAATTTTTCCAGTCTGCGTCTTTGTTCTTATAGTCGAATTTGTCGCAGAACCATTCCAGGTCGTCAGTAACTCTCTGGAGATTTTCTATCATCAGAGGAAACAGGGTGTCGTAGAAGTCTTTCTTTTCTTTATCGGAAAGGAGAACTTCTGCTGTTTCTACCAGATCGGCGAAATGGGGAAGACAGAATCCTTTGCTGTTTTTGAAGAGATCTTTGAATTCCGGATTCTTTCTGTACAACTCAAAGAAGGTATCCAGGTAGCGGTTGTAAGTATTTCTGTAATAATCGCAGATATAGCAGGAATGCTCCTGTTCTTTTACCCAGCTTCCGATGGTTGTTTTAGGATTGTCTGTGTCGATCTTTGCTTTTTTAAAATGTCCCAGCATGGAAGCTTTCCCTGGAGAAAACATTTTCAGCTGCTGTTTCAGTTCTTCGTTTTTCTTTTTAAAATGGGTAGTGAGGATCAGGCCGCAGCCAAGGCGGTTTCCATAGTCGAACATTTTTTTATAATGCTCCCGGCAAAAGCCCATTTTATCTGTTTCCGCCCGGACATCGTCTTCCATATAAGAGGCCCCTGAACCCAGTACAAAGTCCATGGCGTGTTGTTCCAGATTTCGTTCAATAAAGCAGAAAGGGCATTCGTCTTCTGCTTTAAAAGCATCCATTAATGGAATGGTGTATATTTTTTCTTTCATTGTGTTTTCCTCGATTCTCGTTTTTTTAAGAGTAACATAAATAGGAAAAGAAAAAAAGAGACAGATGTGGAAAACTCCCGGAAATTTTCTGCCGGGTGTGGAAAAAGAATTTAAAGATCATATGATTTTCAGGTATCCCTGGAGATAAAAAAGTGGTAAAATGGTTTTCAGAATATATACAGAATGGAGAGGAACGAAATGAGCAAGGAATATCATATTGAAACAAAATGTATCCAGTCCGGCTGGCAGCCTAAAAAAGGCGAGCCCAGAATGATGCCGATCATTCAGAGTACTACATTTAAATATGACACCACAGAGGAAATGGGACGTCTTTTCGATCTGAAGGACAATGGATATTTTTATACAAGATGCCAGAATCCTACCAATGATATGGTTGCGGCTAAGATCGCGGATCTGGAAGGGGGCGTTGCAGCGGTCCTTACTTCTTCCGGACAGGCTGCCAACTTTTATGCCGTGTTTAATATCTGTGAGGCGGGAGACCATGTGATCTGTGCGTCTGCTATTTACGGGGGTACTTTAAATGTACTGGGAGTTACTGCAAAGAAGATGGGTATCGACTGTACCTTTATTGATGTAGACGCTCCTAAGGAAGAGCTGGATAAGGCTTTCCGCCCGAATACAAAGGCAGTGATCGCTGAAACCATCGCAAACCCGGCTCTGGTAGTCCTGGATATCGAGAAAATGGCGGATCTGGCCCACAGTCATGGGGTACCTCTTATTGTGGATAATACTTTTGCCACTCCGGTAAACTGCCAGCCATTTAAATGGGGAGCAGATATTGTTACCCACTCTACTACAAAATATATGGATGGACACGCAGCCCAGGTAGGAGGCGCTATCGTAGACAGCGGAAATTTTGACTGGGAAGCGCATGCAGACAAATTCCCGGGTCTGACGCAGCCAGATGAATCTTATCACGGTGTTGTCTATACAAAACAGTTTGGAAAAGCCGCGTATATCACAAAGATCAACGCCCAGCTTATGAGAGACTTAGGTTCCATACCTTCCCCTATGAACAGTTTTATCCTGAACCTGGGTCTGGAATCTCTGGTGCTGAGAGTGGAGAGACACTGCTATAATGCCCAGAAGGTAGCGGAATATCTGGAGGCTCATCCTCTTGTAGGAAAGGTAAATTATCCGGGACTGCCTGGAGATAAATATTATGCCCTGGCCCAGAAGTATATGCCAAAGGGAACCTGCGGGGTTATTTCCTTTGAACTGAAAGCAGGAAGAGAAGCGGCTGTGAAATTTATGGACAGTCTGAAACTGGCCTCTATTGTAACCCATGTGGCAGATGCAAAGACAAGTGTTCTTCATCCTGCCAGCCATACCCACAGACAGTTAAATGATGAGCAGCTGGTGGCAGCAGGGGTATCTCCGGGAATGATCCGTCTTTCTGTTGGAATCGAGCATATCGACGATATTATTGGAGATCTGGAGCAGGCACTTGCCGCAAGCGAAAAATAAGATCTGAGGAACCGGGATTATGAATTTATATCAGATCACTTCCTGGAGCCATGCGTTATTCCGGCTCCAGGTTCCGGAAGAGGGACTGTATATAGACGCTACCATGGGAAACGGACATGATACCTTGTTTCTCTGTCAGATGGCCGGAGAGAAGGGAAAGGTCCTGGCTTTTGATATCCAGGAGCAGGCTTTGACAGCTACAGACCGGCTTCTCAGAGAACATCAGCTAAGAGACCGGGCCAGTCTGTATCTGGAAAGTCATGTATACATGGACAGATATGTACAGCCGGAGTCAGTAGATGGGATCTTCTTTAATTTCGGTTATCTTCCAGGAGGAGATCATGCTCTGGCAACCCGACCGGACACCAGTGTTGAAGCCGTAGGAAAGGGATTGGAGCTTTTAAAAAAAGGCGGAGTCATGGCCCTTTGTATCTACAGCGGAGGAGATACAGGATATGAGGAAAAAGATAAGATCCTGGAGTATCTGAAGACTCTGGACGAGAAAAGATATCTGGTCATTGTAAACAGCTTTTATAACAGAAGGAAAGATCCTCCCCTGCCGGTATTTGTTGTAAAGAAGTAAAGAATGTATGGGACTTGCGTTTTCTGACATATAATAAAGATAAGTCAGGATCCAGGTCCCTTTTTATGTATAAAGAAAAAGATTCTCTTGCGTTTCTCCTTCTGTTTTTTATACTTCTTCCCTATCTGATGACAGTGATCATTCTGGGAAGAGAGGCATGTCCCCTGAGCAGGGAGATTTCTCTGGAGGAATATGTGCCGGCTGTGACAGCTTCCCAGATTTCCTGGGATTGCAGTAAAGAGACTATTAAGGTACAGACTGTGGCGGCCAGAAGCAATCTGTACCTTCTGCAGGACACAGATAAAGAGGAATCTGTTATACAGGAAGCTGTAAATTATATTAGAAAACAGGATATGAACAGTTTTATGCTGGAAAAATATCAGGTCTTTCTGGAAGCTGCCAGGGAAACCCGGGGACAGGTGCTGAAACAAAATGGGGAAGTAAAGGAAATTCCTTATCACACTTTAAGCGGAGGGAAGACAAGAGACGGAAAAGAGATCCTGGGAGAGAAATATAGCTATCTTCCTTCTGTAGATACGTCCATGGATATAGAAAACCCGGATTATGTGAAAGGCTGTTATTTTTCAAAGGAAGAGCTGGAAAATAAGATCAGGAAGAAGTATTCGGGATTTTTTCTGGATGAGGATATGACTGTGGAAATCAAAGATACAGACTCAGCGGATTATGTGATGGAAATACAGATGGGAGATCAGGAGTTTCAGGGAGAAGAAGTAAGAGAACTTCTGGATCTTCCTTCCTCCTGTTTTACCGTACAAAAGCTGGATGGAGAAATACGGTTTTTATGCAGGGGAGAGGGACATGGGCTGGGACTCAGCCAGTATACGGCCCAGCAGATGTCTTCAGAAGGAAAAAAGTACGAAGAGATCCTTTCGTACTTTTTTCCTGAATTGACTATAGAGGCCTTAAATTAAAAAATCCTGCCTCTGATATATATTCTGTTTGTAAGACACCCTGTCTGAAACCAGGAGAAACTGTACTAAGGCGCTGTGACCAGATTCAGATAGGAAGTTTCTACTGTGATACCGTCTTCTGCAGACACATCAGAAATAAGAAATTCTACCTGATCGCCTTCTTTGATCTCGTAAAATCCCTGAACATTAAAGGGATAGAGAAGGGTCATAGAGCCATGTATGGTAATTGTGCTTCCGTTTTTGATAACATCTCCGGAATAATCTTTCAGGTCAGTGACTTTTGCTTCCATGGTGGTGGCGTCTATAATAGAAGTAATCTCAGCCTGGAGGCTTTCCAGATTGCTGCTATCCGACATCAGATCAGATACCTGTGTATCTTCAGAATCTTCTGCAGGAAGGTCCTGAGCAGTGATGGTCAATACTCTTTTGGAGCCTGGAAGATAAGTCACATCAAAAAGGGCGTTTTCCGAATATGCGTAGGACTGGATCTTTGAATTATTCTCCAGTTCCTCAGATGGAACTGCATAGGAAAAGGAATTATACAGATCTTTATTAATATTAAGAGTAAGATCCTCTTCCTCTTCATTGGTACCTGAAAGTCTGTATGTATTCAGATTCAGGATATGCCGGTTCATGGTAAATTCTGTGTTGCTCAGCACAGCCCGGGAGGGACTCTTCAGTGAGATCAGATCCATGGCTCCTGTGCGGAGAAAAGCAATGCTGCACAGAAGAACCACAAGGGCATAGAGAAAAGGAATATCCACATGATCATCCAGAAAATCCCGGAAATCAGGCCGAAGTTTATAAACAATATAAAAGATGCTGGACAGGAGTATGACCACTGCCAGAATGTAGTACAGCACCGGCGCCTGGGTAATGCTGTAGCACAGCAGCAGGACCAGGAAATCTATGAAGATAAATACGGCTGCGAAACAGCCTTTGTAAGTTTTGACCATTGAAAATCCTCCGTCTGAAGTGTTTTGCGATCCTCAAATTCAGGCTTTTTTATGCAAGCATAAAAGCCTGAGCTTTCGGATCTTGGTATCATTTTATCATATAAGGGGAAAAAGAGAAACAGATTGTGTATAAGTTTTCATTTTCTGGCAATCCTATATTTGAAAAGAAAAAGGGGCGGATCGCTCCGGGATAGGCAGAGGTGAAGACTATGAATAAAAAGAGAAAATTTCGTTTACTGCTGGGCGGTATCCTGACTTTGGCGCTGGTGGCTACCTGCGGGATCGTATATCAGTCTGGGAGTAAGAGCACACCAAATGAGAAAGAACTTGTTATGGAGAACGAAGAGGATTCTGTTGACCAGGCAATAAAGACTGAGGAAAGAGAGGATCCGGAGGAGGAAACGGCAGATGCCAATACATCTAACGTAGAAGGAACCAGAGATGTGGAAGAAGAGGCGGCTTCAGAAACTGATGAGACGGATCAGACAGAGGACACCCAGGATCAGGATGCAAGTAGTCAGGATACAGGAACCGAAGAGAACGCGGCAGACCAGGAAGAAGCTGCGCAGGATACAGAGGAGGCTTCTGCTCAGATAACTGAGCAGGTGGAAACTGCCATGGCACCGGATCTGAATTTCACAGAGAGTTCCCTGATGGAGTGGCCTGTAAGCGGACAGGTAGTCATTGATTATAATATGGACAATACGGTGTATTTTCCTACGCTGAATGTGTATAAGACAAGCCCTGCCATTGCAATTTCCGCAGAAGCAGGAACACCGGTTATGGCAGTGGCCAACGGACAGATCCTGTCTATTACAGAAAATGAAGAGACGGGAACTACAGTGACTGTAGATATGGGAAACGGATATCAGGCTATTTACGGACAGTTAAAAGATATTCCTTTCCAGGCGGAGGAGTATGTTTCTGCAGGAGCGGTTCTGGGTTATGTAAATGAGCCTACAAAATACTATACAAAAGAAGGGGCAAATCTCTATTTTGCTCTTCAGAAAGACGGGACTCCATTAGATCCTCTCCAGTATCTTCCGTAAAAAGATTCACAATTTCAGGCTGTAAGAGTATAATAAAGTATGCGGAGAAAAATCCGCAGCCGATCATATTCTTACAGTCTTTTTTTGACGGATCCTGCCTTTGAGAAGGGTGGATACGTCCTACAGGTAAAATACTATTTTATGATGTTGGGGGCAAAAGCCTCCAACTATGATACCTACGGATTGCTAGGTGCTGCGCACTTCCACAATCCTCCCTAATATTCGCATATCGTGGGATATTCCTCCCACTTTCATGCTCATATCGGGGAGGGTCCCAAGGTTTTACACCCACTCATGAGCAAGCTCATGTGTGTGCAGACCTTTTGACCCTGGTATCATTTTAATTTATCGGCAGCTTAATATATAGGGCGTCATGTCTTGCTCTGTATGCAGATGAGACGTCCATTACATAGATCAGGAGCAGAAGAATGAATTATACCTATATACTCCGGTGCCGGGACGGAAGTCTCTATACCGGGTGGACAAACAATCTGGAAAGGCGGCTGGCCTGTCATAATGAGGGAAAAGGCGCCAAATATACCAGGGCCCGCAGGCCGGTGGAACTGGCATACTATGAAGCTTTTCAGACCAAAGAAGAGGCCATGAGGCGGGAATGGGAAATTAAAAGAATGACAAGAAAAGATAAAATCCTGCTGATAAAGCAGCAGGAAAAAGCTATAGAAATATAAATGATGTTGGGGGCAAAAGCCCCCAACTATGATACCTGCGGATTACTACGTGCTGCGCAGTCTTCGCTGCCGCTTCGGTTTTACACCCACTTATGAGCAAGCTCATGTGTGTAGACCTTTTGACCCTGGTATCATATAAATGTATAAATATTCTTGATTTTGATTAATGTCACAGTTCCTTTAAATATCAAAAGATCTTTATCAGTTCATACTGGTCATTTACAATGAGAAGATCACTGTATTTTCCAGGAGTGATAGATCCCACTTTATCGTAGATACCGATGCTTTTCGCCGGATTTCTGGTAGCGGCGAAGATGGCTGTGGATTCGGGAATACCGAATTCCATGGCTTTTTTCATGCAGTCGAAAAGGTTGGTGGCAGAGCCTGCCAGGGTGCCGTCGGAAAGGGCGGCAAAGCGGTCCTTCATATATACAGCCTGTCCTCCCAGCTCATACTGGCCGTCAGGCATTCCAGTGGCCATCATGGAATCGCTGATCAGACAGATACGATCTTCCCCGAACATTTTAAAGGCGGCCCGGATCATGGAAGGGTGAATATGGTAACCGTCGCAGATCAGTTCTGCCATACAGTTTTCAGTATCCAGAGCAGCGCCTACCACACCGGGATCTCTGTGGGCAAAGGGGGGCATTGCGTTAAAGAGATGGGTCACATGGGCGGCGCCGGCATCCATGGCTGCCTTAGCGCAGTCATAATCAGCGGTAGTATGGCCGATGGAGATCATAACTTCATCTTTCAGTTCCCGGACAAAGTCCAGGGCGCCTTCTTCCTTTGGGGAGAGAGTCACCAGTTTGATGATGTTTCCGCAGCGCTCATTGCAGAGGCGGAAGAATTCCGGATCCGGAGGGAAGATATGTTCCGCCGCCTGGGCTCCCTTTTTCTTTACATCTACGAAAGGACCTTCCATATTGATGCCGGCGATCCTGGCCATGTCAGAGGAAGTTTCCATATCTTTTACAGAGGAGAATATCTCCAGAAGCCGTTCTTTTGATAAGGTCATGGATGTAGGGCAGTAAGAAGTGATCCCATGGGACTTCTCATATCTGAGGATTTCTTTCAGTCCTTCAGGATCTGCGTCACAGAAATCATGGCCAAAGGCTCCGTGACTGTGGATATCCACCAGCCCCGGAAGGACTTTCATACCCTGAGCGTCATAGACGCTTTTATCTTCTGTCTCGGATTCTGAGGAGACGATCTTTCCTTTATGAATATAGATGTCTTTTGGGGCAAAGGTGCCGTCTTCCTGGAATACCAGTCCGTTTTTAATGATCATAATAAATCTCCTTTATATTCCATATGCTTTCTTTCTGAACACCATTATAAAAGCCCTGGCCTGTAAATTCAATGGATTACCTGTAAAGAAAATATTTTCTTTTTCAGAACAGAAAAACAGCTGCCCCGTCAAGCATATTTTACGACTACTTATACATTTTATTGCTCAGTCTGCGCAGCTTTGAGCCTATAGTCTCAAAGCTGTGCTCGACAAATTCGCATAAATAAATAGTCTTGACTTTGCTTGATGGGGCAGCTGTTTAGGAAATGTTATTAATAGTTTTCTACTTTTCTTTCAAAATAAGCCTTTGGATGAGCGCATACCGGGCAAACCTCAGGAGCTTCCTCTGCCATATGTACATATCCGCAGTTTCTGCACTTCCAGCCTAAAGGAGCGTCGCCCTTAAAGGTCTTGTCCGCTTTATAGCTTTCCAGAAGTTTCCGATAACGTTTTTCATGGGCTGCTTCTACTCTGGCTACACCCTCAAATTTTGCAGCCAGTTCCGGGAATCCTTCTTCTCTGGCTTCTCTTGCCATCCGGGCATACATATCTGTCCACTCGTAGTTTTCACCTGCAGCAGCATCTTCCAGGTTGGTCGCCACATCATGGATGCCGTGGAATTCTTTAAACCACATTTTTGCATGTTCTTTTTCCTGATCTGCTGTTTCAAGATAGAGAGCTGCTAACTGCTCGTAACCGGCTTTTTTAGCTGCGGAAGCGTAGAAAGTATATTTGTTTCTTGCTTCGGATTCACCGGCGAAAGCTGCCAGTAAGTTCTGTTCTGTTTTTGTTCCTGCGTATTTGCTCATAGTAAAAACCTCCTTAGTATGAATTTGTATGATATGATGTTGGGGGCAAAAGCCCCCAACTATGATACCTACGGATTGCTACGTGCTGCGCACTTCCACAATCCTCCCCAATATTGGCATATCGTGGGATATTCATCCCACTTTCATGCTCATATCGGGGCGGGTTCCAAGGTTTTACACCCACTTATGAGCAAGCTCATGTGTGTAGACCTTTTGACCCTGGTATCATAATATATAGTTTTGCAAAATAAATAAGATAGAACTTATAAATGAAAAACCGACCCATAAATGAAGGATATATGGATTTATGGGCCGGTTTAAAAGTTTCAGTTGTTCAGTTTTGAAAATCGGGGATTAGCCGAAGTATCTCTTCAGAAGACCTGCGAAAGCTTTTCCGTGACGAGCTTCGTCTCTTGCCATTTCATGAACTGTGTCATGGATAGCGTCCAGGTTAGCTGCTTTTGCACGTTTAGCCAGATCGAATTTACCAGCTGTAGCGCCGTTCTCAGCTTCTACACGCATCTCCAGGTTTTTCTTTGTGCTGTCTGTAACAACTTCGCCTAACAGTTCAGCGAATTTAGCTGCATGCTCAGCTTCTTCGTAAGCAGCTTTCTCCCAGTATAAACCGATTTCCGGATATCCTTCTCTGTGAGCAACTCTTGCCATAGCCAGGTACATACCAACTTCTTTGCACTCGCCTTCGTAGTTTGCTCTTAAGTCTTCCATGATGTCTTCGCTTGCGCCCTGAGCAACGCCTACAACATGTTCTGCAGCCCAGCTCATCTCGCCTGTCTGCTCTGTGAATTTCTCAGCAGGTGCTCCACATACTGGACATTTTTCAGGAGCAGCTTCGCCTTCATAAACATAACCGCATACACTACATACAAATTTTTTCATAACTTTGATCTCCTTTTCTTATTGAATTTTATTAAATCTGGCGTTGCCAGGTTTTTACAAGAATTTAATAATAGTAATGATTACTATTTTGTCCTTACGTCAAATCTATCATACTAGAGAAAAATTGTCAACTACTTTTCTGTAAATTTTTTTGATCTAAACAGTTTTTACAGATACCGTAAAAAGTTGTAGTATGAGCAGTGATCTTCCCGTCAAAATTTTCAGAGGCTTTCCGGGTAATATAATCCATATCTGCCATTTCAATATCCTTAATACAGTGGCAGTGGGTACAGATAAAATGACTGTGGGGTTTTGTGTTGCAGTCAAACCGATCCGGTCCGTTCCCCGTGGAAATCTTGGCGATTTCCCCCAGCTCCACCAGGAGAGACAGATTTCTATATACAGTACCCAGACTGATATTTGGAAATTCTTCCTTTATCCCTGCGTATACGTTATCTGCAGTAGGATGTTCGTGACAGTTCTGGACAAAATCCCGGATACATTCCCGTTGCCTGCTGTATTTTAATGTTGCCATAGGCTTTCTCTCCTTTCTATCGCCGGAAAATTCTGAACGATTAATAATAGTAATTGTTACTGATATCAAGATATCATATCAGATTAAATTAGTCAAGTATATTTTTTGAAATTTTTTATTTGTTGTAACAGGAAAGGATTTCTGGTATTTTTATAGAAGAGATTGGAGAGAGTGATATGGCAAGTATTAAAGATGTGGCAAATCTGGCAGGAGTAGGTTTGGGGACTGCCTCCAGAGCTCTGTCAGGAAAAGGTTATGTAGCGCCTGAGACAAAAAAGAGAATTGAGGAAGCGGCCAGAAAGCTGTCTTATACGCCGAATGTTTTTGCACAGAATCTTTTGAAGAACAGGTCAGGAATCGTCGGCATACTGGTTCCTGCTTTGGATCATTGTTTTTTCTCCAGACTGGTACAGGAACTGGAATCAGATTTATATAGGAAGGGATATAAGACTATGCTTTGCTGTACGGTCAGCGGCGGTCATGGTGAACAGGATTATCTGGATATGCTGGAAAACAATCTGGTGGACGGGATCATAACAGCCACCCACTCTTTTAATGATGAAGCCTATCTGAAGAGCAAACGGGTAGTTGTATCTTTTGACAGAGATTTCGGAGGCCGTATTCCTATGGTAAGGTCAGACCATAAGGCAGCCGGACGGATGGCAGCAGAACATTTCATAGACAGAGGATGCAGAAAAGTACTGAATATCTATGGAGAGGATGCCAGGGAAGGACATATATCCGTGGGAATGGCTCACAGGGAACTGAAGGATTGTCTGGAAGCGGCTGGCATCCAGGTTCTGGAGGAGTATACCAGACAGGATAAATTTGATATGGGTTATTATTCTGAAATAGCAGGAAAGTGTCTGGAAAAATACCGGGATATGGACGGAGTCTTTGCTTCAGATCCTCTGGCGGAAGCTTTTTTGTGGGAAGGAGAGCGGAGAGGAAAGAAAAGCCCTCAGGATCTGAAGATCATAAGCTATGACGGAACAGATATGACCAGAAGTATGTCTCCCAGGATCAGCGCCGTAGTACAGCAGATTGACAAAATTTCCGGGGATCTTACAGATATTTTGACAAGACGGATCCAGGGCGGGGAGATCGCGGAGGATAAGATAACGGAAATTTTATGGCGTCAGGGAGAAACCTGCTGAAAAGGAAAGACGGGGATTGACAAAGCATTGACGAATCCTTATAGTTAGACTGTGGAAAGGTTTCCAGAAAAGCAGGACAAAAATTATATAATTTTATATAACAAGATACCAGGGTTCAAAGGTCTGCGCAGCACGCAGCAATCCGTAGGTATCATAGTTGGGGGCTTTTGCCCCCAACATCATAACAAACAAGAAGGGAGAAAAAAATATGTCAATGGACAGGCTGAGGAGTCTTTACTACGGACTCTACGGAGAAAACGGAATCACCAACTTTTTTTATGATCAGCTGTTACAGATCATGGAAACAGCCAAAGCCAACAGAAGTCCCCAGCTTAAACGGCAGGATAAGAAAGGAAATTCCTGGTATCTGTCAGAAAAAATGGTAGGTGTAATGCTGTATGTGGACAAATTCAGTGAAGACTTAAAGAAATTCGAATCTAAGATCGGATATTTAAGCGACCTGGGCGTTACCTATGTACACTTTATGCCTCTGCTCCAGCCAAGAGAGGGACAGAACGACGGAGGATATGCGGTAGCGGATTATCTTAATGTGGATAAAAGGATTGGCACCATGGATCAGCTGGAAAGAGTTGTAGGAAAATTAAAAAGAAAAGGGATCCGCACCTGCATCGATTTCGTGCTGAACCACACAGCAAAAGAGAATGAATGGGCTCAGAAATCCAAGAAAAACGAGTCTGGCTATGAAGATATGTACTATATGTTTGACAACTATGGCATTCCTTCAGAGTATGAAAAAACAATGACAGAGATATTCCCTTCTGTGGCACCGAAAAATTTTACTTATTATGAAGATATCCAGAAGTTTGTAATGACCAGATTCTACGAGTTCCAGTGGGATCTGAACTATAAAAATCCCAATGTATTCAATAAGATCGCAGAGGTGCTCCTTACCCTGGCAAATAAAGGAATCGATATTTTCCGTCTGGATGCTATTCCTTATATGTGGAAGGAACTGGGAACAAATTGTATGAATCTTCCTCAGGTCCATACTCTCCTGAAAATGTATGAAATGATCGTAGAGGAAGTGTGTCCGTCAGTCATCTTCCTCGGGGAAGCCATTGTAGAACCTCATGAGATCGTGAAATACTTTGGAACACCTCAGGAGAAAGAGTGTCATATTATGTATAACGCTTCTCTGATGGTCCTTCTGTGGAACTCCCTGGCTACCAGAGATGTAAGACTGATGGAAAAATCTCTGGCTATTGATTATGGTACTCCGGAGGACGGCGTATGGATCAATTACGCAAGATGCCATGATGATATCGGATGGGGATTTGAGACGGATATCATCCGGGAGCTGGGAATGGATCCGGAGGCACACAAGCAGTTTATCATCCAGTTTATGGAAGGAAAATTCCCGGGAAGTTTCTCAAGAGGAGAACTGTATGAGTTCAATCCCCAGACTCTGGATGCGAGAAACAGCGGAACCATGGCCTCTATGTGCGGACTGGAAGAGGCTATAGGGGAAAAAGACCGTTATAAGTTGGAGCTTTCTGTAAAGAGGATCCTTCTGCTGAACAGCATTATCATTTCTTATACAGGGATTCCTCTGCTCTACAGCGGAGATGAGCTTGGACAGCTGAACTGGTGGGACTACAAGAAAGATCCGGAGATCGCCCATGATTCCCGGTGGCTCCATCGTCCGCCTATGGACTGGAAGAAGGCGGCCAACCGTCATGATCAGAGCACAGTAGAGGGAATTATTTTCAGCAGGATCAAAGAAATGATCCAGATCAGGAAGAGTCATGATGTATTTTCCTCAAAACTCCACTCTATACCTGTGGACACACAGAATAAAGCGGTGTTTGGATTCCATAAAGAAAACCGGATGCTGGTGCTGGCAAACTTCAGCGAAAGAGAGCAGGTAGTAGACTGCAATACAGTCAACTGGTTCGGGCTGCCGGGAGAACTTCATGATCTGATCCAGGGCAAAACAGTAAGACTGTGGGAAAATATCGTCCTGGGTCCTTATGAATATCTGTGGCTGGTATAAAAAGAAAAAGGATAAAGTGAAGAAGAAATACGAAAAAAATTTGTTTCGAACCGTTTTTAGAAAAAAGGAGAAAAAACACAAAAACTTACTCTTGCTTTTTATAAAAGACTATTGTAGTATAATGAATATCGAGACATAGTTTTTAAAACTACATAATAAAACTATGAATACCAATTAACAAAATGAAATATACTGTATAGGCAAAAATAAGAACAGGAGTGGTGAGTATGAAATTCAAGATCAAAGATCCGGGCAGTGCTATTACCCATTTTATCGGCTGTGTTATGGCCGTTATCGCAGCGGCGCCTTTACTTATCAAGGCAGCCAGAGAGCCGGGAAGCATATACATGATCGCAATGAGCGTGTTTATCCTGAGTATGATTCTGCTCTATGCGGCAAGCACTATTTACCACACGGTAGATTCTACAGAAAAGGTAAACCGGCGTCTGAGAAAAATGGATCATATGATGATCTTTATCCTGATCGCAGGAAGCTATACACCTGTATGCCTGATCACTCTGGAGGGACGGACCGGATATATCCTCTGCGCGGCAGTATGGGCGGTGGCGATCGTGGGCATTATTGTGAAAGCCTGCTGGATCACCTGTCCGAAATGGTTTTCTTCGGTAATCTATATCGGCATGGGATGGCTGTGTGTATTCGCCTTTGTACCTATTGTAAAAGCCTTTTCGCCGGCAGGGTTCGGCTGGCTTCTGGCAGGCGGACTGATCTATACCATTGGTGGTGTGATCTACGCGTTGAAGCTTCCGATCTTTAATTCAAAACATAAGAATTTCGGTTCTCATGAGATTTTTCATCTGTTTGTCATGGGAGGAAGTATCTGCCACTTTATTGTAATGTACTTCTTTGTTATGCCCATGGGTGTGTAAAAATTAATAAAAATGTGGAAAAAGAAAGCTCCATTCGGAAAAAATGTGGATTCCGAATGGAGTTTTCTTTATAGACTTTTCCCCTGGTCTTTAAATTCTTTCCGGAAGAGCCGGGGAGTAGATCCGATATGTTTTTTAAAATAATTACAGAAAGAAGGAGCATCCTTAAATCCGCAGGAAAGAGCGATTTCTGTAATCGTGTAATCAGTAGAACAGAGCATCTGGACAGCCATCCTCAGACGGTGCCAGAGAAGATACTGTTTGGGAGATGTATTTTCATGTTCCATGAATATTTTGTACAGATAAGTGCGGTCTATGCCTACATGTCTGGCTACATCAGAGATTCGGATATCGTAGCTGTAGTTGTGTTCCATGTATTCTTTGGCTGACCGGAAATATTCGTCAGAATAGTCTCTGCTTTTTTCCAGAGAAGGGTCCTGCATAAAGGAGAGGAGCAGGATCAGGTTCCCTATAGGTTCCAGCTGACGGCCATGAGACTGGGTGAAGGAGGCCAGAAGCCGGTCCATACAGCCCAGAAGGGCAGAGACATTGCTGCCGGGATTCTGATAGATAAAGGAATCTGAGAAAACAGTCTGATTAAAGATTTCCGGACAGGCTTTTCCGTCAAATCCTACCCAGGCATAGCTCCAGGGGTCCTCCTGGTCAGCCTGATAGTAAGTGGATTCCATAGGGGGAATAAGAAAGGCGTCCCCTCTTTTCAGTGTGTAGGTTACACCGTTTTTCTGAAAAATTCCCTTTCCCTTTAAAATTACATGAATGAGATAGTGGGGGCGGACAGCAGGTCCGAAATAATGTCCCGGCTGACACTCTTCTTTTCCGCAGAAATAGACGGTAAGGGAAGATTGTTCCGAGGCTTGTCTTTTTTCCATATAAAACTCCTTTTGAGAAAATCCCGGGGCTGATTTAAAAATTCAACAATTTAACAATAAATTATGTAAAAAAAGATAGATTCTCTCTTCATTAGATTATATAATAAAAAATGGAGAACAGCAATGTATCAAAAAATAACGGAGAGCAAAGGAGATAAGACAATGGAACAGAAGCTGTTGTTTTTTGACATAGACGGCACATTGATCACTGAGGGAACGGGAAGGATACCGGAGAGTACCAGAAAAGCTATAAAAATGGCCAGAGAAGAAGGCCATCTGCTTTTTGTGAATACCGGCAGGACCAGGACCGGTCTTCCCGAAAAAGTCACCAGTCTGAACTTTGACGGATATGTGTGCGGCTGTGGGACAAATATTTTCCTGGGGGATAAGGAGCTGCTCTCGGCAAAGCTGAGTAATGAACTCTGCGCCGAAGTGGCAAAAACTGTGAGAAAATATAAGGTTCCCGTATTTTATGAAGCCTCGGATGCCATTTATTTCGACTATGAAATACCTGATGAAGACGGATGGGTAGGAAGAGCCCAGAAGATCTTTGAACTTCAGGGAAGAGACATCGAGGAAGTGATCCAGGGAGGGGAGAAGGTATATGATAAGCTTCTGACAGTGCTGAAACCTACCAGGGAAAATCAGGAGCTGAAGGAATATCTTTCCAGATATTTTCTCTGTATAGACAGAGGACATGATATGTACGAAGTGATCCAGAAGGACTATTCCAAAGCGACGGGGATTTTCTTTCTGTGTAAGTATCTGGGAAAGAGTATTGAAGACTGTTATGTGTTCGGGGACAGTGAAAATGACCGTTCTATGCTGGAGGCTGTGTCTCACAGCATTGCCATGGGGAACGGAGAAGAGGCCATAAAGGCCTGCTGTTCCTATGTGACAAAAGGTATTGAAGAAGACGGTATCTATGCGGCCATGGAACATTTCGGGCTGATCAAACAGTAAAAAACAGGAGGAAATAAAAGATGGCAATTACTTGCAAAGACAATGTGATCACATTGAAAACAAAAAATTCTGTGTATCAGATGAAAGCGGACAGAGGATTCTTATTCCATACCTACTACGGCCCTAATGTAGGGGACACAGATATGTCCTATTTATGGAGAACTATTGACAGAGGTTTCTCCGGAAATCCGGAAGGGATCGATGACAGAGGTTTTTCTCTGGATACCCAGCTTCTGGAATATCCGGGATACGGAACAGGAGACTACAGAGATTACTGTCTGAGAGTGGTTTATCCTGACGGCAGCCAGGTAACCAACCTGAAATATATCGATCATGAGATCCTGGAGGGAAAATATGCCCTGGAAGGGCTTCCGGCCATGTACCAGGGAGATGAGAAGGCAGAAACCCTGAAGATCACTCTGAGAGACATCCACAGACATGTGGAGGTGATCCTTTATTACGGAGTGTTTGAAAATCTGGATATTATTACAAGAGCATGTAAGGTCATTAATCGGGGGGAAGAGAGCATACACCTGAGAAGAGCTTATTCCATGTGTCTGGATTTCCATCAGAAGGATATGGACTTTATCCAGTTTTACGGACGTCACGCCATGGAGCGTGTGATGGAGAGAAGTCCTCTTCACCACGGGATCCAGGGAGTAGGCAGCAGAAGAGGTTATTCCAGCCATCAGTATAATCCCTTTGTAATGCTGGCGAAACATGATACCACAGAGGACAGCGGCTGGTGCTGGGGCGCCTGCTTTGTATACAGCGGAAACTTCCAGGCAGAGGCAGAGGTATCTCAGGCCAACAATACCCGTCTTACCATGGGTATCCATGACACCCAGTTTGATTTTCTGTTAGAGCCGGGAGAATATTTTACAGCTCCTGAGGTTATGATGTCCTTCTCCTCAGAAGGTATGGGAAAACTTTCCAGAAATTATCATAAAGCCATCCGCCAGAATGTCTGCCGTGGTAAATTTAAAAATGCCAGAAGACCGATCCTGATCAATAACTGGGAGGCTACTTATTTTGGATTTGACACAGACAAGCTTCTGGAAATTGCCAGAGAGGCTAAAAAAGTAGGCATTGAGATGCTGGTCATGGACGACGGCTGGTTTGGCAAGAGAGATGATGATAACAGCGGCCTGGGAGACTGGGTGGTTAATGAAAAGAAACTTCCGGGAGGCCTGAAACGTCTGGTAGACGGTGTAAATGAGATTGGCCTGAAATTCGGTATCTGGTTCGAGCCGGAAATGGTATCTGAGGACAGCGACCTTTACAGAGCTCATCCGGACTGGGCATTAAAGGTTCCGGGACATTCCCTTACAAGAGGAAGGAACCAGCTGGTCCTGGACTTCTCAAGGACTGATGTAAGACAGTATATCTTTGATAAGATGAGTGAGATCCTGGAAAGCGCCAATATTGAATATGTAAAATGGGACGCAAACCGCCATATGACAGACGTATGGTCCGCAATGCTGCCTGCAGAGAGACAGGGAGAGGTATTCCACAGATATATCCTGGGACTTTATGACTTCCTGGAGAAGATCACACAGAAATTCCCGGATGTGCTTTTCGAAGGATGCAGCGGCGGCGGCGGAAGATTTGACGCCGGTATGATGTATTATCATCCTCAGATCTGGTGCAGTGATGATACAGATGCTATTGAGCGTCTGCGGATCCAGTATGGAACTTCCTTTGCTTATCCCATTTCCACAGTGGGATCTCATGTATCGGTATGTCCTAACCATCAGACAGGAAGATCAGTATCTATGAAGACCAGAGGCGTGGTTGCTATGTCCGGTACTTTCGGTTATGAGCTGGATATCACAGAGATGTCTGAAGAAGATAAGAACATAGTGAGAGAACAGGTAGAGGAATTCAAGAAATACTATGATCTGATCCAGCAGGGAGATTATTACAGATTGTCCGATGACGGCACAAAGTCCAACTATGTGGCATGGCAGTTTGTCTCTGAAGACCAGAAAGAGTCTCTGGTAAACGTGGTAGTCCTCCGCACAAAGGCAAATCCGCCTTTCCAGTTTGTTTACTTAAGAGGATTGAAACCGAAAGCACTCTATCATGTAGAGGGAACGGAATTAAACCTGACAGGAGCAGCTCTGATGAATGGAGGATACCTCCTGCCTGTAGTCAGCGATGATTATGAGGCAGTACAGATTCATCTGACTGAATGTGACTAAAACTATGAACGGACAAAAGAAAAAAGGGATTTCCAGAGAAGGACTTCTTCTGGCAGTTGTGGTTCTTTTCTGGTTTGCCCTGTATCTTCATATACCTTATCAGACGCCTTTTCTCACCGCGGCGGGAGTGGCGGCTGGATTTACAGGAACTATCGTGGGAGCCTACGGGATCACCCAGCTGGTGTTCAGGCTCCCTCTGGGAGTTCTGGCAGATTATGCCGGAAAGCATAAGATCTTTGTTATATTGGGAGCCGGACTGGCAGGATTTGCCTGTTTAATAAGAATATTGTTTCCCACCGGTCCTGGATTTCTGGCGGCGAACCTGATCTCAGGCTGCGCCGCCTCTATGTGGATCGCCTATATGGTCCTTTATTCCAATTATTTTTCCAAAAAGGAGCAGCAGAAGGCCACCAGTAAAGTAATCATGGCCTGTAACCTGGGCATGTGTCTGGCTTTTGTATTCAGCTCCTGTTTTTATGGAAAGATGGGCATGGCTTTTCTGTGCGGCGCGGGAGTGATCGCAGGGATTGCCGGTGTTATCGGGGGAATCTTTGTAAAAGAGGATCTGATCCCCATGAAAGGGAAGGGAGAGAAGAGGCCAGGTATTGGAACTTATCTTTCTGTATGCGGGAATAAGCGACTGATCCTTTTTGCTCTTCTGGCTTTGATCCAGCAGGGGATCCAGATGGCAACGGCTATGTCTTTTACTACCCAGCTTCTGGAGGATCTGGGAGCTTCCGCTCTTTTTATCGGCTGCGCTTCTATTTTTTATATGATCGCGGCGGTGGTTTCCGCACAGTTTGCCTCCACAGATCTCTGTGAGAAAAAGGGAGCCGGGTTTTATGTTCCTCTTGTATTTTTTCTCACAGCAGTCTACTGTATCCTGGTGCCCGCTGTAGGAAATATTTATGCGATTTTTATCCTTCAGGCTTTTCCCGGAATGTCCACGGGAATCCTTCTTTCTTATCTGACTTCCGAGTCTATGAAGGAGATCCCCAGAGAGAAAAGCTCTACAGCTATGGGATTTTTCCAGGCAGTCTATGCAGTAGGCATGTCTTTCTTCCCCTGGGCAGTAGGTGTCCTGACAGAGCACTTTAATATTGAAACCGGATATAGTTTCCTTGCTTCTGCAGCCTTTGTGGGAACAGTGGTTTCTGTGATCTATTACAGAAGGCAGCAAGCCGTGTAGTTCCTTATAATGATGTTGGGGAAAAGCTCCCAACTATGATACCTACAGATTGCTAGGTGCTACGCAGTCTTTGCTGCCGCTTCGGTCGGCGCTAAGCAAACGTCCACCGGACGTTTAGCGCCCCACAATCCTCCCAAATATCCGCATATCGCAGGATATTCATCCCACTTTCATGCTGTTATCGGGGCGGGTCCCAAGGTCTTGCACCTGCTCATGAGCAGGCTCATGTGTGTGCAGACCTTTTGATCCTGGTATCTTATAATTCTACGAAAAAATGTAAGGATTCTCTGTTGAAGTTACAAGAATGTGAGATTATAATAAAAGGTATAATTTCAAGGATGTAACAGGGGGATCATAAAGTGAAAGAGGATATTAAAGAATTCAGAAAAACAAGAGATTTTTTGATCTGTATTGATTCTGACGGCTGTGTCATGGACACTATGGACGTGAAGCATATGCGGTGTTTCGGACCATGCCTGGTTTATGAATGGGATCTGGGAGAGTACAGAGAGGAGATCATCCGTCTCTGGAGAAAGGTAAATCTTTTAAGCGTTTCAAGAGGTGTGAACCGTTTTCAGGGTCTGGCTCAGGTGCTGAAAAATATCCACGAAAATTATACCCAGGTAGAAGGCCTGGAGGGATATCTGGGCTGGGCAGGATCCGCGCAGGAGCTTTCTGATAAAAGTCTGGAAGAGGCTTATGAAAAAACAGGGAATATCTGTATGAAAAAGGCTATGGACTGGTCAAGACTGGTAAATCAGTCTATGGCAATGGTGTCTGATACTAAGAAACCTCCTTTTGAGGGAACGGAAGATGCCTTAAGACTGGCCAGAGAGCAGGCGGATATCGTGATCCTTACAGCAGCGAACCGCCAGGAGATCAATAAGGAATGGGAAGTTTTTGAACTGGCCCAGTATACAGATCTTCTTATGGCACAGGAGGACGGCAGGAAGGAAGAATGTCTGAAAGAACTTCTGGAAAAAGGCTATGAGAAAGACCATGTGCTGATGGTAGGGGATGCGCCGGCAGACCTGGCAGCGGCACAGGCAGCAGGAGTTCTCTTCTATCCTATACTGGCTTACCAGGAAAGAGAAAGCTGGGAAAATTTCTCAGAAGCTCTGGACCATTTTACTAATGAGGACTATGCGGGAAGCTATCAGGAAGAAAGAATCAAGGAGTTTCAGGAGAATCTGCATATAGAAACAAAATAAAAGAGCAGGGCTGTAGAATTTATATTTAACACAGTTGTGGGGTTCGCAAAGCGGATTTCTACTTAGAAAGTATAAATTCCTCTATTTTACAAATACTACATTTACGGGAAACACAGGCGATAAATGTTAAAAAGTAAAATGGAGGAATTTTTATATGAAGGCTACGGGAATT
The DNA here is from genome assembly GCA_019112785.1 of Candidatus Blautia stercorigallinarum. Taxonomy (GTDB): domain Bacteria; phylum Bacillota; class Clostridia; order Lachnospirales; family Lachnospiraceae; genus Blautia; species Blautia stercorigallinarum. The sequence continues at coordinate 20,919 of DXIQ01000054.1, forward strand.
GTACGAAGGATCGACGACCTGGGAAGGGTGGTAATCCCAAAGGAGATAAGAAGAACACTGCGGATAAGAGAGAGCGATCCTCTGGAGATTTTTACGGATAGAGAAGGAGAGATCATCTTGAAGAAGTATTCTCCTATCGGAGAGTTGGGAACCTTTTCCAGAGAATATGCCGAGGCTCTGGCACAGGCCGCCGGATGTCTGGTATGCATTACAGACAGGGATCAGATCATCGGAGCAGCAGGGAGCGGGTCCAAGGAATATATGGAGAAAAGGATCAACCGGGATCTGGAAGATATGATCTCTGACAGGAAAAATATGCGTATCACAGATGGAAATTATGTGCGGATCTTAGAGGAAGATAAAGGAGAATACGGCTCACAGGTGATCTATACCATTACCTGTGCAGGAGATGCTGTAGGAGCAGTAGTGATCCTGGATAAACCCGGAGAACGGAAATTTTCAGATACAGAAGAAAAGCTGGCCCAGGTTGCCGCAGGATTTCTGGGAAGACAGATGGAGCAGTAAAAACAGTTCCTGCCGGCATGAGATGTTTTAAACAAACAATATCCTGACATACGCTTGGCCGAAAATACGTCAAAAACAGGGAAAATGTGAAATATAGCCGTAGGGCCAGATCCGTAAGTACGTCAAAAACAGGGAAAGTGTGAAATGTAACCGTAGGAGCAGGCCCGGAGATACGTCAAAAAGAGGAAGAATCGAAAATATAACCGTAGGGCCAGGTCTGGAAGTACGTCAAAAACAGAGAAAATAGGAAATGTAACCGTAGGAGCAGGCCCGGAAGTACGTCAAAAACAGGGAAAATAGGAAATGTAACCGTAGGAGCAGGCCTGGAAGTACGTCAAAAACAGGAAAAATGTGAAATATAACCGTAGGACTGGATCCAGCAGATTTAGAAATACGGTTAAGAATGAAAAAAAGACCGCTAAGCAGAGGATCAGGATAAAAGAGCCTGAAAATTCTGTTTAGCGGTCTTTTGACATTCTTGAAGAGTCAGCCTTAAAGAGGCTGAAAAGTATAGTTACTGGATAGAAGCCTGTCCCATCTGTTCCAGAAGATCTGTCTTGATCTTGTAGAGCTTATCGGAAAGATCCACATATACTTCCTGAGGATTTACCAGACGTCTGGTCTCGTCCCAGAGAGTGTCCAGTTCCTTTGCGCAGATATCCCGGATCTCCATGACGGAAGGAGATGTGTAGACACATCTGCCTTTGAGAAAGACGGGGACAAGAAGTTCTCTCAGGGTATAGGTTCCCCCGTAGATCTTTGTCTTTTTCCAGGTGGCCATAGGGTCAAAGATGATCATATCTTTGCTGGGATCGAAGACTTCGTCTTCCAGACAGATGAGATCTGCCCGGATTTTGCCTGTAGTCTTGTCGTAGATACGCTGAATGGTCTTATTGCCTGGATTGGTGACTTTTTCGATGTTTTCAGAAAGCTTGATCTTAGGGGTAAATTCCTTATCATTTTTATTTTTGATGGCTGCAAGCTTGTATACGCCGCCGAAAGCAGGGTTGCCGTTGGAGGTGATCAGATTGGTGCCTACACCCCAGGAATTGATCTTGGCTCCCTGGGCTTTCAGGCTGTCGATCAGATATTCGTCCAGATCGCTGGAAGCGGAGATCACCGCATCCTCAAAACCTGCGGCAGCCAGCATATTATAAGCTTTCTTTGAGAGATATGCTAGGTCTCCGCTGTCGATACGGATACCATATCCTTTCGCCAGGGTGCCTTCTTCACGCATTTCCTGGAATACCCGGATCGCATTGGGAACACCGGAATTCAGGACATCATAGGTATCTACCAGCAGGATACAGGAATCAGGATATAGTTTGGAATAGGTCTTGAAAGCCGTATATTCGTCGGGAAAACTCATGATCCAGCTATGGGCATGGGTTCCCTTCACCGGAACATCAAACATCTGACCGGTAAGTACGTTGGAAGTTCCGATACAGCCGCCGATCATGGCCGCTCTGGCGCCGTAGATACCGGCGTCAGGTCCCTGTGCCCGGCGAAGACCAAATTCCATAACCCCATCGCCTTTTGCCGCATATACCACACGGGAGGCTTTGGTGGCGATAAGGCTCTGATGGTTCAGCAGATTCAGGATGGCTGTCTCTACAAGCTGCGCCTCCATAACAGGGGCTATGACTTTCAGCAGAGGCTCTCTGGGGAATACCACAGTTCCTTCTGGTATAGCGTAAATATCCCCTGTAAAGTGGAATCCTCTTAAATATTCAAGAAAATCATTATCGAAAATATTCAGAGAGCGGAGATAGTCGATATCATCAGGAGCAAAGTGAAGATCACGTACATACTCAATGATCTGATCCAGACCGGCTGCAATAGCGTATCCCCCGTCACAGGGATTTTTTCTGTAAAAAGCGTCGAAGACCACGATCTGGTCCGTGGGATTTTTGAAATATCCCTGCATCATGGTCAATTCATATAAATCTGTTAATAAGGTTAAATTTAAGGCTCTCATAGGTAGCGCTCCTTTATAATTCAAGGGCCTTGCCCCGGGTATTTTCTGCCATTATAGCACTTTAACCTGAAAAAAGGAAGTTTTCTTCTATAAATTGTGGTATTCTTCCAAAGTCAGCCCTGTCATAGAAAGATATAAGGCCAGAGGCTCGCCTACATAGCGGATATGCCAGGGCTCCCAGGGAAAACCGGTGATATTTTCTTTGTTCTTGGGATAACGGATCACAAAACCATAGAGAGGGGCATGCTTTTCCAGCCACCGGCCTTCCGGGGTTTCCGCAAAGGATTTCTCCAGTTGCATATTAACCTCCGGACAGGAAAGATCCAGGGCAAATCCGGTCTGGTGTTCGCTGGCCCCAGGTGGGGCAACGGCAGAACTCTTCCGCCGAAGAGCGTCCAGATAAAGTTCTTCCTGTCTCTTATAGGAACGGTAGCCGGATATCCCTATGATCCCCATCTTATCCAGAGCCGCCTGGGTAAAGAGCCGGCCTGCGGCTTTGGAGGCCTTTCGCCTGAGAAGCCGTTTTTCAGAGCCGGGAGGAGCACAAAAAGGAATCCCTGCCTCTTCCAGGTCATCAGGTATGTAATCAAAAGGAAGAAGATGCGTTTTATTTACAAGAACAGGGTAATAGGACATAATACACCGCCTTTGTCGAAAATAATATGGAAATAATTTTACGGGATATATTTTATGCAGACGAGAAGAGAAAAATAACTAAGGAGGCAGATTAGAAAGAGAAATTCTGAAAAAGGTATATTGTAAATTCTATTCCTTTTGGAGAGGGTGGCTTATACCCTAGGCTGGCTACCTGCTATTTATCTCCGTCCAGCCATTTGCAAATGAAAAAAGATACCCTCAGTGTACAAGGGGCCAAACGGTCAGAACGGCTAAATTTACAGTTCTGCTACGTTACTTTCAATCGGCGTACGTCCAGTACGCCTCATTCAAGTGCCTTGCAGGACTGCAAATTCAGCTCCTTCTGACTCTCCGACCTCTGCCATAGGAATTTTGCCCATTTTCAAGGCAGACGAAAGAGGCGTACTGGACGTACGCCGACTGAGGATAACGCCGAAAATGAA
>DXIQ01000055.1 GCA_019112785.1 Candidatus Blautia stercorigallinarum
ATTTATGGTGCCCTCGGGAGGCTCAGAAGTCATCGAAGGGATTGTCCATGCGGGAGAAGGAGACCTGGTGATCATTTTCAGCTATTCAAAAGTTTCTGTAGAAGGAAAAATGATCCTGGAGTATGCCAAAACAGCAGGATACACCACTATGGCCTTTACCAGCCGCCGGTACGCTCCCCAGGAGCAGCGGGCAGATATTAATCTGTATGTATACAGAGGAGAAAAAGAAGAATTTCATTCCATGACGGCTCCGGCAGCCATGATCGACGCCCTGATTCTGGCCCTTTCCGAAAAAGACCAGGGAGATAACGCCCAGAATCTTCTGAAGATACAGAAGCTGAAAGAGAAGTTTAAGCAGAAGTAAAGGAGTTCCTTTGACAGAAAATTATTTTGCGTTTCTGTTCATTGACTTGATGGATTATTGTGGTTATACTGAGATTAAAATGAAAAGAATTATGTGGAGGCAAAATGATTTTATACGACTACAAATCGGGAACAGGCCAGGAATTTTGCTTTAAAAGTTGCGCAGCGTCGGAAATCTGGAGAAGCAACCTTGAATATTTACAGTATTGAAGAAAACGAAGCATTCAAGGAATGCAGTCTTTTGCGATTCGAAACACCGGACGAGAAATGGCTGGATTTTGTGTCAGCCAACCGCTAGGGAAATTATCAAGGAAAGCATTATGATCTGATTTATGGAGCTGTGGCCAATGATGATGTATACCGTACGATTACCCTATATATGACAGGAATCCTATCAAGAGAGCAGGCGCTAACTGCTTTGAAGATCCGCAAACTGTTTGATCAAATGGTTTTTGCAACGGAAAAATCTTTGAAATATCTGCATTTTGAGGGGAGAGAAATTGTATGACGAAAGATCAGTTTAGTGCATTGCTGGCAATCATTGTTCCGCCTGTTATTGAACAGATTACAAGGAACTGTAATATTGAAGAGAGCGAGGCAATTTCCAGATTTTATCAGTCCAGACTTTATGAAGAACTTTCTAATGAAAAATCTGAATTATGGCATTATGGCCCTATGACATTGTATACTATGTATCAGGATGAACTTATGACAGGGACTTATGACTATCCGGAGGAGACATGAGAGATGAGAAAAGAGGATGATTTTTTAATCTATTGTATGGAACGATATCGCTATTACAAAAATCTTTCGGGAAAAGATGTGGCGAAGCTTTTTGAAAAGCATGGTGTTTATAGCTATATTAAACAATATTTTGAGTCTCTGCATACTATGGGGGACTATTATATCGTTCAGGATATTGATGATTATATCAGAGACACAGACGGGATATACTGCGGGAAAACAGACTCGTGACGAAATGGGAATGGGCCAATGCTTCGTCATAACTTTAAAATTGCAACTATTTCTTCGTCATCCATTTCACCATTTTCTATAAAGCCAAACTTTGAATAAAGTCTTTTCGCAACTACATTTTCAGGCTCATAAGATAAATAACAATATTCTGCTTTACCACATGGAAATGTTCTGATAAACTCTAAGGCCAAACGAAGTGCTTCTTTTCCATATCCCTTACTCTGATATTTTTCGTCAATCATCAATCGCCAGATACTATAGTTGCCATAAGCAATCTGCGGCGGATTATCAAAGGATTCATCTACGTCATATCCTACCATTAAGAAGCCAACAGGAATTTCGTCCTCAAAAATACCAAATGGAAAAGCATGTCCATTTCCTGTTATTGCAAGATATGCTTCTATGATACTCAGCTCATTCGGTGCAACAAACGATTCCTGTTCCTTGCTCACATGCAGTTTTAGTATATCCCATATATTTTTTGCATTGATTTTTTCAATTCTAATCAATATATCATTTCTCCTCAATTTCCAATTATTCCACTTTAGCATATTATAACACCCTAATATCCTCCCTGTCATTTTCTTTCTTACTTCTTTATGGAAAGAAGTATGCGACTGCTTTCTAATATTTGCCAATACAGTAATCGCATAAGGCTGCTATAAACAGACTTTCCCCAATATAGCTATTCTGCCAAAGTGATAGGTACAGTTACAAAGTAAGATTCTGCAAATGTAACCGTTCTGCCGAGACAGATGAAACGGTTACAGAACAAGATTCCTCCAAAATAACCGTTCTGCCAAGACGAGCGGAACGGTTACAAAAGAAGATTCCACAAATATAACCGTTCTGCCGAGACAGATGGAACGGTTACAAAGCAAGACTCCGCAAAAGTAACCGTCCAGTCAAGGCAAATAGAACGGTTACAAAAGAAGATTCCGTCAAAATAACCGTCCCTCCGGCATATCTACTGCCCGGAAAGGACGGTTATCAGGTCACAAACTATGAAATTTTTCCATTACCCGCTCTGCATCCGCTTGATCACTTTCAACCGGGTAAATTCTTCTCTTTCTTTCTCTTCCAGAGCATTGGAAATACTCTTGGTAAGAGCCTCAAATTTGGGAATGGTAATATTCTTCAGAGCATTGGCCCGCTTCTGGGTCTTCTTTATATTTACCGCCAGCCGATAGGCGGAATTCTCTACCATAGACAGGCGGATAGTCAGCTCTTTTACTTTTTCAAAGGCTGCCTTGGCCTCATCCAGGGAAGCTTTGGTGCCGTAGTAAGCGTAGGTGGGGGCTCCGGAATCCGGTTCGTACCGGACCAGGGGTATTTCCGTTCCCATAACGCTTCTTGTTTTGATCTCAATAGAATTTTCTACAGGGACTGTCCTGGAAATTTCCTGTACATTGCTGATGCCGATCTCCATATTGGCTTTCTGAAGAGCGGCGTAGGCAGTACGGAAAGTAATGTCGATCTGGGACTGGATGTCCTTGGCCTGATCGATAAGTTCCATCAGTTCCCGGATCAGGATATTCCTCTTTTTATCCATCAGATCAAATCCCTGCCTGGAAAGAGCCAGGGAATTTTTTGCCAATATAAGATTTCCCTTAGTGGGGAAAGTATTGGGATCCATATCATCACCTCTCTTTGGAACCCCATATCAGGAAACAGAACCTGCCGCGGTGAGCGAAAACCTTACTGGTCCTCATCAGCAGGTTTATAGTATTTATCCAGGATCTTGGTATCAATTCGATCCAGTTCTTCTCTGGGGATCATACCCAAAAGCTTCCAGCCCAGATCCAGAGTCTCTGTAATGCTCCGGTTTTCATCAGGACGCTGACTGACGAACTGGTGCTCAAAGGCTTCTCCGAATTTCAGATAGATCTTGTCGATAGGAGACAATTCATCTTCCCCGATTACAGAAGCCAGGGCTCTGGCGTCTCCTACCTTTGCATAGCAGGAGAAAAGCTGATTGGCTACATCCTGGTGATCCTCTCTGGTAAAACCTTCTCCGATACCGTCTTTCATCAGACGGGAAAGAGAGGGCAGTACATTGATAGGAGGATAGATTGCCTGTCCGTGAAGCTGACGCTCCAGAACGATCTGTCCCTCGGTAATATACCCTGTCAGGTCCGGAATGGGGTGGGTGATATCATCATTAGGCATGGTCAGGATCGGGATCTGGGTAACAGATCCTGTCCCCCCTCTTACAATACCGGCCCTTTCGTACAGGGTGGCAAGCTCGCTGTAAAGATATCCCGGATAGCCCTTCCTGGAAGGGATCTCTCCTTTGGAGGAGGAAACCTCACGCATAGCCTCGCAGAAAGAGGTGATATCCGTAAGGATGACCAGGATATGCATGCCTTTTTCAAAGGCCAGATACTCTGCGGCAGTAAGAGCTACCTTAGGAGTGATCAGCCTTTCCACCACCGGGTCGTTGGCAAGGTTCAGATACATCACTACGTGGTCCGATACTCCGCTTTCCTCGAAGGTCCGGCGGAAGAATTCTGCTACGTCATACTTTACACCCATTGCTGCAAAGACAATGGCAAAGTTCTCATCATTGTCGCCTCCCAGAGAAGCCTGCTGCACGATCTGGGCGGCAAGCTGGTCATGGGGAAGTCCGTTGCCGGAGAAGATCGGCAGTTTCTGTCCACGGATCAGGGTGGTCAGTCCGTCAATGGCGGAGATACCTGTCTGGATAAAGTTCCTGGGATATTCTCTGGTTACCGGGTTTAGCGGCAGGCCGTTAATGTTCAGACGCATTTCGGAAGCCACAGGCCCCAGACCGTCGATGGGCCTTCCGATACCGTCAAAGGTTCGGCCAAGTATTTCCGGAGACAGATCGATCTCCATAGGGTGGCCGCTGAGCCTTGTGTGAGTATTCAAAAGGGACATGTTATCGGTTCCTTCAAATACCTGGATCACCGCTTTATCTTCGTAGATCTCAATAATACGTCCCAGCTTTCTGGTACCGTCGTCCACCCGGAATTCCACGATCTCGTCATAAGAGGCGTTTTTTACCCCTTCCAGAACAACAAGAGGGCCGTTGATCTCGCTTAATCCTAAATATTCTATAGCCATTTCCAGTCCCTCCTTATCCGTTCTTTTCCATTACTGTATTATAGAAATCATCAATGGCTTTCATATAGTCGTCCATCATTTCCAGATGATCGTTCGGCACATCATACTTAATGGAAATGATCTTTTCAAAAATATTTTCCCGTTTCAGCACCGATACAGGCATGCCCATACCCACCAGGATCTTGCATTTCTGGTTCAGATAGAGGATCACCTCCATCATTTTGAACTGCTTTTCCAGAGAAACACAGGTATCGTCAGGATGGAAGGCGTTCTGCTGGAGAAAGCCCAGACGGATCACTCTGGCGATTTCCAGGGTCAGCTTCTGGTCATCAGGAAGCACATCGCTTCCGATCAGCTTTACGATCTCCATCAGGCTGCTCTCAGAGTTCAGGATGGCCATAAGCTGATTCCGGTCATCTACGAATTTTGGAGAGACATTTTCACTGTACCAGTGGGCCAGATCTCCCAGATATTCACTGTAGCTGGTAAGCCAGTGGATGGCAGGAAAATGCCGGGCGTAGGCCAGGGATTTATCCAGCCCCCAGAAACAGCGGACAAAACGCTTGGTATTCTGGGTAACCGGCTCGGAAAAATCTCCCCCCTGAGGAGATACAGCTCCAATGATGGAAACAGATCCTTCTGTGCCGTTTAAATTCTGCATCATGCCGGCTCTTTCGTAAAAGGCGGAAAGTCTGGAAGCCAGATAGGCCGGGAAACCTTCCTCCGCAGGCATTTCCTCCAGACGGCCGGAAAGCTCCCTGAGGGCCTCTGCCCACCGGGAGGTGGAATCTGCCATGACAGCCACGTCATAGCCCATATCCCGGTAGTATTCTGCCAGGGTAATGCCTGTATAGATGGAAGCCTCACGGGCAGCCACAGGCATATTGGAAGTATTGGCAATGAGAGTTGTACGGGCCATAAGAGGATTTCCTGTTTTAGGATCGTGAAGTTTGGAGAAATCCTCCAGTACCTGGGTCATTTCATTTCCGCGCTCTCCGCAGCCGATATAGACGATAATGTCCGCGTCAGACCATTTGGCGATCTGGTGCTGGGTCATGGTCTTTCCCGTTCCGAAACCGCCGGGTACGGCGGCTGTGCCTCCTTTTGCAATGGGAAACAGGGTATCCAGGATACGCTGTCCGGTAACCAGGGGGTTCGAGGCCGGATAACGGCGGCTGGTAGGCCGGGGGATCCGGATAGGCCATTTCTGAGCCAGTTTCAGTTCATATTCTGTTCCGTCAGACAGGGTCAATACCGCCACTGTCTGAGTAATGTTATATTTTCCATCAGGGACTACCGATTTTACAGTTCCATGGACATTGGGAGGAACCATGGACTTGTGTACAATAGAAGGAGTCTCAGGAACCTCTGCGATAATAGTGCCTCCGTAGACTTCCATGCCGGGAGTGATGGTCATATGCACATCCCAGAGCTTTTTTGTGTCCAGAGAATCTACCTGCATACCCCGGGAAATATATTTTCCTGAATTCTGGGCGATCACAGAAAGAGGTCTCTGGATACCATCGAAAATATTGTCCAGGATCCCGGGTCCCAGGGTTACTGAAATGGCGTCGCCGGTAGCTGTAACAGTTTCTTCCGGCTTCAGGCCGCTGGTCTCCTCAAAGACCTGTACCGTGGTGGTGTCCTTTTTCAGAGAGATGACTTCCCCTACCAGGTGTTCCTCTCCCACATAGACCATCTCGGACATTTTAAACCCTGTATTTCCCTTCAGATAGATGACAGGGCCGTTAATGCCGTAAATAATACCAGTTCTACTCATGTTTCAGCCCTCCGTCAAAATTAAAGTTTTCCTTCTCCGATTCCAGCGCAGTGAGAAGGGTATAGTCGATCAAAATATTTTTTTCCGGGATCACTGCCCGGATCCCGCCCAGGAAAGAATCCTGGGAGAGCTGAGGCCGGATCCCCGTACGTTTTTCCAGTTCTTCTGCCAGAGCCTCATCTCCGGAAGAAAGATAGATTTCTACCTGATCGCCTTCCGCGGTCTTTAAGGCTCTTTTTACCTTGTCTTCCAGCCAGTCTGCATATTCCGGACCGGACAGGAAGGCCTTTAGCATTTCCTCTATCTCCTGAAAAAGCTTTTCTTCAAGCTCCTGATGTTTTTTGGAGAGACGTCTCTTAATGTGGAGATGTTCCGAGGAAAGGGCTTTGTTGATCTCTCTGGCGGCACTTTCAGATTCTATTTTAAACTGGTTTTCAGAAGCCGCCTTTTTTTCTTTTTTATGTTTTTCCAATTCCCCTTCCAGAGAATCCCTGTACTGGGAAATGGCTTTGGCCGCCTCTTCTTTGGCGCTTTCTATGGAAACTTCATAGAAATGCCGGAGTTTTTCTTCCGTTGTCATACCTATCACCTTCCTGTCATAATTTTAGTCCGATAGCTTCATTTACATAGGAAGTAATGAAGTCGGGGGCCCGTCCGGTTCCGTGGCGGTCAGGGATTTCTATGAGAAGAGGCAGGCGGTGGTTCAGACGGACATCATCTATGATATCCGGAAACTCTTTCCCGAATTTCTCTGTGAGAAGGATCACCCCGTTTTCCTTGTTGGCGATGGCTTCTTCCAGAGCTTTCTTCAGCTCCTCTCTTTCATGAACGACCACGCCTTCCACTCCAGCCAGACGCATGCCGGTGTAAGTATCAATATTATCACTGATCAAAAACATTTTCATAGGAAATCTTCCTTCCTTACCTGTCAGCCTAATCTTCCCAGGATCATAAAGGAAATGATCAGACCGTAAAGAGCAATACCTTCTGCCATGGCAACGAAGATCATGGATTTACCAAAGAGGGATCCGTCTTCGCTGATAGCTCCGAGAGCTGCGCTTGCAGAGCTGGCAACAGCGATACCGGAGCCGATGCCGGAAAGACCGGTAACCAGTGCGGCACCCAGATAACCAAGACCTTCAGCCAGACCGGAGCCGGCAGCGTCTGTAGCTGCCTGTGCGCTTACTGTGCCGCCGAACATAACGATGGTAGCCACCAGAAGGGTTCCGAAAAAGAAGAAGCAGTTCACTGCCAGAGACTTTTTATAGCGCTTTTTGCTCTTCTCTCCCAGAAGAAATGCTCCGAAAGGAACGATGATGCTTAAGATCAATGCTGCTGCGATAGTGATTTGGATAATTGTTGTCATAGTATAAATCCTCCTAATATTTTCTGTTTTATATCGAGACCTATGCCCGGTCTGACGTACCTTTACGGTTTACCCGCTTCAGGAAAGGACGGAACTCTTTTCCGCTTCCCTTATAAAAGCGGCTGAACATTTCATAATACTCCAGACGGAGTACCTGGATCCCTACGATCAGTCCTTCCATGGCGCATACAAAGAGATTTCCCAGAACAATGATGATCCAGTTTATGCTGCCGCCGCTTTCCGCTCCGGCCAGCATGAGTACAACTCCCATCATGGCCGCATGGCTTACGGCGAAAGCGCCGATACGCACAAAGGAAAGAGTATTGGAAAGGAAGCTCAGCATGATTTCGAATAGCTCAAAGAAGCTCTGAACGAAAAACATGGGCTTGCTCCCTTCAATGGCAGGGCTTTTTTTCTCTGCCAGCCGGGTAATGGGTTCCTTCAGCATGATGATGATCAAAGGAACCACAAACAGGACGATCAGCAGCCCCGCTGCAGGAAGGGGATTTCCCGTAAGCAGCAGTACGACGGAGATAGTCAGCGTTCCGTAGAATACCAGGCCGCACACGGCATTCTGATCAAACCAGGTGCCTTCAATATCTTTGGTCTTTACTGCATTTATGATATGGAAGACCATAGTCAGCAGGATCAGGAACATACCGAAAACAATGGCTACTACAAAGATCGTATTCATATTTCCCAGACCAGGCACCAGGGTCATAGCCTCTGCCGGCCTCAGCCATACAGCGTCTATAATATCTTCAAAGCCAAAGACACTGCCGAACATAAAGCCGAAGAAAGTAGAGAAAATACCTGCGGTGCCGATAATGGCCGCCAGATCCATATGTTTTTTCTTATAAAGGAGCAGTCCTCCTACAGCCAGGAGAAGCCCCTGTCCCACATCTCCGAACATAACTCCGAAAATAAAGGAGTAGGTGATCGCTACAAAGATGGTAGGATCCATTTCGTGATAGTCCGGAAGCCCGTACATCTTTACATACATCTCAAAAGGCTTGAAGATCTTCGGATTCTTCAGCTTTGTGGGAGGTTTGCAGTTGATCTTATTTTTATCATCCTCCACTACACAGAAGAGATTTGCGTCATCTTCAATATCTTTCATAAAAGCGGACGCGTCTTTCTGGGTCATCCACCCGCAGAGGATATAGAAAGTTTCCTGATGCTCTTTTACACAGGCGGCTACTTTCCGTACATCAAAATTGGTGGACAGAGCGTTTAATGCGGACTGGGCAGAGAGGATCCTGGAGGCGTCTTTCTGGAGCAGATCCTGGATCTCTTCCTGACGGCTGTCATATTCTTTCCCCAGGGCTTCCAGTTTACGCTGATACTGTTCGCAAAGGACCCGCGGAGTACCGTGATAAACATCTTTTTTCAGATAGACCCGTTCAAAATGCATGGAAGAGAAGACTGCGTCCACCTGCTCCATCTTTGTCCACAGAACAAAATAAAGTCCCCAGACATAGTCGGCATCTTCCTGACAGGGATAGAACATGGTATCCAGGTTATCGTAAACATAAGTTTTGAACTTTTCATAATATTCCCGCTGTATCCGCCCGAACCGGACCTGAACGAAACGGTAATGGACCAGCTTATCCACGTCCTCAGGCAGGGAGGAAAACGGGGACAGACGGCTGATATCCTCGGCAACAGCGGTACGCTGGGCGGTAAGATCCTCACATTCCCGGCGCAGTCTGGCAATCCTTTCCCCAAGGGTATCCAGTAAAGGCTGTATTTCCTCTAAAGAGATATCCTGAATGGGAATATTCTGTGTATCCCCCAGAAGACCTGCGAATTCATTTACTTTTGCCAGCAGATCTCTGTAGGGGTTGATCTGGATGTAGGGAGATAAATGCTGTACCTGGGTAAGCTGTGCCATGGCGTTTTCCAGATGGATCTCATACTTGGAGAGATAATCATTTACCACCCGGTCAATATCCGCCTTAGGCCCTGTAATACTCAGGAACTTCATTTTCTCAATCATGTAATCACCTCCGAGTTCTTAAGTTTTATGAATATAATCCAGTGTCTCAGCAGGCGAAAGTCCATAGCGGACACATTCTATAGCTGTAGTCAGCCGGTCTACTTCATGTTCTTTGTGATAAAGATAGGAATAGATCACAATTACTGAGTGTGGATAGTTTCTTGCCTCTTTTTCTATAACTGTCTTCAGATTCAGATTATAGAATTCTTCCAGTTTTTCCGGGGCAAGTTCGGGAAAACGTTTCTTATAATAGGTGGCGTCTAAGGCTCTTCGGAATTCTTCCAGATCCGAAGCTTCCACCAGAGCTGTGATATCATTTTTAGATAAACGATAATGCACAGGGATCAGCAGCGCATAGATATCAGCAGAGGACATATGATAATACTTTTTTGAACGGTAGATCCACTGAAGGTTCAGCATGTCAAACTTGTTCCCATATGCCGTGGTGATCTCTTCCAGATCCCTTTTCTTAAATAATTTCTCCTTTACCGACCAGATATTGGCAAAATAATACTGGTCCAGGGCCATGCCGTAATCAAAAAGTGTTGGCGTATAATCCCGGCCAAGTTTGCTTAGAGGGCCATAGTATTCAGAACCCTGGAGATTGTTTACAAATTCTTCAATGGTGGAAGAACCTGTAAGCTTCTCGATGTCCAGCTTGGAATGCCGGTCAAAAAAGGACTGGAAAAGTGAAAGGTCTAAATCAGCCTTTCCCTGATCGAAAACTTTCCGCAGGCAGTCCTTCATGACGGATATCTCATACCGTTTAAAATACAGGGCCATGAAGGTCCTCTGTTCAGGATTGGCGAAACGGTAGAGCTTGGCAAAATTCTGATGGATGGTGTGGGTAAGGAGTTTTTCAATATCTCCTCTGTGGAGACTGTTTTCGTCCAGATCCGCCCATAGATCCGCAAATCCCGGCTGCTTTTTCAGATACCCTACGATCTGGGGAACGGAATCCAGTTGGGCGATTTCCTGATACTGCTTTTCATTTATCAATTTGCTCTGCATGGCCCGTATTTTTGTAGACAGGCCGCTGTAAGAAAGCAGACTTCCCATAATCTCACATCCTTAATATTCGGTTATATATTTCTTCCGCCAGGGCGGTATGGCATTCTTCATACTGCTTTTCCATTTCTTCCAGGGTGCGGGTAGCCTCAGATTCCTGGCTTGCCAGCTTTTCTTTCATCTGAGTCTCCAGTCCTTCTCGGATCCCGGCTGTCTTTTTCCGGGATTCTTCGTCTATGGCCCGGTCAAAATCCTGAACTGCCTGGTCATATTCCAATGCAAGCTGTTTTTTCTGCTCAGATACATCATTCATGATCTGAGAGGCGGCAGCTTCTATTTCAGCCAGTTTGTTAATAATGTCTTCCATAGAATTTCCTCCTTGAATTTCTACCACTTATCATACACCATTTTTGGAAAAAAGTCACATAAAATCCATGGAAAAAACTGGAAAAATGATGAAATATAACTATTTGGCTATACATTTCAGGTGGATATTTCATGGTGTTTTTGCTGTTCCGAAATCCATGGATTAACAGTTATATTATATGGAAGGAATCAGGCAAAGAGACTTGAAATTCCGGCAGTATACAGGTATACTCTTATGGAAAATCAGGAAAGGCAGGAATACCATGAGATTAAGAAATATACCGGGAGCAAAGGAAGCTATTGAAAACAGCAGATTTGTAGTCCACCAGGTCCAGGAAAAGAAAGGAAGATGGAACCAGGTCTTCGGAAACAATAATCCCATACATATAGAAGTGGGAATGGGAAAGGGACGTTTCCTTATGGAGATGGCGGCGCTGAATCCGGAGATCAATTATATTGGGATTGAAATGTATGACAGTGTTCTTCTCAGAGCTGTTCAGAAAATGGAAGAAAAGCAGGCAGAGGGAACCGTCCCGGAAAATCTTCGCTTTATCCGTATGGACGCCAGAGAACTTCCCCTGGTCTTTGATAAAAATGAAGTGGACAGGATCTATCTGAATTTTTCCGACCCATGGCCCAAGGAACGCCATGCCAAACGTCGGCTGACTTCCCGGCAGTTTTTTGATCGGTATGACCAGATCCTGGCGCCCAGAGGAGTGGTGGAATTTAAAACAGACAACAGGCCTCTTTTTGAGTTTTCTCTGGAGGAGACAGAAGAGGCAGGCTGGAAACTTATGGCCCATACCTTTGACCTTCATCATGATCCTTCTATGAATGAGGGGAATGTGATGACAGAATATGAAGAAAAATTTTCCTCAATGGGAAATCCCATTTATAAACTGATCGCCGGACGGTAGAGGGATAAAAGCAGAAACTTCCGCCCCGGCATGAGAAGCCGGGGCTTTTCGGAAGCAGATACCTAGTGTACTGTATCACTCACATTTCGCATAATGACTTGCCTGAAAGTGAATGATACAGTACACTAGCCCTTTCAGGGACCCGGAATCGTCTTTTCGCATATGCTGTATTAGAAGAAGACGGGGAGGAAGACGGCATGGGAAAGAAAAAAAGCGGCCTTGAGAGCTGCCTGTTTCAGTGGGCCTATCAGAACCGGAAAGCCGGTACCCGGGCGGCGGAAATCTTAAAATCTATCGAAGAAACAGAAAAGATTTTAAGGACTGTAAAATTCAAAAAAAAGGGATAAAAACAAAATGTAAAAAAATATAAAAAAAAGCTTGCATTTTGTAAAAGGCTGAGTTATAATATCTCTTGCGTTGAGGCGTTGAGGGAAACGCAAAAACATAAGAAACGCGCCTTTAGCTCAGTTGGTAGAGCAGTAGACTCTTAATCTATTTGTCCAGGGTTCGAGTCCCTGAAGGCGCACTTAAAAGCACTGTTTTTGAAGACGTAGAGCTTCGGGGACGGTGTTTTTTTGTGAGTTTACATAGATTTGAAAGTTCCATAATATGTTTCAAACATTCCTGTGCTACTATAAATATGCAGCCACAGAATCAATGTCTGCAGGCCGTAGGAGATGAAGATTCCGGCAGGCCTGCAGGCAGAAAAAAGCGGACGAAAAAGAACGGACCGTATCTATAAAACAGCGAGGTGTTTGAAATGAGAAAAGAGAGAAGAACCAGAAAACAGATGAAATATGATCTTATGCGCAGCTATTCAGGAATGGAGGCTAAGGTCAGCCAGAAAGCAAAAGACATTTTCAAAAGAAAACCCTACGCTGTTGCACAGTGAGAAAAGGAAATGAACGTATAATTACATTATAATAGGAAGCGAAATTTTCAGAGAAAAGATCTCCGGAGGTTTGGCTTCTTTTTTCTTGCCAATTTCTCAGGCAAAGGGTATACTAAGGTACTACCTTATGCAATTTTATATAATGGCCTGTCAGGAGATCCGCTGTCATGATGTGAAAGGCAGACAGGAGAGAATGCCGGCGGCAGAAGGGCCGGAAGCAGGATACACGGAAAGGAGGATTTTTATAATGAATGAAACTACAAAATACCAGCTTATGAAAAACCGTGAGCTTTTAAAAGGATATCATGCCGGAGACGCAGGGGCGGAAGAAACTGACCAGCAGCAGAAACTGCCAAGTATCTCTCCAATGAAAGAAAAAATCGGAAAGGGAACCATATCCCTGCCAAAGGATTTTCAGGAACTTACTGTGCAGGGAAATCTGCTGGAACTGATCGCCGAAAGGAAAAGCCGGAGGCAGTATCAGGAAAAACCCCTGACTCTGCTGGAACTTTCCTATCTTTTGTGGGCAACACAGGGAGTGAGGAACATGGCAGGACACAAAAATCCGGTCACTTTCCGGAATGTGCCCTCCGCCGGATCCAGACATCCCTTTGAAACTTATCTGTTTATCAGCCGGGTAGAAGGGCTGGAAAAAGGAATTTATCATTATCTTCCGGAAAAACATGAACTGGAGTTATGGGAAGATAAAAAGGATTACGAAACGGAACTGACACAGGCGCTATGCGGCCAGTATTTTGCGGCTTCTGCGCCGGTGGTCTTTGTGTGGAGCGCCCTGCCTTACCGGACAGAATGGCGCTACGGCCAGAAGGCAGCTAAATATATCCTTCTGGACGCCGGACATGTATGCGAGAATCTGTATCTTGCCTGCCAGTCTATCGGCTGCGGAACCTGCGCCATAGGGGCCTATGATCAGGACTGTCTGGATGAGCTGCTGGGATTCGAGCCCGGTCCTTCAGGAGAAAAAGACTATGAATGCGCAGTTTATGCGGCACCGGTAGGAAAAAGAAAGGAAGAGCTATGACATATCTGATTACTTTTTTGGAAGGACTGATCACCTTTATCTCTCCCTGTCTCCTGCCTATGCTTCCTGTATATGTGGCTTATTTTGCCGGAGGAAAAGGGGAGCAGAAACGTTCTCCCTTCTGGAAAGCACTGGCTTTTGTGCTGGGCTTTACAGTAACCTTCGGAGTGCTGGGGGCTTTTGCCGGAACTGTAGGAGGACTTCTCAGAAGATATCAGACGGAAGTCAACCTGATCTGCGGACTGCTGGTGATCCTTTTCGGCCTGAATTTTCTGGGTGTGATCCGACTGAATATTTTCAGAGGGACCGGCGGTATGGGGCAGAACACGGAAATGGGTATATTTTCCACTATTCTTTTTGGGATTGTATTCGGTCTGGGATGGACGCCATGTATCGGAGCGTTTCTGGGTTCTGCACTTATGCTGGCCTCATCTCAGGCTTCCTGGACACAGGGGATCCTGCTTCTGTTATGCTATTCCGCAGGTCTGGGAATCCCTTTTCTTATCAGTGCTGTGCTGATACAGAAGCTGAAAACGACTTTTGACTGGATCAAAAGTCATTACGGGATCATAAACAGGATTTCCGGAGGACTTCTGATCCTGGTGGGAATCCTGATGATGACAGGACTGATGAATCAATATCTGGCTTGGGTAAGCTGAGAAAGGAGAGCCTATGAACGAAAAACAGAAATGGATCCTGGGGGCTGTGGCCCTTGTGCTTCTGCTGGTGATCGCCGGATTCGGCTATCAGGAGCTTCAAAAAGAGGCAGAGAGACAGGAGAAAAGTCAGGCCGGGGAACAGATACAGATGGAAGAACAGGCACAGACGGAAGAACAGATACAGACAGAAGAACAAACCGGGACAGAGGATCTTTCAGAGGAGACTAAAGAAAATGGGACTGCCTCACAGGAGGAAGAGAAGGAAGCCACAGAATATGCGGAGGCGCCGGATTTTACAGTATGGGATCAGGATGGAAATCAGACCAGCCTGAAAGAGATACTGGAGGGGAAACCGGCGGTGATCAATTTCTGGACCAGCAAATGCCCGCCCTGCAAAGAAGAAATGCCGGATTTTGAAGATGTGTATCAGGAAATGAAGGACAAGGTACAGTTTATCATGGTAGACAGTGTAGGCTGTATGGGTGAGACAGAGGAATCCGGCCGGGCTTATGTGGAAGAGCAGGGATTTACTTTTCCGGTATACTATGATCTGGAAATGGACGGGGTGCTGAATTATGGGATCCGGGCATTTCCCACCACTTATATCCTGAATGAGGATGGTCGTCTGGTAACCGGAGGCAGCGGTATGATCTCAAAGGATATCCTGCTGGAACTCCTGGAACAGGTCATGGAGCCTTGATATAACAGTCTGCGGAAGGGAAGACGGAAAGGCTATCCGGAAAATGTAACAGAGCGGTGAGCAACGAGCCAGGCATTTATGCCTGCATATCTATTTGACTAAAAAGGGACTGTACTCCACCAGTGGTGAGGTAAACAGTCCCTTTGTTGATTTCAGAAAACATGGTGCCGCTTAATGAAAGGTATGCAGGGGCGGCACTTCTTTTGGAAATTTTTAACGAATGTGGAATTCTACTGGAGCATGGAAGCCAGTACCTGATTGACGGTCTTTCCTTCTGCGATGCCTTTTACCTTTGGCATGAGTACTTTCATGATCCGGCCTTTATCTTTTGCAGTGGGCGCTTCAATAGAAAGCTCTGCCAGAACGCCCTGGATCACTTCTTTGATCTCTTCTTCGCTGAGCATTTTTGGAGCAAATTCTTCATATACGGCAATACGTTTGGAACACTCTTCAATAATGTCAGTTCTGTCTGCCGGAGTCATTTCCAGAGTTTCTTTTGTCTGCTTGATCTCTTTTAATACCACTTCATTTTCTTCGGCCTCGGTGAGATCCTCCCGTTTGTCAATGGCCTTGTTTTTCAATGCTGCCAGCAGCATTGAAAGAGAATCTTTCCGGTCTTTATCTTTGGCTTTCATGGCTTCTACCATGGCTTTTCTTACATCATCGATTTTACTCATATCTGAACATCTCCTTTTTTCTAACTGTTTATAAGTATACCATTTCTCCCGGGGGAGTCAATGGATGAGGAAAAATTCTATCGGATCCGGAGCAGATTCCAGTGAAAATAAGCGGCCAGGGAGCGGATCACTACGGTAACGGTCAGCCCCAGGACTGTAGCTGTAGCCTCCCCCATGGTACTGCCGCAGACCACACAGGTAATACCCCCTGCGATTGCGGCGCTGGCGTAAATCTCCCGGACCAGGATATAAGGGGTTTCTCCTGCCATAATATCTCTGAGGACTCCGCCGCCTACTCCGGTGAGCACCCCTATAAAGACAAAGAAAAAGGGATTGTCCTGGGGAAGGATCCTGGAGGCAGTCTGAATACCTACCACTGTAAAAATACCAAGACCTGCTGTATCGCACCAGAGCATGATCTTATCATAATAACGGCTTTTGATCCTGGAATGAAGGATTTCCGGGTTGGTATATACGATAGCAAAAAGCAGGGTGGATGTTAAAATTGAAAAGAGAATATATACCGGCTGGGAAAATGCGGCGGGAGGGGTCACTCCAAGGATAATATCCCGCATCATTCCGCCTCCTACAGCGGTAGTGGCGCCCAGAATATTCACTCCGAAAATATCCATTTTTTTCTCAATGGCGGTCATGGCTCCGGAAGAAGCAAAGGCAACGGTGCCGATGATCTCCAGAACAAATATAAATGTATCCATAATTAACTCCTTATGTTTTCAAAAGCAGTATTTTGCCGTGGCTCATTATATCACACCAGAAGGGTGAAATTCAATTTTTTGCAGGTCTTTTTCCGGAGTTTTACAGGGAATTCTTTGCGGAAAAGAGAGTTTGATGTTATGATAGTATGCGGAATTGAAAGTATGGATTGGAACGAGGTGAAAAGTAGTGGGAGAGAAGTATGTGAGAGAGTATCCTGTGTGCTGTCCCAGGACCCTGCAGAAAGGAAAACACGAAGTGGAATATGCAAAGGCCACCTGTACCCGGGTACCGGATACGCTGCTGCATTTTCATTGTACGATCAATGGAAAGTGTAAGGACTGTGAGAGAGATTATCAGGAATAGAAAAAACCGCGGTATGAATATGGAAAGAAAAAGACGGGGCAGAAGTTTATCCCGGAATATTCAGGATTTCAATCCAATATTTATATCGCAGTTTTTTTTGATTTACAGGGCTTTTTGGGAAGCCGTACGGGAAAGGAAGATATCCAGGTTACAAAACGGTAAGGCGGCTTTGCAGCCAATACAAAAGTCAGGAGAACACAAGATCCCAGAAGCAGACAGGTTTCCAAAGGAGTATCTACCTGTTCCAGAACATGGCCGTCTTTCAATATACTATATACAAGTCCATGGAAAAGATAAATGGACATGGTGCGTACGCCCAGTATAGAGTAAAAATGCTGTTTCCTGGGGATTATGGAGCAGATGGCAAAGATCGCCAGGAAAGAGATCCCATAACACAGCAGCCGGACAAACACACCCTGGCTGTTGTTCAGGTTAGTATCCGCATAGGAATATCTTCCATAGAAAATAAGAGGACTCAGTTTCTGACCGGTAACAAGTACCCAGCCGCCCAGAAGTCCTGCCAGTACACCCAGCCCGGCGGTGAATCCTTTCCAATGGGCCCAGACTGTTCTGAACCAGTCTTCCTGGAAATAATAACCTGCCAGAAAAAAAGGATAAAAAAACAAAGTTCTGGGAATGCTGAAGAAATTTCCCAGCTGAGTAAAACCTACCAGCAGTCCCAATATAATGGCGATGATCAGATTTCCTGGTATTTTTTTGAAATATGGAGTAATGATCCGCCAGAAAAACAAAGACATTAAATACCACAGAGAAAATTTGGGACGG
Source organism: Candidatus Blautia stercorigallinarum (assembly GCA_019112785.1). Classification (GTDB taxonomy): domain Bacteria; phylum Bacillota; class Clostridia; order Lachnospirales; family Lachnospiraceae; genus Blautia; species Blautia stercorigallinarum. The sequence continues at coordinate 17,698 of DXIQ01000055.1, forward strand.
TTAAAATACAGGCCGGTTTCCTTGTGGATTATAAGAACATACAGGAAATAATAAAGCAGTTCAAAAACAAAATAGGGGATCACCAGTTTCTGGATCAGTTTTTCCAGTCCCATATCCTTTTTGGAAAAATAGCCGGAAATAAAAATGAAGGCAGGCATATGGAAAGAAAAAATCACCCATTTTAAAATGGTGAGAAATAAGTTGTTTGTATAACAGGGTTCTATAAAATGGCCAATGACCACTAACAGGATCAATAAGGCTTTGTAATTGTCTAAAAAGTAATTACGGGATTTTGTTGACATAAGATTCACTTTCATATTATTATATTCAATATTATATTTAACAAATATGAAATTAATTAGTAATTTTTTCTTCTAATATCGGGAGTATCATACACCGTATTATAAGAGAACGCAAATAGAAAAAAGCTCTGAAATCTCTGAGGATTTTGGGCAAATTATCATATTGCGGGAAAGGAATGAAATTATGAGTGAACACCGCAGGAGCAGTGAAAGAAGAAGGAGGCAGCAGGAGGAAGAAAGACTCCGGGAAGAAGAGAGACGAAGGCGGATGGCCAGAGCCAGACGCCGCCGTCAGGTGATCAGACGGAGGAGGATGATGGCCCTTGGAGCCCTGCTGATAGTAGTGATCCTTATCGCAGCAGCTGTTGTTACCATACATAGGAAGAGCCAGGAACGGAAACAACAGGAAGCGATCGAAAAGCAGCAGCAGGAAGAGGCAGCAGCTCAGGAGGAAGCAGAGAATAATACCCTTCATATAAGAGCCGTAGGCGACAACCTGATCCATGATGCCTTTATTGAAGCCGGCAGTGACAATGACTGGGATTTCGATTTTCTTTATGAGAACATCAAAGAAGATGTTTCTGACGCGGATCTGGCTTCTGTCAATCAGGAGACACCCTTGACAACGGATCATAAAGATGCGGCAGGTTATCCGGACTTTAACACCCCTTCTGAGGTAGGAGATGCTTTAGCGGATGCCGGATTTGACATCGTTACCCAGGCAACAGAGCATGCCTTTGATCAGGAAGAAACAGGGATCAGAGATACGATTTCTTTCTGGGAAGACGAGCATGAGAAAATAACCTTGCTGGGAATTCATAAGAGCAAAAATGATTCCAGATATCAGATCATCGAAAAGAAAAACTTCAAGATCGCTGTTATGAATTACAGTACCATGTTAAGTGAGAATCATTCTATTTCAGAGGATTCTTCCTATATGGTGGATCTTTATTCAGAAGAAAATGCGCAGGCAGATCTGGAGAAAGCCAAACAGGAAGCTGATGTAGCTATCGTATATCTCCATGGAGGACAGGATGAATCTGTGGAACCGGAGGAAAGACTGAAAGAGAGAGTACAGTTTCTTGCAGAACAGGGAGCGGATGTGATCATCTGTTCGCACCCCCATATTTTAAAAGGATATGAATTGATAGAAAAACCGGATGGCAAAGAAACTCTGGTGTACTATTCTCTGGGAAATTTTGTCAGTGCCCAGTCCAATCTGGAAAATCTTCTGGGAGGAATGGCTGACTTTACACTGAAGAAAAACGGAGACGAAGTCACAATAGACAGCTATTCTATGATCCCTCTTGTTATGCACTATAATGCAGATTATACAGAGTGCTCTGTTTATAAACTGTCAGACTACACAGAGGAACTGGCTCAGGAACATGGGATCCATGAAGAAAATCCGGATGCAGAATTTTCCTTATCCGCACTGGAAGAGGATGCAGATGAAGCAGGAGAACTTCATACAGAGTGGGAGTTCCAGACAGAGGACACTGATGAAGAGAGTACAGACACAGGGGACAGCACCCAAAACAACGGAACGGACGCTGAAATAGACGAGGAAAACAGCAACAGTTCGGAGCAGGATAACGGAGAAGATGAAAATAGTACTGGAACGGGTAAGAACAGTACAGGAGAAAAAACTACAGATACTCAAAGTAGAGATGCGGATTGACAGGCTTCGTCATTTCGGCGTCAGGTTTACGCATAGCGGATAGTCAACGGGCTGTCCAGGAGATAGAATAATGCACTATATGTAAAAGAACGAAAGCAGAGGCTTTTCCCGGAGAAGCAAAGAAGTTTTTCCGGGAGAGCCTCTGTTTCAGAAAGGAGCTTTATACCGGAGAGCAGAGTCAGGATTTATGAGAGGTGTCCTCTGTGATGCAGTCCGGAGAAAAAGGAAGGATAGATTTATAAGAATCCAGCTGTTCCCGGGACTGGGGCAGAGAGGGAATCAATCCAGTTGCTTCAGTAGTCCCGCAACCGTCCAGATCATCAGCAGAAGTAGCTTCTACATTGTATTTGTCATCCTTGGAGCGTGTTTTTTCTTTCATGAGATGACCTCCTTTTGCTCTTAGGATTTCCATAAATAAAGAATCTATACAAAATTACAGGAGAAAGAAAAATGGGAAAACATAAAGAAAAAGAAATCAAAACCAACGCTATGAGAATTTTGGAAAAAAATAAGGTGCCTTATGAAACTATTCAGTATGAATGTGAGGAGTTTATAGACGGACTTCATACAGCCCAGAAGACAGGAGCTCCTGTGGAGCAGTCCTTTAAAACGCTGGTGGTCCAGGGAAAAAGTAAAGAATATTACGTTCTTGTGATCCCGATAGCAGAAGAGATCGATCTGAAAAAAGCCGCCAGAGTGCTGAAAGAAAAATCTATAGAAATGATCCATGTAAAAGATATTACAAAAGTTACCGGTTATGTAAGAGGAGGCTGCAGCCCTCTGGGTATGAAGAAACAATATCCTACTGTTATCCATAAGTCTGCTTTGCAATATGAAGAAATCTATGTAAGCGGAGGCAGGATAGGCACTACCTTAAAATTAAAGCCGGAAGATCTGGCAAAAGTTGTAAAAGCAGATTTTGAGGATATTATTGTCTGTGAGGACTAAGCCTTCCCAAAATCTCAAATCTGCTCAGATCTGAAAAGACTCCTTCAGGATATCAGCCAGGAGCTGATGTCCGAGGGGGGTAAGATGGATACCGTCTGTAGTTACGGCGTCATATCCAAGTTCATCAATCTTCTGGTTTAAAGGTTCCTGTGTAGGAATGAAATAAGCCCCATAGTTTTTGGCAAGCTTATGGATATTTTTAGACATCTTTTTCTGCCAGGGAATCCAATCCTGGTATTTGCCATCTTTGGGAAAAACAAAAGGTTCCAGAGTGATGACTTTTGCTGTTGTCTCCCGGGAAAGATCAAAAAGCATTTCATGGTAGGAACGGATACTGTCCTCAAGAAGATACAGTTTATCCTGCCAGGAAGCCTGGGAACGGGCGATCATGCCAATATCATTAATCCCTACTAAAATACTTACATAATCGGGGTGGAGAGAAATACAATCGTGATGAAGAGAACGTGCTACACGTTCAGTAATATAGCCGTCTACCCCCCGGTTTACAATATTCCAATTTCTTTCTGAATTCTTTATGGATTCTGCTAGTATATTCACATATCCATAGCCCAGCTGATTGGGTGAGCTTTTCCTTTCGGCATCTGTAATACTGTCACCTAAAAATATAATGATTCCCATAACATACTCCTCTTTACTCTCATAGGAATAGTATACTCTTATTCCCTATTCTAACTGAAAATTCATCGTATTGCAAATGCTAATTTTCAGGGCGGTCGTTCAAAGGCCGGGAATGAGGGGAAGAATAGCGAAATTCTTCTTTTGCGAAACAGATGATATCACTGTCTTGCAAAAGATTCTTTTCCTCAGGATCCAAAGGAATCCCGTTTATCAGAGTCCCATTTTTAGAATTCAGATCTACAGCGTAACAGTTGTCTCCTTCCCTCAGGATACGGGCATGTATCCGGCTGACGGTAGGCGCGTCAAGACAGATATCCGCAGAAGCAGCCCATTTTCCGATAAGTGTCTGTTCCTTTTCCAGAGAGAAATTTTTTCCGGCATTTGTCCCCAGACCGGAAAGAAAGGGGGCAGAAAGTTCTGTCTCTTTTAAGACCGCAGTAAGAGATTCGGAAACACTGTTTTCTTCTTTTTTCCATTGCTCCGGATCGGAAGAAACAGGCTCAGGGGTATGAGATTTGAGAGAAAAATCATCAGAACCATGAGCCGGAAGGTTTTTTGAAGAAGCTGCAGGGAATGTTTTCTTTTTCTTTCTGGCCAGAAAAATATATAAAAGGATTCCAAGGCCTGAGAGAAAAAGAAAGATAATCAGGAAGAGGAAAAGATGGAAAGGCGAAAAAAGACGAAAATGCCAAAAGAGAAAGACAAGGATACACACCAGAAAGATTCCACCGATCCCACCGAAAATTCCATAGGAAACGGGATTCTCTTCCTCTTCGCTGTAGAATTCATCCAGTATTCTTTGGCGCTCTTTTTTTTCAGCTTCTTTTTCTGGATCCTCCACCTGAGAAAAATCGGAGCTATCTTTCTGTAAATATATATTTTCGGATTTTTCCTGCGGCTTGGATTCCCAGAGCAGATTTTTTATGACTGCCGGGTGCAGGTTTTCCCCTGCGGCTTCTTTATAGACACCGTATCCCAGTGCAACAGCTCCTTTATCTTTGTGATCGATCCTGGGAAGAAAATATTCTGTCAGTGTCTGAAAAGTGCTGCCTTTTTCCCTGAGGCGATAAGGAAACCAGACGAACCGGTAATTTCCGGTTTGGGTTTCCCGATAGAGATAAGCAGGATCCAGAAGGAGAAAATCTGTATCTAAAAGATATTCGCCCAGGATTTCCCATAGATTCAGCCAGCTTTGAAGGATATCTTCCAGATCTTTCCGACTAAGCTTTTCTTTTTCAAATAGATTTTTCAGCGACTGACAGCCTGTGATATCGTAGCAGAAAGATTCTTCGCCGTTCAGCCGCTGGATCTTACAGGGAAGAAGACCGGGAATAGTATTCTCCAGGAAGATGGCTTTCTGATAGTGCTGTCCGGCTGTTTGAGGATCTTCAGTAAGGATCAGGTAGCTGAATCCTCTGTTTCTTTTATAACTCACCTCCATAAAACATCACACTCCTTATCAGGGGTCCTTTGCGGCTTGGATCAGATTTCTTGCCTTCTCAACCTTTTCAATGAAAAGTACAGGACGGATCACCTTACTTTTTAAGGTTTCAGTCTGCTGCCATCTGAGATTCCAGAAAGGAATCCGGATGGTATGGGAGAAGCCGGCGGTAATTTCCCTTTTACTTCCTGAAACTGAAAAATAGTCTCCCCGGCCCTGGAGTCTTCCTGTGGCTTCCTCAACTCCATTTCCGGAACTGCTCACTGCGCAGGAACTGCCATATACTGCGGCTTCGGCCAGAGCGGCAGTATCCCGTATCCGGGTATAGGTTCCGATGAGTAAAAGGAGCGAAGCAAAGATCACCAGCAGCCAGATACCGGCAAGCAGAGCCATTTCCACAGTGTAACTTCCCTTATATTTTTTTGTATTTATCCTTTCATCCAAAAATATCCACCTGCCAATCCTGTTAACAGAAAAGGAATAAAAGGTATTTCCAGCCCTTTTTTTCTGCCAAAAAACAAAGCGACCAGAACCGCAGCCAGGAATACTCCAAGAAGTCCTATGAAAAAAATACCGATACATTCCCAGAATCCCAGGGACAGGCCGATAAAAAGCAAAATCAGACCATCGCCATATCCTACAGCTTCTCTGGTGATCTTAGCCAGCACCAGGAGAAAGATGCCGGGCAACAGGCCGGCAAGGAGCCGGCAGATCAGAAGCAAAAGATCATCTTCCGGCGAGAACAGTTTCCAGATACTTACTGCTGCGGCCAGAATCCCATATACTTTCAGCTTCCACAGGGAAATTTCTTTTTCCCGGATATCCTGTATACTGCAAAAGGCAAGCATTACCCCGTTTACAACCCACTCTAAACCCATAAGAGACCTCCTTTCTAATGCTGCGCGGCACATCTGCTGCAGGCCCGCAGTCCTTCTATGTCAGACTTTCTTACAGCTGTTACAGTCCTGGTCAGCCCCGGACAGTTTCTGGTACTGTGACAGCAGCTGCCTGTTCTTGTGATATAGACAAAACTTTCTAAAGTGCCGTTTTTCATACACTTTTCGCAGGGATAATAATGTTCCCCATATTGATTTGTCTGGTTTTCAATACCTGATTTCGATACTCTGATTATAGACAGTGCCAGATGGGTACAGTCCCTGGATGTATGATAGACACTTTCCCATTCTGCAATGTAGACCATATCTTCTGAAGACGGACTGGAAAGAAGACTGCCGTTATAACCTGTCCAGGCCCGGGCCTGCCCCAGCAGCTGTATCCGGACAGGAAATATCCGAAAGAGACCGCCGGGTCCTGTATAGAGAAAAGAGGCCTTTAAAGTAACGGTGTCATCCTGAAATCCCGAGCCGATAAGAATAAATCCATTGATCCCTCCCTGGATCCCTGTGAGATTTTCATGTTCCAGAGATTCCTGTACTTTTCCTGTTCCATAGGCGATACACACTGCATCGGTTACGACTCCAACCGGCGAACTGCTCTCTTCTTCCCGGCAATAGGCGTACATACCCAGTTCCTTTGCGCCTTCGCACAGAGAAGTCTGTACCAGAGTACAGATCCGATATAAATCTAAAATACAGATAAAAGCAGTGATCAGCAGAAAAAAGAGGGGCAGAATAAAGGCGCTTTCTACTGTAAGGCTTCCTTTGTGCCGAAGAGAGCCGCCCTCCTTCCTTTTATTTTGCTGTGCTTTCAATAGAAGTGCCATGTTCCGCCTCCCCCTATTACATATCATATGTGTAAAAACGTTCTCCCTGCCATTGCTGTTCTTCAGGACCGGAAATCAGAAAACTTACAGACAGAGCATCCAGGCAGGCATCAAAAGCAAAGTTTTCCCTACCCTCTGTGGAACGGATATTCTGTTCGATCATATCCATACAGCGCAGGGTAAGAGTATCTGCTGACGAGAAAGACAGGAGAAGAAAAAGATATTCCCGATAATCCAGTCCCGAAGAGCCGGAAGAAAAATCTTCTGTGCTTAGATGAGAGAGATGTGTGTTCCAGGAAGCGCTGTCCTTTACCAGGGGGACAGTGCCCCCTGACAGCAGTGTTTTTACATCACAGATGCTTTCTATATATGCCCATCCTGCAGCTAACACACCCTGTACCAGAGTCATACCCTCCGGGATCAGAAGCAGTAAGGAAAGGGCAGAAGCACAGGCCTGGAGTTCCGCACGTTTTTGTCCGTCAGTATACAGAAAAGCAATATTGGAAACTTCTCTGAGAAGCAGAAGGCGGTTTACCACATAGCGGAGATTTTCCTGATCGCTGCTTTTTCCGCCAAGCACATATTCGGCCTGATAATCCAGTCCGCCGGTGCGGTTCTGGCAGGTATAATAGCTGAGAGTATCCAGAATATATTCCTGTATCAGCAGTTTATCTGTTGCGGAAGCCTTTTCTGATGAAAGAGCCAGTTCTCCCATTCCCATGTTTAACTCTCTTTTCGAAAGAAGAGACGGAAGATCCAGAGTTTTCTCTGATAAATCTCCTCCATCCGGCAGTACCAGTCCAAGAAAACCGTGACTGCGGATATTTTCTATGATTTCCAGTGGATTATTTGTTTCTGATATTTCTTCCATTGGAGCCTCCTGGTCAATAGGAACTTCCTTTAATCCACCTTCCTGGATCTTTTCCTGTTCCTCCATGACGGCTTTGTTTTGAGCCAGCCGTTTTTTTATGAGCTCTATCCCTTTGCTTCCAAGATTATCCTTCATATAGCGGATGATCTGTGTTTGTACAGCCGCGCCATTGTTGTCAGAAGCCAGGCGGAAGCCTTTTATGCCACAGGCCTCCAGATGACAGGAGGAGAGCCCGGAGGACAGGACCGGCTGGGTAAATGCTTCCGTCTGTGTAAGAAGCTGGGAAAGGTTAATGGAATTTTCACCATACCCCCCGTCCAGAAAAAAGAGATGGTAATCTTTCAGAAGATCCCGGTCATACTGTGCGAAGAGGGAATATATGGCAGTATCCATGGCATTTACGGCCTGGACCCTGCCGGCGGAGACTCTGGAAGAACGGATACATGCCCCCAGAAGAGAAAGAAGCACCAGAAGCAGCAGACACATGGTGCAGGTCATACTTCCTTTGATTTTCATAGTATTGCTCCTTCTGCAATCTAGTGTGCTGAAAAATTAAATGCTGTTGCTCTGACTGGTGATCTTTGATAGGATATTTTCCACCAGACTGGTAAGCTGTTCTTTGAAGATGATGACCAGTCCGATGAGCACCACCAATATTAATATAATTTCCACAACGCCGACCGCGTCTTCTTCTATCCATAAATCTTTCAGGAGATTCATAATATCTCCACCTCCTCTCATTGTGAGCTGTTTTTGGATTTAAAAGAAATTTATAAATGCGGGAACCATAAGTATGATAAACACAACCAGGAGCTGGAGGATCATTGGCAGCAGCAGTTTGGTAGAGGCTTCTTCTCCCTGTATCCTGGCTCTTCTGAGGCGTTCCTCCCCGGCTGATACGGCTTCTCTTTCCAAAAGTTCTAAAATACTCTGGTTCCCTTTTTTTAAATTCTGCACCAACAGAACAGACAGAATCTTATATTCTGCAAGACCACAGCGTCTGCCCAGTCTTTCATAAGCCTCTTTTTCATAAACGCCTCTTTCCATTTCAAGACAGGTTTTGACCAATTCTTCATAAGCATATCGGGTTCCGGTGAGAGCGGCCTTTTTTCTTTTCAGATAATCGGCAGCCAGTTTTTCCATAGATTTCCGGATACTGAGACCGGCTTTGAGAAAAAGGATCAGCTTTTGGATGATATCCGGATAATCTCTTTGCATTTGCCGGGAGCGCAGGGCCTGAGCCTGCTTTTCTTTTTCTTTTGCCAGGGGAAAGATTCCAAGGCCGAGAAGCAGGGACAAAAGACAGATGATCCAGCTATCCCGATCCCGGACTATTTGGTAGTTGATCTCGGTTCCGTCTACTACAGCCGGGAGCAGGAGTTCTTTATCTGTTTCATCACTGATGGCTTCCGCTTCCCGCTGGATATTTTTCTCCAATAACTGGATATCTGAGAGAGACGGGGGAAAAACAGTGGGATGTTCTTCCCATACCAGTTCATTTTCTCCTATAGAGAGGGTACACCGGAGAGTTATCTGACAGCCTTCTTCAGGAATTTCTTCTCCCAGTTTTCCATTCCAGCTGAGGATCTCCGGGGCATCTGTGCTCCAGAAAAATTCTGCAGGGTTTTCAGGGAGAGAAGAGGGAAGGTCCAGGTCTTTCCTCAGGCAGTTTGTATCAGAAATATTTTCCAGATACCACTTGGAAAGAAAAGAATGGGCTTCCCTGAGATAGGCCTGGATCTGTGAGGAAGAATACTGCTGTTCTCCTACAGTGATCTGGATTTCTTCCGTTCCTCTGTCGGTAGATATTTTCAAGGTTTCTTCATAGGCGCCCTGACCGAAATCCTTTCTGGGAAGAGCCTGGGCGGAGGAAGAGACATTTTCCTGCAGGAACATTCCGATCCCCAGAAGATTGCCGATGACAATAATAGTCAGGGAAAGGAAGAGTTCTTTCTTTTGATTTTTCGGGATTTTAAATTTCAATTTCCACCAGCCTTTCTCCCCACTGGTAAGCAAAGATATAGATGCCAAGACACAGGGTCATGACGCCGATACCGGCAGGATTTCCGTAGAGCACAGATAAAAAAGAAGGGGAAGAAATCTGCAGGTATAAGATGATCCCTAGAGGAAGGATACTCATGATACGCTGTTCCAGCCGTCTGGAGGCCAGCATTGCCTGGATTTCTTTTTTGACATCCATTTGTTCTTCCATAGAGGTAATACATTCCTGAAGGATCCTGCGCATATTGCCGCCCATTTTTTTTGACTGTATGAGAATCTGGGAAAAATTCTGGATATCCTCAATGCCGCTGCGTCTGCCCAGGCTGTCCAAGAGCTTTTCTACAGATCCGCCATGTTCCAGCTGGATTTCCATATAGTGAAATTCCAGGACCATTTCCCCTTTCTTTCCGTAAATACGTTCCAGATCTTTTCTGGTTTCCTTAATCCCATTTTCCAGTGAATACCCGGCGGAAATGCTTACCTGAAGAGCAGCCAGGGCATCCCGGAATTGAAGCCAGAGCCTGTTTTTAAGGTGCTTTAACTCCTGCTTTTTTCTCTGGATAACGTAGTAGGACCCGAGAGGAATCAGAAAGAGAAAGGCAAGAGCTTTCTGATAGAAAAGATGATTAATGGCAAGGCAGAGCAGACAGGCTTCCCCGGTAAAACGGATCCACTGCAGCCAGGAGATTTTCTGATAGGAAAATAAGGGGGCTTTTGCAGAAAACCTGGCTTTTTTTGAGGGGATCATGGAAGAAAAGTTAAAATTCTTCATCGTCTATCCCTGCCTTTCTGAATTTTTCCCTATGGATCATTTCTCCGGTCTTTTCCAGAGTGGTATTTCGGATAAAAAGAGGATTCAGCTTAAGTTCTTCACCATCCATTCCTTTGATCTCGGAGATCTCCAGGACTTTTCGGCTTTTATCCTGCAGCCTTCCCAGATGTATGAAAAGATCAAAACCGGAAGCAATCTGCCTGCGGATCACAGGGATCGGAAGCTGTATTCCCATGAGGACCATGGTTTCCAGTCTGCTGACCATATCCCGACAGGTATTGGCATGGATGGTAGACAGGCTTCCATCATTGCCTACATTTACAGCCTGAAGAAGCTGGGCGGCTTCTTGGGAACGGACTTCCCCTACAATGATCCTGCTGGGACGCATACGAAGACAGGTTTTAAGAAGATCTCCAATGGTTATTTCCTGGGATTTTTCTATATTTGCCTGTCTGCATTCCAGCCGTACCAGATTGGGAATTCCCTGGAGCTGCAGTTCAGCATTGTCTTCAATAGTGATTACCCGCTGATCTTTGGGGATATATTGGGACAGTGCATTTAAGAAGGTTGTTTTCCCAGAGCCGGTTCCTCCGCCGATGAGAATGGTATATCCGGCTTCTACAGCCTTTTTCAGGAAATCAGCCGCTTCCGGGGTAAGGCTGTCCAGTTCCAGAAGTTTTTCCATGGTAATAGGTTCCCGGGGAAATTTACGGATAGTGAGTACCGGTCCGTCAAGAGCCACAGGAGGAATTACCGCATTGACCCGTTCTCCTCCCGGCAGACGGGCATCTACAATAGGCTGAAGGGTATTGATCACCCGGTTGCATCGGGAAGCGATCTGGCCAATGACATCCTCCAGTTTTTCCGGTGAAGAAAAACTTTTCTCCCATGGAAAAAGCTTTCCGTCCTGTTCGATAAAAATCTGATCCCAGCGGTTTACCATGATTTCAGTAATACTGTCATTTTCCAGGAGTTCTTCCAGAACATCCATTTTCCGCAGGGAACGGAATAATTCCATGCGAAGCTCTTCCAGACGGACAATGGGCAGATAAGTGCTTTTGCTCTCCTTTAAAAGGAGGCGGTCTATGATCTCCAGAACTTCATCATCGGAAACTTCCCAGGTGTTTTCCAGTTCCTGTGCCAGCTCTGTACGAAGCTTTTTTTTCAGAGCTTCGGATTTATTCATGGATGGCCTTCACCTCCAAAATTTTTCTTATATCTGTTCCCCATTTCCCCCAAAGCAGATTTTTGGGAAAATCCTGCCCTTTTTCCGCGCAGGGGGTGAAGGGAAGACGAAGCTCCTGAATTTTTGATCCTAATGTATCTGAGAGGGAAAAAGCGATCTTTTTGAACTGTTCCAGCTTTTCCTTTGATACCCAGTCATCCAAAACAGGCATATAAATCTGTGTACACAGGTCCAGTATGGAAAAAAGCTGATCTATGCCGTTTCCTATATCCAGTACTAAAAGCTGATAAGAGCTTTCTTTTTCCAGATGTGTAAAGAGATCTGTCCACTCCCTGTAACTGATATTCCGGAGGTCCTCAAAAGAAGAGACGGGAGGGATATAATCCAGATTTCCCCAGGAATGGACCAGGCCTGTCAATGGAGGAAAGATCTTACCCTGGCGAAGATGATAGAAGAGAGCGCTTAGGTTTTGAGAGGTATCTTCTTCAGAAAAATCTTTCCAGCCGGAATAATCTTCCATATTCAGATAAAGAACATTCCGGCTTTCGCCCCATATCTGACCGGCAGTGAGTGCGAAAAGTGTTTTCCCGCACCTGCCCAGGGGAGAATAGATCCCGATTAATTGGATTTTCTTTTTATACCCATAGCCGGCATCTGGAAAAACAGATTCCTGGCAATAGGCCATGACTTCCCGAATAAGGCTTTCGGCAGACTGATATTTATAGATACATTTTTGTTTCACATGTTCCGGTTCTCTGTCCGAGGCCAGGACGATCGTATAGGGAATCTGAAGAGCCTGTACCTGGCTGTTAAAATTTTCTTCTGCGATGGTTCTTCCGCATATTTTGGTATTTATACATTAGGGCGATACATAAGTTTTGCTTCTAATAACTGACGGCTGCATCGGCCATACATTGTACGCTTTACCATTTTTAACTTATTATTTGTCCCTTCAACAA
>DXIQ01000056.1 GCA_019112785.1 Candidatus Blautia stercorigallinarum
GAACCAGCGAGTGCAGGAGTCAAAGTCCTGTGCCTTACCGCTTGGCGATAGCCCAAGACCGCCTTACGGCTAAGGTGGATAAAGGGATTCGAACCCTTGGCCTCCAGAGCCACAATCTGGCGCGCTAACCAGCTGCGCTATACCCACCATATTATCATGCACACATGTGCAAACGTGCTTGGAGGGATTCGAACCCCCGACCCACGGCTTAGAAGGCCGTTGCTCTATCCAGCTGAGCTACAAGCACATCAGCATCAGATATTGATGCGAGAGCGGGTGATGGGAATCGAACCCACATATCCAGCTTGGAAGGCTGGTGTTCTACCACTGAACTACACCCGCAGGTATATTATTTCTTTGAAAGGATCGGGGTGACAGGATTCGAACCTGCGGCCTCCTGGTCCCAAACCAGGCGCTCTAGCCAAGCTGAGCCACACCCCGAAAGTGTTTTCCTGCCTTCAAGCAGTTCCGCTTGACGACGAAGTTAAATATACCATAAGGGAAAACAAAAGTCAACACTTTTTTTAAATTTATTTTTATATTTTTTATTTTTCCCTATTTTGCTTTTATCTTTGGCCGGCTCAGCCATGGCATAGCTGTATTTGATCATTCTTCTATGTAATTTATGGTATAATGGGCTTCCCCTTCTCTGTCGATTTCCATAATGAGAAAGCTGGGCTTTCTTCCCCACTGTCTGGGATAGGAAAGGCTTCCGGGGTTCAGCACTGTTATCCCCTTCTCTATGTCGATTTCCGGCTTATGGGTGTGGCCGTACATGACAATATCAATATTTCTGGTCAGAGCCTCCTCCTTCAGCCTGTCTGTCCCCATAGAAACTCCATAGTAATGACCATGGGTGATCATCACCTGATATTTTCCTAAATAAAAGGTCTCCTCTCTTGGAAGATCAGAGAAAAAGTCATTATTCCCTGATACCATATGTACAGGGCAGTCCACCAGTGCTTCTATATAGTCCTCATGTCCCTCAATATCTCCAAGATGAATAAATTCATCTACAGGGCCTACCCGCCCTATTACCTTTTTCAGATTTCTTTCATGGCCGTGAGTATCACTGACTATTAATATTTTCATATATTTGCCCCTCACCTCTACTTATAATATCTCTTCTTTCTCCAGGATCTCCTTCATCTTTCTTAAGGCAACGCCTCTGTGGCTGATACGATTCTTTTCCTCCGGAGGCAGTTGGGCGGTGGTCATGCCTCTCTCCGGGAGATAAAAGATCGGATCATAGCCAAACCCGTTTTCTCCCTTCTCTTCATATCCGATACGGCCTTCCACAGTACCCCGTACCACAAATTCCCTGCCATCCGGAAATACTGCCGCAATAGCGCAGACAAAGCGTGCCGTCCTTTTCTCATCCGGGACCCCTTCCAGCCGGTGGATCAGATTCTGATTCTTGATCCTGTAAGAGGTGTCCTCTCCCATATATCTGGCGGAATAAATCCCCGGTTCTTTATTCAGATAATCAATTTCCAGGCCGGAATCATCAGCAAGCACCATCTGGCCCGCCAGCTTGCAGATGGCACGGGCCTTTATCAGGGCATTCTCCTCAAAGGTACTGCCGTCTTCCACTACATCTGCATAGACCCCTGCTTCTTTCATGGACTGGATCTCCAGGGGAAGATCTCCCAGGATCTCCCGGATCTCCACCATTTTATTTTCATTGCCTGTAGCAAATATCATTTTTCTCATGTTTCTCTATTCCTTCCTTTCCTGCTGCCGTTTTCCCTTTGGAGGCTTCGGCCCCAGAAACTGATAAAAATATGTTTTCATCATCCCATTATAGATCTTCCGGTTTTTGTCCGCTTTTCTTCCAATGTATTTCTCCGCCTCATTAAAAGCCGTGATCACATACATAGACCAGGAATCCAGTCCGGCAAAACTTTTTCCCAGATTGGTATAGATCTCCGGAAGATTCTTCCGCTCTTCCAGCCGCTCTCCGTATGGAGGATTTGTTACAATAAATCCATATTTTTTAGCATGTCTCATGTCCTTTACATCTCTTGCCTGGAAATGGATCAGGTTCTCTACTCCGGCAGATCTGGCATTTTCTCTGGCAGCCTTTACCATCTGTCCATCCAGGTCATATCCCTGGATATCTGTATACAGATTTCTGATCACCATGCTTTCGGCCTCTTCATGAGCATAATACCAGTGCTTTCTGGGAACCAGGTTTTTCCAGTCTTCTGCCAGAAAGCTCCGGTTCATTCCAGGAGCAATATTGGCTGCCATCAGTGCCGCTTCTATAGGAAAGGTACCGCTGCCGCAGAAAGGATCCACCAGGATCCTGTCTCCTTTCCAGGGAGTAAGCATAAGAAGAGCCGCAGCCAGGGTCTCTGTAATAGGCGCTTTACTTGTCAGACGGCGGTATCCCCTTTTATGTAAAGATACACCACTGGTATCTATGCCGATGGTGGCCTGGTCTTTCATAAACGCTACGCGGATAGGATATTCCGTTCCATCCTCTTCAAACCATTCTACATGATAAACCTGTTTCAGCCGCTCTACGATAGCCTTCTTCATGATAGACTGGATATCCGAAGGGCTGAACAGCTTACTCTTTACAGAATTGGCCTTTGCCACCCAGAATTTTCCGTTTACGGGAATAAAAGCCTCCCATGGCAGGGCTTTCGTCTTTTCAAATAGTTCATCAAAGGTCTCCGCTTTGATCTTTCCCACTTTCAGAAGCACTCTTTCCGTGGTCCTGAGAAAAATATTGGCTCTGGCGATAGCTTCTTCATCTCCAAAAAAAGTCACTTTTCCATCTTCCACCTGGCTGATCTCATAACCCAGATCCTGGACTTCTCTTTTCAGAACGGATTCCAGGCCGAAATGACAGGGGGCGATCAATTCATATTTCTTTTCCATCAAAGCTGTAACTCCTTCACCACTTCTCCATCAAATCCCCGGATACTAAAAAGTCCGTTTTCCAGAACAGCATAAGTAGGAATATTTCCTTCTTTCGGGATAGACACGGAACCCGGATTGAGGATGGTATAATTTTCTCTCTTATCTGCCCGGAGTACGTGAGTATGACCATGAATAAAAATATCTCCGTTCTTCATTGGTGGAAGATTCTCTTCATTATATACATGTCCATGACTGCAGTAAATTGTCCGTTCTCCATCCATCAGGATACAGTAGTCTGCCATGATCGGAAATTGCAGAACCATCTGGTCCACCTCTGCGTCACAGTTTCCCCGTACAACATAAAGATGCTCCTTCCACTGGTTGAGCATAGCGATAACCTGCTTAGGCGCGTAATCTTTTGGAAGATCATTTCTGGGGCCGTGATACAGAAGGTCTCCCAGAAGGACCAGACGGTCTGCCTTTTCTTTTTCGTAAGCCTCCAGCATCTTCTTACAGTAATATGCAGATCCATGGATATCTGATGCAAACATATATTTCATATCTTTTGTTCTCCTTTATTTCCTGTCCTGATCTGTTCAGGAGCCTTGGGGTATTTTATTTTTTTATTCTACTATGACCAGAAGGAAAATACAAGTTGGAACCTTGATAACATCGAATCCCGCCAACCACAGACTTTACCCGGAATCCCATCTTCATCAGTTCCCTGGCGGCAAATAAACTGGAACTTCCTCTCTCACAGTACAATACCAGAAGTTTTTTTCTGGAAAACTTCCTGCATTCCTGAATATCCTCATAGGGAATATTAACAGCGTTTTTCAGATGGCTTTGTTCATAAGCCTCCCGCTCCCGCAGATCTATGATCATGGCGTCCTGCCTGCCTATATAAAAATCCAGTTCCTGTGCAGAAATCGTGTCGATGCTCTGCATGTGATCAAACTCCTTTTTCTTTTAGTATATGCACTCCGAATCCCTTATGCAGAAAAAGCTGCCCCGGCAGACGCTTTTAAATCTGCCGGGACAGCTTTTTGTGCGATACACCCGGCCGGCGACTGCCGTGCTTGCATGAGCAGGCATTTGCCGGGTAAGGGACAGCGGCAGGCTTTGCCTGGAGCTGCCCGCAGTATCGCAGCGGATAGGGAAAGGTTCTTTCCTATCTGATCGGCTGTAAGATTAGTATTCGTATTCTGATCTGGAGCTGTTCTTTCCAGAAGCGGAATTCTTATTTTTTGATGCGCCAGAGTTCTGAGAATTTTTATTGCTGTTGTTTTCTGAACGGTATCCACAGTTCTCCACAAATGTATTCTTGGTGTTCGATGCTCCTGATCTGTTTTTGTTGCTTTCATTGCTACAATTTTTAGCCATTGTCTTTACCTCCTGGTTGAATATTTTTGTTACAATCCTAGTATTTCTTGTTGTCATGAAAATATTCTCCCGGAAATTGTTAAAATTTTATTTTTTTAATGTGAAGACTCAAAAATAAATATTGCATAAATTTTTAAGAAAAAAATAATATTATTGCTTTTTTTTTCCTTTTATATTATAATATGGGTTGTAAAAAGAATTTACCCTTCAAAAAATTTTTTTTACATTATAACCCCTTATTTAATTATTTATACTCCC
>DXIQ01000057.1 GCA_019112785.1 Candidatus Blautia stercorigallinarum
GTCTGCCTTGAAAATGGGCAAAATTCCTATGGCAGAGGTCGGAGAGTCAGAAGGAGCTGAATTTGCAGTCCTGCAAGGCACTTGAATGAGGCGTACTGGACGTACGCCGATTGAAAGTAACGCAGCAGAACCGCAAATTCAGCCATTCTGACCGTTTGGCCCCTTGTACACTGAGGGTATCTTTAAATTTATAAATATACAGAAAACAATTCTGAAAATATAAAATAGAACATATAATTAAGAGAATTTCAATTTCAAAATTAAATTGACAGAAGACAAAAGATATGCTATTCTGGATTTAGAGAAAGGGCTTTTGCTGCTGACGTATAGAATGGAGAACCATGATGTAGCAAAGGTTTATAGCGTAGCCGTACGTCTGGGCGACATTTATCTGGAGAGGGATAAATGCCGCCTTTGTTTTATTACCGCGAGCAACGAGCCAAGCGGACATGCCGGCATGTCCATTTGGCGACTGCTTGCATCAAGGGCTTTGATTGGGCTGCAGCAGGCAGGAAGTTATCGCTTCTGCCGCTGCTGCAGAGGAATAAAGCCTGGAATACAGGATTTTCCCGTTAAAAGAAAGGAGGACTTTTTCATTGAGCAGATTAAGTATTATTACTCAGAACAAAGCGCAGGCAACAGTAGAAGAACTGTATAAAGATCTGGAACGCCGGATCAGCGCCAGCCCGCCGGGGCTGTGTCCTGTGGATCTGGCCTCATCTTTTCTGAAACTCTGCCACGCCCAGTCCTGTGGGAAATGTGTACCTTGCAGAGTTGGCCTGGGACAGCTCCAGAAACTGATGGAACAGGTTCTGGACGGACAGACAGATCTTTCGGTGATCGATCTTATCGAAAAGACGGCCCGTAATATTTTCTATTCCGCAGACTGTGCTATTGGTTATGAAGCGGCCAGAATGGTCCTGAAAGGGATCCGTGGTTTCAGAGATGACTTTGAGGAACATATCTTAAGAGGAAGATGTAAGTTTGAACTGAATCAGCCGGTTCCCTGTGTATCCCAATGTCCTGCAGGAGTGGATATTCCCGGTTATGTGGCTCTGGTGGCGGAAGGAAGATACGGAGATGCTGTAAGACTGATCCGGAAGGATAATCCTCTTCCGGCAGTGTGCGGGCTGATCTGTGAACATCCCTGCGAGGTACGGTGCCGCAGGACTATGGTAGACGATCCGGTAAATATCCGGGGACTGAAACGTTTTGCAGTGGATCATGCCGGGGATGTTCCCCTTCCTGTACCGGCGGTGGCTACAGGAAAGAAGGTGGCTGTTATAGGAGGCGGCCCGGGAGGCATCAGCGCAGCCTATTATCTTACGCTTATGGGCCATGAGGTGACGATCTTTGAGCAGAGAAAGAAGCTGGGCGGCATGCTCCGCTACGGTATTCCTAATTACCGTCTGCCCAGGGAAGAACTGGATCGTGAGATCAACCACCTTTTAAGTCTGGGCATCCATGTAAAGACAGAAGTGACAGTGGGTGAGGATCCTAATATTGCAGATTTAAGAGAAGAGTATGATGCAGTATATATTGCCATCGGAGCGCATATTGACCGAAAGATCGGTATTGAAGGGGAAGAAGCCCAGGGGGTGATCTCTGCGGTAGAGCTTCTCCGGGAAATCGGAGATGACGAGATGCCGGATTTCACAGGGAAAGAGATCGTGGTCATAGGCGGCGGCAATGTGGCAATGGACGTGGCCAGGTCTGCTGTGCGCCTGGGAGCAAAACGTGTCCGGATCGCTTATCGGAGACGGAGGGTGGATATGACCGCCATGGAAGAAGAGATCGAAGGCGCTATTGAGGAAGGATGCGAACTGCTGGATCTCCATGCGCCTTTGAAGATTGAAGTGGATGAGAACGGCCGGGCGGCTGCTTTGTGGGTACAGCCTCAGATCATCGGTCCTATGAAACATGGAAGACCGATTCCCATGGTCTCTGAAAAAGCTCCTGTACGTCTCGCATGCGATATTGTGATCGTGGCCATAGGCCAGGGAATTGAATCCAAAGAATTTGAAAAACAGGGAATCCCGGTGAAGCGGGGTGTTATTGAGGCTATGAGCTGGAGCGGTGTCAAGACCAAAGATATTACCGGCGTCTTCGCGGGCGGCGACTGTGTTACCGGACCAGCTACAGTTATCCGTGCAATAGCCGCAGGAAAAGTGGCGGCGGCTAATATTGATGAATTTCTGGGCTACAATCATGTGATCTCCGCAGACGTGGAAATCCCCAGAGTCCGTCTGGAC
Organism: Candidatus Blautia stercorigallinarum; assembly: GCA_019112785.1. Lineage (GTDB taxonomy): Bacteria > Bacillota > Clostridia > Lachnospirales > Lachnospiraceae > Blautia > Blautia stercorigallinarum. The sequence continues at coordinate 2,253 of DXIQ01000057.1, forward strand.
GATAACCGCAGCTGTGCCAGAGTGAATATGAAAGTCCGTCAGGCTTCAGAGAGGATCAAGGACTTTGAACTGATCGAAGAAGGAATGACCTGTGAAGAAGCCTGTCAGGAAGCCAGAAGATGTATCCGCTGCGACCACTTCGGATTTGGAATACTGAAAGGAGGCAGGATCGAAAAATGGTAAAACTGAAGATCAACGGAAAAAGCGTGGAAGTAAAAGAAGGAACCACCATTCTGGACGCGGCGTCCCAGGCGGGGATCCGGATCCCAACCCTGTGTTTCCTGAAAGATATTAATGAAATCGGCGCCTGCCGTGTCTGCGTAGTGGAAGTAAAGGACTGTGCAAAGCTGGTAACGGCCTGCAATAATGAAGTATGGGACGGCATGGAAGTGTTTACAAACAGCCCAAAAGTCAGAGAAAGCCGGAGAAATAATGTGGAACTGATCCTCTCCCAGCATGACTGCAAGTGCGCTACCTGTGTGCGGAGCGGCAACTGCAGTCTCCAGACTATTTCCAATGATCTGGGGATCCTGGAACTGCCCTTTGAGATTGAACTGCCCCGGTCCAGCTGGCCTATGGATTTTCCACTGATACGGGATGCAAAGAAATGTGTGAAATGTATGCGGTGTATCCAGGTCTGTGATAAGATCCAGAGCCTGAATATCTGGGACGTGGCGGGAACCGGATCCAGAACAACGGTAGATGTTTCCAGAAACCGGAAGATCAATGAGTCTGACTGTGCTCTCTGCGGCCAGTGTATTACCCACTGTCCGGTAGGGGCCTTAAGGGAAAGAGATGACCGCCGCCGGGTTCTGGATGCACTGGCAGATCCGGAAAAGATCACGGTAGTACAGCTTGCTCCGGCGGTACGAACCTCCTGGGGAGAGACCTTCGGCCTGTCCAGAGAGTTTGCCACAGCGAAACGTCTGGTAGCCGCTTTACGGAAGATGGGGTTCGATTATATCTTTGACACAAATTTCGGCGCGGACCTGACTATCATGGAAGAAGGCAGCGAATTTCTGGAACGGCTGAAAAAAGGAGACCTGGAGAAATATCCTATGTTTACTTCCTGCTGCCCCGGCTGGGTAAGATTTATGAAATCCCAGTATCCGGATATGGTGGATCAGCTCTCCAGCGCCAAATCTCCACAGCAGATGTTCGGAGCCATTGCCAAATCCTATTATGCCCAGCTTTTGGGAGTGGATCCTTCTAAAATCTTTTCTCTGTCTATTATGCCCTGTATTGCCAAGAAACATGAATGCGATATTCCGGTGATGAATGACGCAGGGGCCGGACAGGATGTAGATGCAGTGCTGACTACCAGAGAAGTGATCCGGCTGATCCGTTCAGAGAATATCGATCCATCAAAACTTGATGAAGAAGAATTTGACACTCCTCTGGGAACCGGAACAGGAGCGGGAATTATTTTCGGAGCTACCGGAGGCGTGATGGAAGCGGCCCTGCGTACAGCTTATTACCTGGTAACAGGGAGGAATCCGGATCCGGATTCCTTTAAAAAAGTCAGAGGAATGGAGGGCTGGAAGGAAGCCGAATTTAACCTGGCAGGACAGACTATCCGGGTAGCCGTTGCCAGCGGCCTGGGTAATACCAGAAAGCTGATGAAGGCTATCCGGAAAGGCAAGGTGAAATATGATTTTGTAGAGATCATGGCCTGTCCCGGAGGCTGTACCGGCGGCGGAGGACAGCCTATCAGGGATGGAGAAGAATTGTCTGAAGTGAGAAACAAGGTGCTTTACGGACTGGATAAAGTAAATAATCTGCGCTTTTCACATGAGAATCCCTCCGTGATCAGATGCTACCAGGATTACCTGGGAGCGCCCCTTTCTGAAAAGGCTCATCACCTTCTCCACACAGATCACCATGCGTGGAAGATGCCTGGAGAGGAATAGAAGGTATCTGAGAAATTATGGAAGTATAATATAACCAAGAAAAGCCCCTGAAAAAGAGTTTTCCGGACTCTTTTTCAGGGGCTCTTTCAGTATAGTCCTAAATTTCTACCGGAATATGATCAAGACATTCTGGAGAAATGTTCGATGGCTTTGGCGAATTCCGCGATAGTCTTATCCGCATCTCCATGTTCAATACCGTCTCTTACACAATGGTTTAAATGGCCTTCCAGGACTACCTGTCCTACCTTATGCAGTGCGCTTTTCGCTGCGTTAATCTGTATCAGGATATCTTCACAGGGGACGTCTTCATCGATCATTTTGTCTATTGCGTTTAACTGTCCCATGATTTTCTTCATGCGCCGATGGAGGTTGGGAGCGTCCATGCATTGTTTCATAATCGGTTACCTGCCTTTCTTGATGTATAGTGCAATTATAGCACTTATAAGAAAAGAGTGGAAGAAAATCCTTGACTTAGAGTCGGCTACAGGTTGTATCCTTATACCAGAAGTATTCAAAGGAAAGGATGAATGATCATGACCATAGCAGAAGTCAGCAAGAAATATGATATCTCACAGGACACTCTCCGGTATTATGAAAGGATCGGTCTGATCCCTCCGGTGCCCAGGACCAAAAGCGGGATCCGTAATTATGACGAAGCTTCCTGCGGCTGGGTGGAGCTGATGAAGTGTATGAGAAAAGCCGGGGTACAGATCGAGGCACTTATCGAGTATGTGGATCTTTTCCAGCAGGGGGATGCAACCCTGGAAGCCAGAAAAAATATCCTGGTGGACCAGAGAGACCAGCTCATATCCCGGATGGAAGAAATGCAGGAATCTTTAGACCGGCTGAATCAGAAAATTGAAAATTATGATCGTGATATGAGAAAAGCAGAGGAACACTTAAGAAATCTGGAAGAAAAACGGCAGGGTGCATAGTAAAAAGATATTTCTGCTTCAGATACCGGATCCTGAACGGCGCAGAGAGTGTCGATACCATAAAATAAAAAAAATAAGGAGAGATGCATGGCAAGCCTGAAAGAAATCTGCAGCCGTATTGGATTGCAGAAAGAAGTACAAGATATTATTTTAAACATGGAAAAGAACCGGGAGTTTTTCCAGAAGGATGAGGAAATCCGGAAACTGACAGAGACAGAGAACTGGCAGAGAGCAAGAGAAGATCTGAAGGAATCCATGGGAGAAGATCCCAGGGGGCTGAAGATCCTTTATTGTATGTTAAAAGCCGCTGTGATATCCTGGGAAAAATATCAGGAACAGGGGATAGAAGAGAAGGTCTTTGACGATACCATGAAATGCTTTACCAGGTTTGTGGAAGAACATAAGGCCAGCTATGGCGTTTACGGTTTTGACCGGGATTTCTGGACTGGAAGGCAGCTTTCTCTCCAGCTTTTCCGTCTGGGAGAACTGGAGTATGAAAAAGTGGAAGAGGACAATGGGGAAAGGTATATTTCCATCCATATTCCCTCTGACGCAGTCCTGGATCCGGAGCAGATCAAAGGATCTCTTGGACAGGCAAAAGAATTCTTTGCAAAACAGGATCCCTCTTGGGATAAGGTTTCCTATAAGTGCTGTTCCTGGCTGCTCAGCCCGGCTTTAAAGGAACTTCTGGGAGAAAATTCCAGGATCCTGAAATTTCAGGAAATGTTTACTGTGGAAGAAGTTTATAAGGACAGCAATGAATTTATGGAATGGGTGTTTAAAAGAAAAGACCTTCCGTTGGAAGAACTTCCGGAAGAAACATCTCTTCAGAAAAATATGAAAGCCCATCTCCTCTCCGGCGGCTGGGTAGGAGAAGGAATGGGCTGTTTAAAAACAGAATATTAAGATAAGCTTATATCAATACGTATCTTTTCACAGCAGGTCACTTCTGGAAGTCTTTCAGAGCAGCAGCCACAGAGCGTGACATTTCAATGGAAAAATCTGCCTGATATTTCCTTTTGCAGAACCGTTTCATCCAGGAAGCGAAGTCCTCGCCTTTTAGATCTGCAATATTTTCACGGATTTCTTCCGAAGAAAACCGGGGATAGGTATTTTCATGAACAATAAAGTCAAGGGGAGCTCTCCTTGGCTTTTCTCTTTCCTGCTGCTGAGGGGTTGGGTAGCCAAATACCAGCATAAGAGCAGGAAATACAAATTCCGGCAGGTCAAGAAGTTCTCTGTGGATTTCATAGTTTTCCATGATATCGCCGATATAGCAGGAGCCGATCCCAAGGCTCTGGGCAGCGGTTACGGCGTTTTGGGCAGCGATGGCAGCGTCTTCTACCGCAAGAAGAAAATCTCCGGGACCGGGTTTTCTGGGATCGCAGCCGGCAATCTTAAAGGCCTGATACCATTTCTGAAAATCTGCGCAGAAGATAAGGACCATCTTTCCCTTTGCGATAAAGGGCTGGTTGTCGCAGGTAACGGCAAGCCTTTCTTTCAGATCCTGGCGGGTAATATCCAAAATAGTATACATCTGCTGATTCCCGGCAGTAGGAGCTTCCATTGCGGCACGGAGAATCTGCTCTTTGCACTGGGGCGAGATTTCCTGATCTGTGTAGGAACGTATGGATTTTCTTTCAAGCAGGCTTTTTATAATTTCATTCAAAGTAATAATCCTCCTGATGGTCTATAATATTCCGGATTTTGGTAAAGAACAGAGCTGCTGAAAAAATGCAGGACCGCGGATCCGGACATTTTCATTATAGAAAAGAACTTCTTCTTTGTCCATGACAGATCGCTTTTTTCTTGAACCGGGCAGGGAAAATGTTTATAATTATATAAAAACAAAGGCAAAAAGGAGGATTTTTTCTATGAAGGATAGTAACTGCGCATATTGTATGGGAGGAGAACTGCTGGACAAATTCGGGATCAAGATCTGTGATCTGGATGTAAGCCAGCTGATCCTGTTTAAGGAGCAGAGCAAACCGGGAAGATGTATTGTGGCTTATAAAGACCATGTAAGCGAGATCGTGGATATCAGCGATGAAGAAAGAAACCGCTTTATGGCGGATGTGACCAGGGCGGCGAGAGCGCTTCATAAGGCTTTTCATCCGGATAAAGTAAATTATGGGGCATATGGAGACACCAGTTGCCACCTTCATATGCATCTGGTGCCGAAATATCAGGGACAGGATGAATGGGGCGGAGTGTTCCAGATGAATCCGGATAAGAAATATCTCAGCCAGGCAGAATATGAAGAGATGATCGAGAAGATCAAAGCCTGCCTGTAAAGATGAAAAAGGCTGCCAGAATACAGGAAAATGAAAGCAGATAAAGAACGGACCCCAGGAACCGGAAAAATTTCCGGTCATCCTGGGGTCTGTTCTTTCTGGACTAAGGCAAAAGGTTATGGACCATGATCTGGATCTGTTTTATATCCACAGCCCCTGCCGGTCCGGAAATCTACAGAGCGGCATATACATCTGCCAGCAGCTTCAGAAGAAATTCCTGATCAAAGCGGCTGGTATCTATGCACATCTGATAGTTGGACAGATCCTTCCATTTTTCATCGGTAAAGAATTCATAGTAGGATCTTCTGGTTTTATCCATTTTCTTTACCAGAGCCCGGGCGCTTTTTTCTTCCCGGCCCAGGCGTTCCATAATAGACTGGACACGGTATTCAAAAGGCGCATAGACAAACAGGCTGAAACATTTGTCTCCTAATACATAATTGGCGCATCTGCCTACAATGATACAGTCTTCTTTCTGGGCCAGTTCCTGGATCACCTGGCTCTGGGTTTCAAATAGAACATCATTCATGGGATGGAAATGATACTGAGGTTCCATCTGCATCTGTTCCTTAACAGGCAGCCGCCACTGACTGGCCTTTTTTTCATCCACCTTTTCCAGTTCCTTGTAGGGAATCTGATTCTTTTCGCTTGCCAGCCTGATCAGCTCCTTATCATAAAAACCGATCCCCAGCTTTTCGGCAAGAGCCTTTCCTAAAAGTCTTCCTCCGCTTCCGTACATTCTGTTGATGGTAATTATACGATGTGCCATAGAAATACCCCCTTTCCGCATACTCCATATATACATTTTCTATAATTCGATTATAGCACAGATTCAGGAAATCCTCTATGAAAACAGTGATTGAAAGAAAAGGATTTTGGGAAAAAATGGGAATAATCCGGGAAAATAGCGGATATAGTTGCTTTTTCAGGAAAATTATATTATATTAAAGAATGAAATGCCCGGAACAAGGGCAAAATAGAACAATTTCTATAATAACAGAATATGCAAAAGGAGCAGTGAGATGGAGAACAGAAACCATGATAATACCACAAAATCCGCAAAAAAGAGAAAAAAGCGGATCAACCGTGCTTTCCGTACTGTGGGTAAATTCCTGGTGCTTATACAGTTGCTTCTGACCCTGGTTTTCCTTGCCTTTATTTGGAGACTGGGTATGATCCCGGTGAAATATGTGGCAGGTCTGGGAGCAATCCTCCTGGTATTTGCAGCACTTTTATTTACTCTGCAGGCAATTTCCAGGGGTAAGGCGATCATCAGCAAGCTGGTCAGTGTGATCATGTCGGCAGTGCTGATCTTCGGCTCTGTATATTTGTACCGTACCCATGCAGCAGTTCTGGATATCAGCGGCGATACTCTGGGAACTCAGGTAAACAGTATGCTGGTTGCGGTAAGAAGCGATGATCCGGCGGAAAAGGTATCCGACACTTCAGATTATATATATGGCGTACAGCATGCAGAGGACGGCAGTGATGTGGACAAAGCTATGGAAAAGGTCAATGAAGATGCCGGAACGGAGGTTATGACTGCTGAGTATGGAACTTTAAATGAGCAGGCAGGAGCCCTTCTGGACGGCAGCGTTCAGGCGATTGTTTATAATGAAGGCTACGGCGGGATCCTGGATGAGGTTTATGAGAATTTCCAGAGTCAGATAAAGATCATTGCCCAGTACAGCATCGAAAGCGATGATGATACGGATGCTGTGATCCAGGGTAAGGCGGCGGAAGTCAATGTAGAAAATGAAAGCTTCAACATATACATCAGCGGTATTGATGTATATGGTCCGGTAAGTACCAAGAGCCGCAGCGATGTGAATATTATCGCTACAGTGAACCCTAAAACAAAACAGATCCTCCTTTCCAACACACCACGTGACTACTATGTGACAATACCTGGAGTAAGCGGAGACAGCAAAGACAAGCTGACCCATGCAGGTATCTATGGCGTAGATAAGTCCATGGCTACTTTGGAGAATCTCTATGGAATTGATATCCCATTCTATGCGAGAGTAAACTTTACATCTTTGATCACCCTGGTAGATGCTATGGGCGGAATTGATGTGAATTCTGAGTATGCTTTTACCACAAACGGGGATGGCGGCGCTGTGATCAGCGTCCAGGAAGGCCTGAACCATTTTGATGGAAAACAGGCTCTGGCCTTTTCAAGAGAGCGTTACAGTCTTGCAGGAGGAGATAACCAGAGAGGAAAGAATCAGATGGCTGTGATCCAGGCAATGATCCAGAAGATGATGACACCGGAAATGCTTCTGAAGGCACCGGATCTGATCTCTCAGGTAAGCGACAGTGTAGAGACCAATATGTCCATGGATCAGATCCAGGAACTGATCCAGAGTCAGCTGAATTCCGGAGGAAGCTGGAATGTTAAATCTATGGCAGCTGAAGGAACAGGCGACAGCCAGTACTGTTATTCCATGCCGGGCACTGCGCTGTATGTCATGCAGCCGGATCAGGCAAGTGTAGACGCTATCAAGAGCGAGATGCAGGCTGTGGAAAACGGCGAGATCCTTACAGAATAGATCCTTACAGGATGATTGCGGAAGTGCGCGGCACATAGCAATCCGCAGGCAGCATAGATGGGGCTTGCCCCAATATAACATCATATATAAAAACCGCATCCATACATTTGGTGGATGCGGTTTTTTAGTGGATATAAACCTGCTGTTTTGGCGGGAGCGGGAAATGAAATTCAGGGCCTCAGATAGGTACGCATATTTTTCAGGGCGTGTTTTTCCAGACGGCTTACCTGGGCCTGGGATATACCGATTTCCTGGGCTACTTCCATCTGGGTCTTTCCCTGATAAAAACGCATTTCTATGATGTTCCGTTCCCGGTCGTCGAGACGTTTCAAAGCTTCTTTCAGGGAGATATCTTCTACCCAGTTTTCCTCTTTGTTCTTTTTGTCACTGATCTGATCCATTACATACAGAGTATCCCCGCCTTCTGTGTATACCGGTTCATAGAGGCTCACCGGGCTTTGTATGGCGTCCAGGGCATAGACGATCTCCTCCTTTTCAATGCCGATCTCACTGGCAATCTCATTGATAGTGGGTTCTTTCAGATTTTGTTTTACATAGTTTTCTTTGGCGTAGATAGCCTTATAGGCTGTGTCCCTTAATGAACGGCTGACCCGGATAGAATTGTTGTCCCTGAGATACCGGCGGATCTCTCCGATGATCATAGGGACCGCATAAGTAGAGAATTTTACATTTAAGGTAGTGTCAAAGTTATCAATGGCTTTTATAAGGCCGATGCAGCCGATCTGAAATAGATCATCGGGATTTTCACTGCTGCTGGAGAAGCGTTTGATGACGCTCAGCACCAGACGGAGATTCCCTTTGATATATTGTTCTCTCGCTTCCATGTCACCTTGTTTTATCCGTTCAAACAACACCTCTTTTTCATCATTTGTAAGAATGGGAAGCCGTGAAGTGTTCACTCCGCAGATTTCAACTTTATTAAGTGCCATAGCAAGAATCCTCCTGTCGCGTAATAGAAATCCTGTAAATGCAGATGTTCTCTTTAAAATGATTCTCACAGGGGGCAAACAATATACGGCACAGGAGAAAATTTAATAAAGTTTTGGCCCTTGACAAAAATTGAAATATAAAAAATTTGTTTTTTTGTTTGAAGAATTATAAAAAATATTATATACTGAATATATCATTTGTTACAAAAAGAGGCTTAAAAATGAAAGAGGAGGCGGTGGCCTGTTGTGAATGAAAAATTAAAAGAAAAAATTCAGGAATCTTTATCCAGTGTTCTGCCGATCACTGTGATCGTATTGTTGCTGAGTATTACTCTGGTGCCCATGGAGATCGGAACTCTGGCCCTTTTTCTTACGGGAGCGGTGCTGCTGATCGTGGGTATGGGATTCTTCCAGCTGGGGGCAGAGATGTCTATGACAGCTCTGGGACAGAGTGTAGGAGCACGGTTGATAAAGAGCAAAAGTATTATCCTCATTGTGTTGGTCAGTTTTATAATGGGAGCGATCATTACCATAGCTGAACCGGATCTTCAGGTTCTGGCAAATCAGGTGGCTTCGATCCCGAATCAGGTGTTGATCTGGACGGTGGCCGTAGGCGTAGGTCTTTTCCTTGTGGTAGCCGTTCTGCGTATTATTTTCCACATCAGCCTGTCTATGATGCTGATGGTATTTTACATTCTTCTGTTTCTGTTATCTTTCTTTTCTCCAGATTCTTTTACCGCTGTTGCGTTTGATTCCGGTGGCGTTACCACGGGACCTATGACTGTACCTTTTATCATGGCACTCGGTGTAGGTCTTTCTGCCGCAAGAAGCGACAAAGAAGGCGCCAGCGACAGTTTCGGTCTGGTTGCTCTGTGCAGTATAGGACCGATCATGATGGTGCTTCTCCTTGGAATCTTTTATAACCCGGAGGAAGCTGTCTATACGGCAACGAACATTATAGATATTGCCACCACCCGGGATGTGGTGAAACAGTTTGTGATAGCGATTCCCGAATACAGTAAGGAAGTGGCTGTCAGCATGCTGCCGGTAGCAGGAGTATTTGTATTCTTCCAGTTATTTACCAGGACGTTCCATGGTCGTCAGGTCCTGAGGATGGTAGTGGGATTTGTCTATACGATCCTGGGACTGATCATGTTTTTGACAGGCGTAAACGTAGGCTTTGCTCCTGTGGGAAGCCTTCTTGGAAGCGGCCTTGGAGAAGGAATATTTAAATGGGCCCTGGCTCCTATCGGGATCATTATCGGATATTATATAGTAAAGGCGGAGCCGGCGGTGCAGGTATTGAATAAACAGGTAGAAGATCTTACAGGAGGAACCATATCCCATAAGATGATGAACTCGGCTCTCTCCATTGGTGTGGCCTGCGCAGTTGCATTATCTATGGTCAGGGTCTTGACAGGGATCAATATTTATTGGATTATTATCCCAGGATATATTATAGCCATTGTAATGAGCCGTTTTGTATCTTCTGTGTTTGTTGGTATTGCCTTTGACTCAGGCGGTGTTGCCAGCGGGCCTATGACTTCTACATTTCTTCTGCCCTTAGCTATGGGGGCCTGTACGGCTGTTGGCGGAAATGTGGTCACAGATGCCTTTGGCGTAGTTGCGCTTGTAGCTATGGCGCCGCTGCTGGCTATCCAGATCATGGGGCTGATCTATATGCATAAATCGAAAGCAGCAAAAGCAGTACCTCAGATGGAAGAAGGATTTTCAGAGGATACGGTTGTTGAGATTGAGGAGGATTTTGAATGAGCGCGTCACAGGAAGGAAAACCCGCTGCTCTGCGTTTAATGATATTTATCATGCGGGAAGAAGATGAAAAAAAATTAGAGGCAATGCTGGATTCCATGTACGTTCCTATCTGGTATCAGTGCAGGGGAAGGGGAACTGCTCCTTCGGAGATTATGGATATTTTCGGACTGGGAGGCACCCTCCGTCTGCTTACCGTTGGTTTGTTGCCAAAAACAAATGCAAATGAACTGCTGAAAAAAATGGGAGAGAAATTTTCCTTTCATCAGAAAGGAAAGGGAATCGCACTTACAATTCCCATTACGGGATTGCAGACCCCTATGCTCCAGATGCTGAAACAGGAATATCATGAGGATATTAATCAGAACGAAATAAAAAGAAAAATTGAAGAAAGGATTAAGGGAGATATGGCAGAAATACACGAGAAGTCTAAATATAATGTGATCTGGGTATCTGTAACTTCAGGCTACAGCGACCAGGTTGTTGACACGGCCAGGGAAGCGGGAGCTAAAGGAGGAACCGTCATGAGAGGAAGACGGCGGAATTCTGAACATGTGAGCCAGCATTTCGGGATCTCTCTTCAGGAAGAACAGGATTTTGTCATGATCATTGTTCCAAAAGAGGATAAAGCGCGGGTGATGTCTGCTATCTGCAGTTCCTGCGGACTTCACAGCCCGGCCCACGGCGTGGTGGTGTCTCTGCCGGTAGACGAAGTGATCGGACTGGAAAAATAAAAAATTTGAAAAAAAGTGTTGACATTTCGTCGGAATCTATTATATAATAGCAAAGCAGTCGGCGGTGAGGCCGACTGAGAACGGGATCTTAGCTCAGCTGGGAGAGCATCTGCCTTACAAGCAGAGGGTCATAGGTTCGAGCCCTATAGGTCCCATTCTTTTGCGAAAAAGCAAAAAGAAATATGGCGAGATAGCTCAGTTGGCTAGAGCATACGGTTCATACCCGTAGTGTCGAGGGTTCAAGTCCCCCTCTCGCTATGCAGCCCTGGTGAATTGGTGCCGGGGCTATTTTTTTGTCTTTCGGTTTTTTTCAAATTATTCAAATTTCTCTTGACATTTTGAAGTTATCCCGATATAATAGACAAGCAAGCTGTTGAGGCAGCGAAACATATGATATGGCGAGATAGCTCAGCTGGCTAGAGCATACGGTTCATACCCGTAGTGTCGAGGGTTCAAGTCCCCCTCT
>DXIQ01000058.1 GCA_019112785.1 Candidatus Blautia stercorigallinarum
ATCTCCAGAGCTCTTCTGGAAGCAGACAGCGATTACAGACCAGCTCTGAAAGCAGCAGGTTACTTAACTCGTGACCCAAGAATGAAAGAGAGAAAGAAATACGGTCTCAAAGCTGCACGTCGTGCTCCACAGTTCTCCAAGAGATAATCAAAGAGCATACGCTGTATTACAAAAGATATTTATCCCGGAAGTTTCGGCTTCCGGGATTTTTAAATCAACTTATATCATATCAATTCAAATTAATTCAAATTAATTATATCAAACATCCGGTAGTCATCGGAAAACGTTCCAAATATAAGAAATCAAGAACCAGGCTGTAGAAATAAGCCGAGACCTACAGCAGAAAATCGAGGAAAGCGAAATTCGCCGGTAGAAATAGGCTGAAGCCTACAGCAAAAAATCAGAAAAGGTGAAATTCGCCGGTAGAAATAAGTTGAAGCCTGCGGCAGAAAATCGAGAAAAGCGAAATTCGCCGGTAGAAATGAGTCCAAGCCTACGGTAGAAAATCGGAAAAGGTGAAATTTGCCCGTAGAAATAGACTGAGGCCTACAGCAGAAAATCGGAAAAGGTGAAATTCGCCTGTAGAAATGAGCTGATGGCTCCAGCAGAAAATTCAGAAAAAATTTATTTGTAGAAAAATCAGGAAAGGAGCAATTGATGAAAGGTCTTAAAGATATGCTACTCTGTGAGCAGCGCAGACTGGAGAATATATTGGAGAAAACAGCAAAAGAAATGGAAAAGGATGTTCCGCCTGGTTCGCTGCGGATATCTGTAAACAAAAAGTGGGTACAGTTTTATCAGGGCATGCCGGGAGATAAGACAAAAGGGACGTATATTCCAAAAGAAAACCAGAAACTGATCTGTAGGCTCGCTCAGAAATCCTATGATGAGAAGATAATCCGATTAGTTTCCAAAAGACTTGATCAAATCAAGAAAATAACCAGGGATTATGAAGATGACGAGGTGGAAATGGTATATTGGAAAGAACATATAGAAAAACAAAAGCGTATCCGGCCGGTGGAGACTATCTGGAAACGCCAGATAGAAGAATGGGAAAAACAGGAGTATAAAGGAAAAGAATTCAGAGAGGATACTCCTCTGATTCGGAGTGAACGGGGAGAAAGGGTACGTTCGAAATCTGAAAAGATACTGGCGGATTTCTTTTACAGAAACCAGATCCCTTACAAATATGAATGTCCTTTACATCTGAAAAATTTTGGAACGCTCTATCCGGATTTCACTTTTCTGTCAGCAAAGACCGGACAGGAAATCTACTGGGAGCATGACGGCAGGATGGACGATCCGGTTTATGCACAAAACGCGATCAGAAAGATTTATGCATATGAGGAAAACGGAATTTATCCGGGGGAGCGCCTGATCCTTACATATGAGACAGAAAAAACAGTTTTAAATATGCAGATTGTAGAACGGCTTGTCTACAAATATTTGAAATAGTACTAGATGGCACGTTTTAGTGACCACCTATTGCCATAAATCAAAATCCCCTTTGCCTGGGGAAGTAAAAGACTCCGATACCAAGCATACGGGGCATCAAACTCGCAGTGACGCAAGCATGTACGCTTGGCTCGTTGCCTGCAGAAATAAAAACATCCCCCTGAGAATTGGACATGCTGCCTTCACCATACTCTCAGGCAGCACGCCAATCAACAGGAGGATTAAGTATTATGCGCAATCTAATTATTTTAATTTGGAATATGTTTCATCATCTACAGCTTCCAGCCATTCGTTGCTGGTCTCTGTTCCCGGAACTTCGAAGGCAATGTGGGAGAACCAGCTATCTGCCTTGGCTCCATGCCAGTGCTTTACTTCAGGGGGAATCACGATGACAGTGCCTGGCTCCAGACTTACCGGATCTTTTCCTTCTTCCTGATACCAGCCGCTGCCTGCTGTGCAGATCAGGATCTGTCCGCCTCCGGTTTTGGCGTGATGGATATGCCAGTTATTGCGGCAGCCTGGTTCAAATGTGACATTTGCCAGAAATACAGGGCTTTCTTCCGGCTTTGTCAGGGGATTTAAATAAGAGTTTCCAATAAAATACTGGGCAAAAGCGGTATTCTCCTGCCCCAGGCCGAATACATTGGCTTTATCAAAGGTTGCTTTGTCCTGAATTTTCATAAATAAAATACCTCCTTAGAATGATTTCCCGGTATCCTGCTCTTTGCAGATGTTATAGCGGAGATAGTCCAGATTGCTGAGCTGTTTTTCCCGAAAATGGATCTCGTCTAAAAGATTCTGCCTTTTCTTCTCCAGCATTTTCAGACACTGGTCCTCTCCGGATTCCTTTTCCAGTAATTTTCTCATATAGGTTTCTATCTCAAAATTTTCAAAACCGATATCGTGAAGGGTCATGATCATACTCAGATGCTCCAGATCTGTATCATCATACTGCCAGGCGCCCATCACTTTTTTTACGGCTCCGCACAGTCCCCATTGTTCATACTCTTGGAGAATTTCCAGGGGAATGTTATAGCGCCTGCTTGCCTCATCAATGGTCATAGAACTCCTCCTTATTTGTATCAGTTCATTTGTCTGCGGATAAAAGGACACCGTGTAAAATACAAGCGTGTTTATCTTTGTACTTTTATATTTTAGTCTTGAAAGAGAAGCGTGTCTAATGCTTAGATTGGATCGCTGTCAATGCCTAAAAGATATATTTGCGGCACTGGAAAATGGAAAAATAGAAAAAAGGCATGGAGAAAGATAAAGCATAGGTATTAGACAGATGGTCATTTTCTCACTATAATAAAACCAAAAGAAGATCCGATGAAGGATCCATGCAGAATAAAAACAGGGAGGGATTCTTTTATGAAGTATACAAAACTTGGCAACTCAGATCTGACGGTGTCCAGGATCTGTATGGGATGTATGGGCTTTGGAGATGCCAAAAACGGACAGCACAGCTGGACAATAGACGAGGAACATTCCCGGGAAATCATTAAAGAAGGACTGGATCTTGGAGTTAACTTTTTTGATACAGCTATCGGGTATCAGAGCGGTACCAGTGAGCAGTATGTAGGCCGGGCGATAAAAGATTTTGCAAAGCGGGAAGATGTGGTAATTGCCACAAAATTTCTCCCCCGGACACCGGAGGAGATCCAGCAGGGAATTTCCGGACAGGAACATATTGAACGGATGATCAATACCAGTCTGAAAAATCTGGGACTGGACTATATAGATCTGTATATTTACCATATGTGGGATTACGAGACTCCTCTTTACGATATTATGGAGGGTCTGAACAAGATCGTTAAAGAGGGAAAAGCCCGTTATATCGGAATTTCCAACTGTTTTGCCTATCAGCTTGCCAAGGCAAACGCACTGGCAGAAAAGGAAGGCTTCCAGAAGTTTGTATCCATTCAGGGCCATTATAATCTGATCTTCCGTGAGGAAGAAAGAGAGATGGCTAAGCTTTGTGCAGAAGACAATATTGCTATGACGCCTTACAGCGCTCTGGCAGGAGGACGTCTTTCCAAACACCCGGGAGAAACTTCCAAGAGACTTGAAGAGGACAGCTATGCAAAACTGAAATATGATGATACTGCCCGTCAGGATCAGGTGATCATTGACCGGGTGGCAGAGCTGGCAGATAAGCGGGGCGTATCTATGACTGAGATTTCTCTGGCCTGGCTTTTGACGAAGGTAACCGCGCCGGTAGTAGGCGCCACTAAACTCCACCATATCCAGGGAGCGGCAAAAGCCGTGGATCTTCAGCTTACGGAGGAAGAGATGAGATATCTGGAAGAGGCTTATGTTCCTCATAAACTGGTAGGAGTCATGGCTCAGAATACACCGGCTGCCGCTAAGCAGACCCATGTTTGGTCTACAGGCAGTCAGAAAATAGAAACAAAGTAAAATAAGGAAAATAGGGAAAATAAGGAGGATGTCAAGATGGATTACAGAGAAACAGATCCGGAGTTTGCGGAACGGTTTGAACATTTTGCTTTTGAAGAGGTAGTCCGGGAAGAAGGACAGCAGTTAGAGGAAACCACATGCCACATGGCGATCATCGCCATCCTTCTGGGGTGCCAGGGGATTGATGAGTTCAAGACAGAACTGCCTCGGGCACTGGACGGAGGGCTTACTCCTGTTATGGTGAAAGAGGTAGTCTATCAGGCAGTAGATTATCTGGGCATAGGCAGGGTACGTCCTTTTCTGGATGCAGTAAATGAGATTTTGACAGAAAGAGGCGTGAAACTGCCTCTGGAAGGACAGGCTACAACTACTATGGAAGACCGTCTGGAGAAAGGGGCACAGGCCCAGGTGGATATTTTTGGCGAGGGCATGAGAGAAGCCTGGAAAAACGGCCATATTAACCGGTGGCTGGCAGACAACTGCTTTGGAGACTATTATACACGTACCGGTCTTACACTGGCTCAGCGAGAGATGATCACTTTCTGCTTCCTGGCAGCCCAGGGAGGATGTGAACCTCAGCTCATTGCCCATGCGGGAGGAAATATGAATCTGGGAAATGACAAAGAGTTCCTTACAAAAGTGGTATCCCAGTGCCTGCCCTACATCGGCTATCCCCGGAGTCTGAACGCAATTACCTGTATTAATAAAGCGGCGGAGGCCAGAGAAAAGGGTTA
Organism: Candidatus Blautia stercorigallinarum; assembly: GCA_019112785.1. Taxonomy (GTDB): domain Bacteria; phylum Bacillota; class Clostridia; order Lachnospirales; family Lachnospiraceae; genus Blautia; species Blautia stercorigallinarum. The sequence continues at coordinate 4,608 of DXIQ01000058.1, forward strand.
AAAAGATTTTGCTGTGAAAGATCAGAATATCAGGAATAATAAATTATAGAAGCCGTCAGGGCAGTATCCGGAACAAGGTGAATCCTTGTTCTAGATACTGCCCTTTTCTATTTCATAAAAAGTGAAGAAGAGAGGGAAAAAGAACAAGAAAATGGTATAATCAGATTAATGAAGAAGTTTTGATACACATAAGTAAAAAAAGTATCTCTAAGGCTGTAGATTTCCGAAAAAGTCAGGATATATGGACAGGACATTTTATGTCCGGCAGATTTTTCCTCATTTCTCCTTTTATGTCCTGGTCTTTTGAATCACAGCTATGTATTCTGGAAGTAGAAAGGGGGCGACGGACATGGATATGAAAAAAATCGGAGGATTTCTGAAACTCCTCCGAAAAGAGAGGGGACTTACCCAGGAGCAGGCCGGGGAGATTTTTATGGTAGCGGGACGGACGATCTCCCGCTGGGAAAACGGCGTGAATATGCCGGATTTAAGCCTGTTGATCCAGATTGCAGAATACTATGATGTAGAACTTGAAGAAATCCTGAACGGAGAAAGGAGAAATGAGGATATGGATAAGAAGCTGAAAAATACTCTATTGAAGGCAGCGGATTACAGTGAACTGGAAAAAAAACAGAAAGCAAAGGCAGGGAATGTGGCGTTTATGGTGATGTTTTTTACCTGTGTTATAGGGATCCTGCTACAGATAGCCTTAACTTCCGATATAAAAATTGTTATGGGAGAAACTGCAGCAGTTATTGTTGGAGGAATCGCATATATTTCACTGCTCCTATATAATGGGCTGTGGGAGAGCAGAGCCGGGAAAAAGAGAGCCTGGTTTTCAGATCTGGTGATCAGTATATTGTGCAGCGGCGTTTTTTCGGTTTTATATGGCTTCTGTATACTGAGAATGGGAGCAGATAAAATCCGGGCAATACAGTTAGGTACAGGCTTCTTTTTGGGAATTACGATCATCGGTTTTCTGATCCTGAGAGGACTAGCCTGGATTAATAAAAAGCAGAGAAACAGGAGAGAGAAGGTGGATTTATGATCTATGAGGAAGAAAGCGATTATATCATGCGTATGATCAAAGAAGCGGCCAGGGTATTATTTTCGCTGATTTTTGGAAAAAAGTATACCCAGGTAGAACTGCCAAAGGAGAATAAGTTTTCTGTTTCAGGAAGCAATCTGGATGATCTTACGGGATTGGTAGACCAGGGGAAGATCAATGAAGCAGAAAATATTCTTTTGGAAAATCTGGATCATGAGAATCCCGAGGAACTGGCGGCGGCCGTTTTATTTTATGAATATGTAAGTGAGAAAGGCCGGGAATTTTTGGAGGCCCATGATTATTCCCTGGAGGAAGCGGCAGAGGGAATGAAGCAGATCGCAGAGTATGCCGGGTATGGGGCACTTCTGGAGGAAATGGATCTGTAAAATCAAGGCGGAGACAGGATAAAACAGATTGACATTATCGATATTCGATGTTATAGTGAAATCAGAAGAATATTGATATTCGATAAAAGGAGCGATGCTATGGCCAGAGCAAAGTTTCAGACTTTAACGGAACAGATGTTTTATATCCTTCTCTGCCTCAGGCAGGAATGTTGCGGTATGGATATTATGGAGAAGGTCCGCGTGATGACAGAAGGCAGGGTAAATATAGGACCGGGAACCCTTTATAATCTTCTGGACCAGTTTTCCCAGGCAGAAATGATCGTAGAGACAAAAGTGGAGGGAAGAAGAAAAAGTTATATTCTTACAGAGATAGGGAAAGAGGCACTTCGGGCAGAGTATGAGAGGATATGCGGTCAGGCGGCAGACTACCGCCGTTATATGGAGGTGCAGGAAAATGAGAAGGGGGAAGCTTGAACTGGTATGGTCTTATTATTATGACCATACTACAATGGAACGGCACTTTGAAAAAATGGCAGGGAAAGGCTGGGCTCTGGACAGAATGGGGATCTTCTGGCACTATCACAGGATCGAGCCTAAGCCCCTTCACTATGCAGTGGGATATTTTCCGGGAGGCGGGGTCTATGCTCCTCCTACCGGGGAGGAGCTGACCTTTGAAGAATACTGTGAGATGGCAGGATGGGAGCTGGCGGCAGAACATGGACCTATGAAGATTTTCTGTAATGAAAGGGAAAATCCTGTTCCCCTGGAAACCCAGGCAGATCTTCAGGTGGAAAATATCCGCAGAGGATCAAGAAGATTCAGGATCGCAGATGGAGTCCTGGGAGGGATCGGCTGGCTGATCGTTATTTATTTCATATTGAGTCTTTACTTTGACGGAGTAAGGACCCTTTCCGGCGGAACCGGCCTAACCCTGACCTTCATGGGCTTGATGCTGGGAATTTATGGGGTAGTGGAGTTTATTACTTATCAGCGCTGGTATCGAAAGGCAAAGGTAAATGCACAGAGAGACCAGTCTTTTACGCCCACCAAAGGACATCCTGCGGCTTCAAAAATAATTATATGGTTGACTATAGCCGCTGCAATTTTTTACGCCTCTACGGCAGGAAAGATACTGGTACTGCTCATATTGGTTGGCTATTGGATCGTCTATTATCTTCAGGATATTATCCGAAACGGTATGAGAGACAAAGGAATCAGTACCGTAGTAAACATAGGAATCAATTTTGGCATTGCTTTTTTTATTTTCTTTTTTGTAATAAATGGTTACCGGCACCTGCTCTCCTCTGATGCAGAAGACTATTATGGAAACTATTATGAAAACTATTATGAAAAAAACGGATTTCACTGGGACGGACAGGAAAATCCCCTGACGCTTCAGGAGCTGGCCGGACCGGAGTTTGACGGGAAAGGATATATTGATACCCAGAATATCCAAAGCTCCGTTTTCCTTTCCAGGATGGAGATAGAACAGTTTTATGATGAGGTTTTGTCCGGGGCCGGGGGAGATCCGGGATATTACCTGGAATACGTGGTGGCAAAGGTAAAACTGGAACCTCTTTACGGATTTATCAGATCTTCTATGGAACGGACTTATGGCAGTGGGGAAAACTGGAAGTCTATGGATTCATGGAAAAAAGGAGAGAAGGGAGTGCTTCAGATCCGGCAGACAGAATTTAGCAGAAAAGGGCAGAAAATTTATCGGTATCTGATCTGCATGAAAGACAGGATCGTGAAGATAGACCTGAGCTTTGCGCCGGATAAGGTCCAGCAGGAAAAAATTGTGGAAACTTTAGGGAAAATATAAAATATTGACAAAGCTATAATGAAAGGAGTATGATATATAGATATAAGCGATGGTGCTTCGGCTTCAGACTGAGGCACCTGTTTTTTTTGCGGCGTACTTTTATGCGGTGAAAGATTATCGTATTAATATGGTGCTTGAAGGGAGAGATAAGATGAAGAAAAGTATGTTTAAGGACATTTTGATCACAGGATTTGCCATGTTTGCCATTTTTTTCGGCTCTGGAAACCTGATATTTCCGCCTCAGGTAGGGCTGCTTTCCGGTGAGCATGTATTCTGGGCAATTGGAGGTCTGGCTATTTCTGCCATCCTCTTCCCTATGCTGGCAGTAGCGGCAGTGGGAAACGTGGGGTATGGAATCCAGGATATGATGAAGCATGTAACAAGCTGGTGGCATTACCTGTATATGGGTCTGGGACTTCTGGTAGTTATTTTCGGAACCATTCCCAGGTGCGGAGGGGTAGCTTACGAGACCGGATTTGAAGGGATCTTCGGATCTCTTCCTGTGTATGCCAGAATTATCTTCCTCCTTCTTTTCTTTGGGATATCTTACTATTTTGCCATGAATAAGTCTAATGTCATTGACCGGATCGGTAAATATCTGACACCGATCCTTCTCATTACTCTGCTGGTAGTGATCCTTCTGGCCATATTCCGGCCTCTGGGACCGGTCCAGGGAGGAACCCAGGCAAGCGGGCAGGAAGCCTTTCTCAGTGCTTTCCTCACCGGATATAATACAGGAGATGTAGGAACGGGAATTATCTGTGCTGGAATTTTTATTGCGGCTTTTCAGCAGAAGGGCTATACCAAAAAAGAAGAGTACCGGAAAATGATGTTTGGGATTATTGTTATTGGATTCCTTCTTTTGTTTATTGTATACAGCGGCTTAGCCTATCTGGGAGCCCAGGGAGGAAATGACTATCCTGCAGATGTGGATACCACTTATCTTCTTACTGATCTGGTGAGAAGGCTGGCAGGTACAGGGGGAAGTGTTGTGCTGTCCCTGGCTGTGATCTTTGCCTGCCTGACTACGGCGGTGGGAATGATCGCTACCACTGGTCAGTGGGTGGAAGACTGGACAAAAGGAAAAGTTTCTTATAAGCTGGCTTCTCTGGTGATCACCATTGCCATTTTCCTGGTATCTTCTACAGGAGTAAGCAATGTGCTGACTATTTCCGGTCCGATCTTTACCATTATCTTCCCAATGTCTGTGGTCATGATGATCCTGGGATTGTTTAAAAAGTTTGTGCCTAATGACGGAGCCTGGAAAGGAGCGGTGATCGTATCCGCAGTCATGTCTTTGTTTGACGCATTAAATGTGGCCCAGTCTTCCGGACTGATCCCGATAGACGTATCCGGCATTATGAATATTATTTATATGATCCCCTTTGCTGGACAGGGCTTTGCCTGGGTAGTGCCTACGATCATCGGATTTCTGGTGGGAGCGGTAACTTATAAGGTAACGGGGAAGGAAAGTGTTCCCTATGCGATATAGGAGATAAATGGAGGTACGGTACATAAATGAACGCTTGTATTTACGAAAACGGAAAAATCTTCACATCAGATAAGGAAAATCTGTATGCAGAGGCCATGCTGACAGAGGAGGGAGTTATCCGGAAAGTTGGCAGCAGGGAAGAAGTAGAAAAGCTGGCCCCTCAGGGCTGTGAAAGGGTAGATCTTCAGGGAAGCCGGGTGATACCGGGGTTTGTAGACGCCCACATGCATCCCCTTATGCTGGCGGATTACAGCCGGCAGATATCGGCTCTGCCCCCAAAGATCCATTCCATTGAAGAACTGATCCAGGCAGTACGTGAAAAGAGAGAAGCGCAGGGACCGGGAAAATGGTGTCTCGGCTGGGGATATGACGAAGGAAAGTTTGCTGAGCGCCGTTCTATCACCCGGTGGGATCTGGATAAGGGCTGCAGTGATTCCCCGGTGTCTATTGTACGGACCTGCGGTCATATCCGCTGCGTCAACAGCAAAGCTCTGGAGATGGCAGGAATTGACCGGAATACCCCGGACCCTGAAGGAGGGGAGATCGAACGGGACGAAAATGGTGAACCTACAGGAGTCCTAAAGGAAAATGCCAGAAATCTGGTCACACCTTTTATGCCTCCGGAAAATCGGGAAGAAGCAGTGGAAAATCTGACAGAGCTGGGAAAACTTCTCACTTCTCAGGGAATTGTAGCTGTGACGGATATGGGAAATCTGGACGAAGGGGACAATTACCTCTTGTACCAGGAGGCAGTCCGGAAAGGTTTTCTCCAGGAAGTGGGTGTTTACTATATGTGGGATTTCTTTATGGATAAAGAAGATTTCCAGATTCCTGAGGAACGTTTTAATAAGAAACAGCAGATTTTTGTTTCCGGTCTGAAACTGATCGGAGATGGAAGCGTTTCAGGAAAGACCGCCTGGATGGCAGAACCTTATCTGGATTCTGATTCCTGTGGAATTTCCGTATGCAGTGACCGTCAGATGGAAACTGCTGTTGATTTCTGTAAGAAAAATCACTGTCAGCTTTCCATGCATGCTATGGGAACGAAAGCCATTGAAAGAGTGGTAGACCGGGCCGTCAGAGAAGAAAAGTGGAATCAGGGTCCGGAACCTTATGTCCGGGTAGAGCATATCACCCTTCCTTCAGAAGACAGCATTGAAAAGGCAGCCGCACATGGAATCGGTTTTGTGACACAGCCTATCTTTCTTTATGCAGAGATTGAAAGTTATCTGAAAAACCTGGGAACCGAGAGGATGAAGACTTGTTACCCGATCCGCCATCTGCTGGATAAAGGAGTAAAGCTCTGCTTATCCACAGACGCTCCGGCTACCTCCTGGGCGGTTCCTTCGGACCCTTTCCCCAATATAAAAGGAGCAGTAACCCGGAAGGCCTGGGACGGCACGGATTGCGGAAAAGACCAGGCCATTGGTATAGAGACAGCCCTGATCCTTTATACAAAGGAATCTGCGGAAATGGTGGGATTTGACAGGCTTGGCCAGTTAAAAGAAGGATATAAGGCAGATTTTCTTATCCTTGACCGGGATATCCTGGAAATTCCTCCGGAAGAGATCGATCAGGTCAGCGTGGCGGAAACGTATATTAATGGCCGCTGTGTATATAGAAAAAACAAATAAAATATGAGGGAGAGAAGAGAATGTTTACATTACCAAAATATTATGAACCAGATTTTTCGTCAGAGCCGCTGAAAAACGCGCCGGATGCCAAATGGGAGGAAGCGGCAGCAGACGGAGTCGCTCCGGAGAATTACCACAGTACATCTATGTATCCGGAGTATTTTAAGATCAACGGGAAATGGATGCTGCCGGAAAAATCCCGCATGGATTCCAGTGTAGTATATGACAAGGACGGAACTTTAAAAGTGGTGGAAAACAGGAATCTGAAAAAAGGAGACCGGGTGATCCTGGGAAGAACGGAAAAGGGAGAAGAGGGGATCTATCTTCACACCACAGGATTTGAAAATCCGGAAGAAACCCAGAAGGATCAGTTTGTGTTCCGTCAGGGAAGAAGCCGGGAGACTTCTTATGCCAGAGACTATGACAGACTTTTTGAACTGCTGAATTATGAGCGGGAACATGGGAATATCCTCTGGGTCATGGGACCGGCTTTTGCTTTTGATGCTGATGCCAGAAGAGCTATGGAAGCTATGGTGGAAAACGGCTATGTGGACGGTCTTATGGCAGGAAATGCCCTGGCTACCCATGATCTGGAAGGGGCCATGTTCCATACAGCTCTGGGGCAGGATATTTATACTCAGAAGTCCCATCCAAACGGTCATTACAATCATCTGGATGTGATCAACCGGGTGAGAAAAAGCGGATCTATCCCTCAGTTTATAGAAGATTATAAGATTGACAACGGCATTATGTACAGCTGTGTGAAAAACAAGATCCCATTTGTTCTTACAGGCTCTATCCGGGATGACGGACCACTGCCGGAGGTGATCGGAAATGCCTATGAGGGACAGACGGCTATGCGTCAGATGGTGGAAAAAGCCACTACTGTGATCTGTCTGGCTACTATGCTCCACACTATCGCCACAGGGAATATGACACCTTCCTATACTGTAACCGCTGAGAAGGAGATCCGTCCGGTTTTCCTCTATACAGTAGACGCTGATGAATTTGTGGTGAACAAGCTTCTGGACAGAGGCAGTCTTTCTGCGACCACTATTGTGACCAATGTGCAGGATTTCATTATGCTTACAGTAAAGGGGCTGGGAATCCTTTAAAACATATCTTGACTTTGGAGCGGCTCTGTGTTAAATTCCTAGTTGTTTGATGAAGAGTTATGAAGAATGTTTGCCGCCGGGTAACGCCTGATCCATTCCGATAGGCCTTAGAAGGAATGGAGCCAGGCGTTTTTTTGTGGGATAAGACCGGCGGGACAAGTAAAACTTCGGAGAAAAAGACAGAGATTACAGGAGGATTTCAGAAAATGTTCGGAGAAATGAGAAGAAAAAAACAGGCTCTTCCTTTGGAGGCCTGTGAGAAGATCCTGGAAAGGGGAACCTCAGGTGTATTGGCTTTGGAGGGAGAGGAAGGTTATCCTTATGCCGTTCCCCTCAGTTATTATTACGAGAAGGGAAAGATTTTCTTTCACTGCGGGAAAAGGGGATATAAGATAGAAGCCTTAAAACGGAATGAAAAAGTTTCTTTCTGTGTTATTGACCAGGATCAGATCATACCGGAAGAATATACCACCTATTTCCGCAGCGTGATCGTTTTTGGAAAGATCCGTATTCTGGAAGGAGAAGCGGAAAAAAGAAGGGCCATTGAAAAGCTTGCCCTGAAATATGCCCCGGAAGAACCGGAGGAGAAAACAAACAGAGCCATTGACCGGGAGTTTTCTCCTCTGTGTATGCTGGAACTTTCTATAGAACATATCAGCGGTAAAGAAGCTATTGAGCTGGTAAGAGAAAATAGAGAAAGATAGAAAGGATGATCCTTTCCGGTTACAGTTTTTCCGGCGTATTTTGCGGGGATGGATTCTTTTTAGAGACAGTCTGGCGTCCGTCACAGATCAGGAAGCTTTCCAGACCTGCCTTGATAAAATGGTCTATGGCCTGCTGGATTTCCTGCCAGTTTGTACATTTGTTTTTCAGCATTCGTTTATTAATAGCCAGACAGCCGTTCATCTGAAAATAAAGGACAGCCTCCGCCTGCTCAAAGGTAAGGAGGCTGTTCTGCATAAGATGGGTGACAAATTCTTCTTTGGACAGTTCGCAGAGCTTCTCCAGGAGCCGGGAAGAAGCCACATCATCAAAAAACAGGACCTGAAGCCGCGTATCTTCCTGAACTTTCCGGCAGAAAGGATAGGTACAGCCCAGTTTTTCCGGGCAGAGCACATGATCAAGTATGCTGGAAGTGTCTGTGATCACATCATTCAGCAGATCATCCAGCACGTCATCTATATCATAATAATGAAGATAAAAGGTTCCCCGGTTGATCTCTGATATGCGGCATATTTCGGTTACTGTGATCTTGGAGAAAGGTTTTTCCTCCAGAAGAGTCAGAAAAGAGTCTTTAATGGTCTGCCGGGTATATCTGGTGCGGCGGTCTGTAACTTTCATTTTATTTTTCACATAAAATCCCCCTGTTCATAGACAATTTTTAAAATCTGTTGAGAAACATGGCAAATCTGTAAATCTGATCATTGTATTCTTTTGAATTTTATTATAATATCCATACTGTAAGAAAATCAACAACATGTTCAGTAAAATATATCCCTTATAAGGAAAATAGAGACAGGAGGAATGAATTATGGGACATATTATTGCAGTATCCGGAAAAGGCGGCGTGGGTAAGACTACACTGTGCGGGCTTTTAATCCAGTATCTCTGTGAGACAGGTAAAAAGCCGGTGCTGGCTGTGGACGCAGACGCCAATTCTAATTTAAATGAAGTTCTGGGCGTAGAGACAGGAGTTACTCTGGGAGAACTGAGAGAAGAGATTGAACGGGCAGGTACGGATCCGAAATATAAGATTCCGGCTGGGATGACAAAAGCAGAATATCTGGAAGCCCGTATGATGGATGCTGTCACAGAGGAAGATGACTACGACCTGATGGTCATGGGACGTTCCCAGGGACAGGGGTGTTATTGCTTTGTAAACGGTCTGGTACAGACCCAGGTACAGAAACTCCAGAGTCATTATCCTTACATTGTGGTGGATAATGAAGCGGGAATGGAGCATATCAGCAGAGGAATCCTGCCGGCAATGGAGATCGCCATCCTGGTCAGCGACTGCTCCAGGAGAGGCGTCCAGGCAGCAGGGAGGATTGCCAGACTTATGAAAGACCTGAATTTTCATCCGAAGAAAACAGGACTGATCGTCAATCGGGCGCCTCAGGGCAAACTGGACCAGGGAACTCTGGAAGAAATTAAAAACCAGGGCCTGGAGCTTCTGGGTGTAGTGCCTCACGACGATATGGTATATCAGTATGACTGTGACGGAAAGCCAACCGTGCAGCTGCCAAAAGATTCACCCGTGCGGACAGCGCTGAAAGAGATCATTGAGAAGCTGGGATTATAAGATATAAAGTAAGGCGGACATGGGAGCATGCTCACCGCTTGTCTTATTGTCTGCAGAAATTAAAATAAAATATAGGAAATCTATTGCAATTATCGAGTGTCGATATTATACTGAAAGTAGGAAATATCGACACTCGATAGTTTGTTTTAAGGGAAAGTTTTTTCGGAGAACGGGGGTGTTCTTATGAGAAGAAAAGTAATATTTGGAAATTTCCGTTATAGGGAATGTGATAATCTTGCCTTATATCTGGAGAAGATGGCCCGGCAGGGCTGGATCTTCAAAGACTGGCGTTTGGGAATGGTATTTGAAAAAGAAGAACCTCAGAATCTGGAATATGCAGTGGAGGTGTTCTCAGAAGGAAACGAAAATGACACAAAACCGGAACCTGAAACAGAGGAGTTTGTCGTATACTGCCGGGAGGCCGGCTGGGAGCTGGTAAGCAGCAGAAAGAAACTTTGCATTTTTCGGAAAATTTATCAGGATGCGGCCCCTATTATGGAACCGGAGGAACGGTATAGAAATATCAAAAAGGCAGAGAGAGAATCCGGAGGAAGGTGGGCGATTTTTATCTGTATTCTGGGACTGAGCATGCTAAATGGCCTGCGGACAAACAATCCCGGGGAATGGATCTTTGACAATCTGGAACTGGCTCTTTGGATCACTTTGTTTTGTCTGTTTATCCATAAACTGATCTGGTTCCTGGATTTCCGGTATTGGACGGGCAGAGCACGTCGGGCTTTGGATATGGGAGCAGAGCCTTTTTACGGAAAAGAAGGAGAGTGGATCTATTTTTGGATACAGATCAGGTGGCTTTTCCCTTATCTTATAGCTCTGGTATATCTGACGCTTACATTTTTTGCCGGAGACGAGATAAGCGGCGGGTTACTGCTTACAATTTTTATTGTGGTGGTACTATATAAAGGCTGGATGGGGCTGCTGAAGCCACAAAGATATCGCCATGAAATGGCTTTTATGATGATCATCCTGATTCTTCCTGTGATGGTTTATGGACTATGGCTGGGACTGGTGCCGGCGGCGCCTAAGGAAGAAGAAAAGATTGAAACAGCCTATGGAGGAGGAACTGTCTCAATAGAGGAAGATAAAAGGGGAATCATGGGAAGAGCGGTTACTTATGAGATTACTCCTGCAGATCCTTCACTGCTGCCGGAGGAAAGCGTTACCTGCGAATTATACGAAACGTCTCATACATGGTTGCTGAACAGGATGGAAGAACTGTGGGAAAAAGAAGAAACAGGGAAAGAAATACTGATACGACAGCAAAATACGTTGATACGCATATTCGGGGCAGATCAACTGGATGAAGACCAGATCCTTTTTATCCGGCAGGTCCTGAAGCTTCAGAAGATCTAATAATGGGGAACATTAACACCCTGTGAAAGAACGTCTGCCTGAAAAGGAGGCTTTAAAGAATGGCAAGAGAACAGTTTCAGACATTGACAGAACCTATGTATTATATCCTGCTGGCCCTTACCGAGGAATGCTGCGGGGTGGATATTATGGAAAAGGTCCGGAAGATTTCCGGCGGCAGAGTAAAGGTAGGGCCGGGGACTTTGTATGCTATGCTGTCAAAATTTGAAAAAAACCAGATCATACGGCTCACCGGTGAAGAAAACCGGCGGAAATCCTATATTATTACAGATGTGGGAAAAGAAATGCTTTTAGAAGAATATGAAAGACTGCGGATCATGGCAGAGGACGGCAGAGTATATATAGAAAATATGAAAAACCGGCAAAAATGAAAATAAGATTGTGGCAATGGGAAGGATATGATAGAATGTCCAAAAATGCAGAAAGAGAGAGGAATTAAAGAATGGGGCACTTTTATTATGTAAGACATGGACAGACTGTATGGAATGTGGAAAATAAGATCTGCGGCGCAACAGATATCCCCCTTACACCTCTGGGATATGAACAGGCAAGAGAACTGGGAGAGGAGATCCTGCGCCAGGGTCTGAAGATCGATAAAATCTTATATTCACCCCTGATCCGGGCAAAGGAGACTGCCAGACAGATTTCTGAGGCAGCAGGAATACCTATGGAAGAGGAAATCCGGCTGAAAGAGCAGAATTTCGGTATGTATGAGTCTACGCCCAGAGACGGAGCAGAATTTAAAAAGGCAAAGGAAAATTTTGTCTCCAGCTATGGAGGAGGAGAGTCTATGCTGAAGCTCTGCCAGAGGATATACAATCTGCTGGATGATCTGAAGGAACGTTCCGATAGAGAAACCGTCCTGCTGGTGGCCCACAACGGGATCGCAAGGGCTGTGCACTCCTATTTTTATGATATGACCAATGGAGAATTTGCGGCTTTCGGCATGAAAAACTGCCAGATCCGAAGATACGATTTTTAAGAAGAAAGGGAAAAAGATGAAACTTTTAATTAAACAGCGGGTGTTTTCCTGGACAGACACATTTGATATTTATGATGAAGAGGGGAATGCGAAATATTTTGTAAAAGGAGAATTTCTGTCTCTTGGCCATAAGCTTCATGTCTATAACAGCAAAGGAGAGGAAGTTGGACTGGTACGGGAGAAGCTTTTCCAGCTGCTGCCGGTTTTTGAGATTGTGATCCATGGTCAGGAAATGGGGCGTATCCAGAAAAAACTGACTTTTCTCAAGCCCAGATATGAAATTGATTATAAAAACTGGAAGGTACAGGGAGATTTTCTGGAATGGAATTATGATGTGACGGATGAGCTGGGCGTGGTAGTACATATCGCGAAAGAACCGCTGCACTGGGGAGATACTTATGTCCTGGATTTTGCCAGTGAGGAAGATGAGCTTCCGGGGCTGCTGACAGTGATCGCCATTGATGCGGCCAACTGCCAAAACCAGTGATAAAAAATCCGATAAAACTTGACAAGTTCCGCTTTTTAGGTATAAACTGTAATAAGTTTATTGCGATAAAAAGGTGAAGTGATACAAGGGTGTATGGACTTTATTGGTGTCATATGCCCTTTTTGCTTATCTTTCTGCCGCAGAGAAAGTTAAAGGAGGGAGTACAAAAGTGTACGAAACTATCTATTCTGCCGTTCAGGCGGTAGACGATCTGGTCTGGGGCTGGGCCATGATCCTGCTGCTTTTAGGCACCCACATTTTCATGACCATTCGGACAAAAGGAATCCAGAGAAAGGTTTTTAAAGGGATTAAGCTTTCTGTGACAAAGGACCCTGAAGCAGAAGGCGAAGTAAGCCAGTTCGGGGCTCTTACCACAGCTCTGGCAGCAACTATCGGTACAGGAAATATCATCGGCGTGGGAACGGCCATTGCCCTTGGAGGACCTGGCGCTGTGCTGTGGTGCTGGCTCACCGGTGTATTTGGTATCGCTACAAAATACAGCGAGGCATTGATCTCTGTGAAATATCGTGTAAAGACAAGAGACGGACGTATGCTGGGCGGGGCCATGTATGCTCTGGAGAGAGGACTTCATGCAAAATGGCTGGGACTTCTTTTCGCGATCTTCGGCGGCCTGGCTTCCTTCGGAATCGGCTGCGCCACTCAGGTAAACGCCATTGCTTCTGTATGTAATGAGAATCTTGGGATCCCTACCTGGATCATCGGCATCATAGTAGGTATTCTGGTGGCCATGGTTATTTTCGGCGGGATCAAGTCTATTGCCAATGTATGTGAGAAGCTGGTTCCCTTCATGGCTTTCTTCTATGTGTTTGGCTGTATCATCATCCTTTGCTTTAATTACGACTTTATCCTTCCGGCTCTTAAGACAATCTGTACTTTGGCCTTTAAGCCGGGAGCAGCAGCCGGAGGTCTTATCGGCGGCGGTATTATGCAGGCTATGCATTACGGAGTTGCCAGAGGTCTGTTTTCTAATGAGTCCGGTATGGGCTCCGCGCCGATCGCTGCAGCAGCTGCTCAGACAAGGAATCCGGTACGCCAGGCTCTGGTATCCAGTACAGGAACCTTCTGGGATACAGTAGTTGTCTGTGCTATGACAGGTCTGGTTCTGGTGACCAGCATTATGAAAAACCCGCAGATCGATATGGGAGCTATCAGTGACGGCGGCGTGCTGACTACCCTGGCATTTAATCAGATACCGGGGATCGGACCGGTGATCCTGGTAATGGGTATCATTACCTTTGCTTTCTCCACAGTTCTGGGATGGGCTTATTATGGAGAAAGGTGTATTGAATATTTTGCCGGCAAGAAGATCATGATCCCATATCGTGTCCTTTACATAATCGTAGCAGTGATCGCACCTATCGCACCGTTAAACCTGATCTGGCTGGTAGCGGATATCCTGAATGCCCTCATGGCGATCCCCAACCTGGTGGCTGTGCTTCTTCTGTCGCCGGTGATCGTTATGGAGACAAAGAAATATCTGAACAACCTGGATATGAAGGATGATACTCCGGTTCCATACGAGGATGAGGTATAAACAGTTTTCATAAAGGCTCTTTTGTGTTAGAATAGTCCCGTTAAGGGGGAAAGAAATATGCAGAAAAATCTGACACAGGGGCCGATCACAAAAACATTAGTAGTTTTTGCCCTGCCTATGATCGGCGGAAATATGCTGCAGCAGCTTTATAATATTGCAGATACCCTGATCGTAGGCAGGTTTATTGGTTCAGAGGCATTGGCGGCAGTAGGATCTTCCTACACACTGATGACCTTTCTCACATCTATCCTGCTGGGGCTGTGCATGGGCAGCGGGGCGGTTTTCTCTATCCGCTACGGAGAGGGAGATATGGAAAAGCTCCATGAAAGCCTGGGAGCATCTTTTGTTCTGATCCTTGCAGTGGCCGCAGTGCTGAATCTGGCGGTTTTTCTACTGATAGATCCCATTATGTATCTTCTGCAGGTCCCCGGAGAGATCTATGATATGATGCGGCAGTATCTGTGGGTGATCTTCTGGGGGATCCTGGCTACATTTTTGTATAATTATTTTGCCTGTCTTCTCAGGGCAGTGGGAAATTCTGTGGCGCCTCTGATCTTCCTGGCGGTATCTTCTGTAATGAATATTGTCCTGGATCTGTGGTTTGTCCTGGGATTTCACTGGGGAGTGGCAGGAGCAGCTTTTGCTACGGTGCTGTCCCAGTATGTGTCCGGGATCGGCCTGGCAGTTTACACCTACTGGAAAACACCGGAATTCCGGATACAGCCCAGATATCTGAAGCCGAAACCGGCTATGCTGAAGGAAATCGGCCAGTTTTCCTTTCTGACTTCTGTTCAGCAGTCAGTGATGAACCTGGGGATCCTTATGGTACAGGGGTTGGTGAACAGTTTTGGCACAGTGATCATGGCGGCTTTTGCGGCGGCGGTGAAGATTGATTCTTTCGCCTACATGCCGGCCCAGGAGTTTGGAAACGCCTTTTCTACTTTTGTCGCCCAGAACTATGGCGCCGGGAAATCAGAGAGGATCCGGAAAGGGATAAAAACAGCGGTCGTACTTTCCGTGGGATTCTGCCTGGTGATCTCTCTTCTGGTATTTATCTTTGCAGGACCTCTGATGACTATTTTTGTGGATCCTGCTGAGACTGAGATCCTGGAGGCAGGAGTAGAGTATCTGCGGATCGAAGGCGCCTTTTACTGCGGGATCGGCTGTCTGTTCCTGCTCTACGGTTTATACAGAGCTATCAAAAGGCCGGGGATGTCTGTGGTCCTTACTATATTTTCCCTGGGGACCAGAGTGGTGCTGGCTTATGTGCTGTCAGGGATAGATTTTATCGGCGTCACAGGAATCTGGTGGTCGGTACCTATCGGATGGGCCCTGGCGGATCTGGTGGGATTTGTGTATTATAAAAAGAATAAGAAAAAACTGTTTAACTAAGATTTAACCAAAATCCGGTAACAGGTAAAATAAAGGAAAGTTATAATTTTCTGTAAAGGAAAGGATAGCTTTCCTTTTTACATTTCTTATCAAAAAAGTCTATATGGTAAAGGAGACCTGCATATGGTAAAAATCTATGTTATCGACACCAATGTTCTGATCCAGAATCCTCAGGCTCTGCTGAGTTTTGAAGATAATCAGGTGATCCTTCCGGTGGTAGTGCTGGAAGAACTGGATAACCTGAAGAAAGCAGAAGGAGAGAAAGGAAGAAATGCCAGAGCAGCCATACGGATCCTGGAAGAGCTTCGCCTGAAGGGAAATCTTCTGGAAGGGATCCGGCTGGAACCTCATGGAATGATCCGGGTGGAGAAGAATTACATAGATGTAAAGCTTCCTGAAGATCTGCCGGAAGACAAGATGGATAACCGGATCTTAAAGGTCTGCAAAGGATTGGCAGAGTCCTCCAGTCAGCAGGTGATCCTGGTGACAAAAGATATCCTTCTTAGGATCAAAGCACAGATCATAGGGATCCGGGCGGAAGATTATACTACAGAGCAGGTGGCAGAATATGAAGGGCAGTATAAGGGAAGAATTGAAGTATACGTGCCGGAAGAAAAGTTTAAGGATTTCAAGAAAAAAGGCGTTCCGGTAGAGGACGTTTACCTTTCCGATGAACAGGGAAACCGGAAAGTACCGAAACTGGAGGAAAACGAGTTTGTGATCCTGAAAGCAGATCAGTCTGCCAAAAAGACCCAGCTGGGAAGAGTGGAAAAAGGAATGATAAAGAAACTGGAATACCGGAAAAGTATCCCCTACGGAGTGACTCCCAGAAACGCCGGTCAGTATTTTGCCCAGGAGGCTCTTATGCAGCCTGCGGACAAAGCGCCTCTGGTGATCATCAAAGGAATGGCAGGCACCAGCAAGACTTTTTATACCCTGGCGGTAGGTTTGGAAAAGGTGTTGAATAATCCTACAGGAGAATACAGGAGGATCCTGATCTCCAGGCCAAATGCCCAGTTTGATTCGGATATCGGCTTTCTCCCGGGAGATGAACAGGAAAAGATCTCTCCCCTTATGCGGCCGATTATTGACAATCTGGAACAGCTGATCGACTCCAATGAGGAGGAACGATATAAGGATGAAATGGAGCTTCAGGGAAAAATAGATGAGATTTTCGAGAGAGGGATGATCCAGACAGAAGCTTTGAATTATATCCGGGGCCGTTCTATTGTAAAGACCTATCTGATCATTGACGAAGCCCAGAATATGACTCCCAATCAGGTAAAAGGGATCATTACCAGAGCTGGAAAAGGCACGAAGATCATCCTTCTTGGGGATACCAATCAGATCGACCGTCCTATGCTGGATGAAAGGACCAACGGGCTCAGTTTTGCCGCTGAATATATGAAGGGCAGTCCTCTCTGCTGGCAGGTCACCTTCTCCCCCGAGGAGTGCGAGCGCTCGGCCCTTGCCATGGACGCTATTACGAGACTATAAGAAAAGGAGCTGCTGCAGTATATGACTGAAGAGAAAAAAGGTGAGATCACCTACAGACAGATAAAGAAAAATGAAGAGATCAATTTACTGATCGAAAGAGGAAACCAGGTACTCAATGTCCTGGGATTTACGGAACATTCTAAGAAACACGCCGCCAAAGTGGCGGAGACAGCAGGAAAGATCCTGAAAGACCTGGGATACAAAGAAAAGGAAATCCGTCTCAGCAAGATCTCAGGGTATATGCATGATATCGGCAACAGCATTAACCGCCATGACCACGCCCACACAGGAGCCCTTCTGGCTTATGGGATCCTGAAGGATCTGGGCATGCCCCTGGAGGATGTGCTCACAGTGACTACTGCTATCGGCAATCATGATGAGTCTACGGGAACTGCGGTAGATGTGGTGTCTGCCGCTCTGATTCTGGCGGATAAAACAGACGTCCGCCGGAACCGGGTGCAGAATTCTTCCATTGCAAACTTTGATATCCATGACCGGGTAAATTATGCGGCGCTGACTTCCACTCTGGAAGTAAAGCGGGAAAAACGGGTGATCCAGATGGACCTGGAACTGGACGACGAAATGTGTACGGTAATGGATTATTTTGAGATCTTTTTGAAACGGATGATCATGTGCAGAAGAGCCGCGGAAGTTCTGGGCTGCAAATTCAAACTGGTGGCAAACGGAAATAAAATATGCTGATCCAGCCGCCATAAACGATAAAATCCAGGGCAGGACTGAAAACAAGATACAGAAGATGCAAACAAAGCGAGCCGGGAGTTTTTACTCCCGGCTCAATGTTTCTTTAAACAGAATTCTCCTTAATATTTCTGGAAAGTCAGCTCTGTGTCGCAGGTCCCGGCGGTGATCATCTGATAAATACCCAGTATGCCGCATTTTACCATACTTTCTACTGCAGCGTCAGTATAAAAGGCCATGTGCTGCGTCATGATCACATTCCGGAACTGGTGAAGATAGAACCAGTTCCGGTCGGCAAGGATATCCGTCTTGTGGTCCTGATGGATGATCTTTTCTTCTCCTTCCGCAGTATCGATCCCCAGAGCACCGATATGTTCTGATTCGATACCTTCGATCAGAGCTTCCATATCAGCCAGTTCTCCTCTGGCACAGTTGATGAGCACTACGCCTTTCTTCATTTTTCCGATACTTTCCCGGTTGATGATTTCTCTGGTGGAGTCAAAAAGAGGCATATGCAGAGTGATAATATCAGATTCTGCGTAGAGGGTATCCAGATCCACATAAATAGCAGGAGGCGTAACAGCAGGGTTCTTCCTTACATCATAGGCCAGGATCCTGCAGCCGAAACCGGAAAGTTCCCGGATCACCTGAGCTCCTATCCGGCCTGTTCCCATAACTCCCACAGTAAGGTCTTTCATTTCACGGCCCATTAATCCGGACAGAGAGAAGTCGTTCACCTGGCCCCGCCAGAGAGCCTGTTTATACTGCCTCAGACACATGAGCATCATCATAATGGTGAAGTCCGCGACACCATTGGGGGCATAGCTGGCATTGCATACATGGATCCCCAGCTTTTCTGCATGTTCCAGATCAATATGGTTGTATCCGATAGTCCTGGTAGAAATATAATGAACGTTAAGTTTTGCCAGAGCCTCCAGAAACAGTGCGTCGATCCTGCCTTGTCCCAGAATAGAAATGCCGTCGCAGCCTTCTGCCATGGACACATTTTCCAGAGACGGAATCTCTGCGGTAGTCTGAATCTCTATAGGCAGCTCTTTCCCTAATTTGCGGATGGCCTCCAGCTCATCTTACCGTGTTTCATAGATCAGTATTTTCATAGTATGTCTCCTCTTCTTACAGCAAAAAATGCAATGTTGATAAAACCTGTCTGTTAATTATGATAGAGTGGAAAAAGTCCCATTGCAACTGCAAATATCCCATGATAATATAAGATAAACTTATAATATGCTTCCAAGGTTAAAAGAACATACTTTAAAATGAGAAGGCAGGGCTTTGGGAGCAGAAGAATTTTTCGGGAGAATTATACTATGAATATGAATCAGCTTCGATATTTTATTGGGGTGGCAGAGTATCAGAGTTTTACAAAAGCTGCCGCCAGCTATTATATTACCCAGACAGCCATTACCCAGCAGATCCGCGCTCTGGAAAACCATCTGGGAGTTCAGTTGTTTGACCGGAATACCCGTCCTGTGAGACTGACGCCGGAAGGCAGCGTATTTCTCAGAGAGGCAAAAGGGATCCTGGAGCGTGTGGAACAGGCGGAACACCGGGTCCGGGAAGCTTCCGTGGGACTGGTGGGCAGCCTGAAAATTGGGTATATCAAGGGATATGAAAGAAGCAGCCTCTCAGACCGGCTTCGAAGTTTCCACAATAAATACCCTAACATTCTGATTTCCTGCTACCGCTGGGATACGGGCATCCTGGAGAACGGACTCCAGAAAGGAGACTATGACATTATCTTTACATGGAACAGTGAGGATAGTGTGAAAAATGGGGATACAGACTGTATTTGTGTGGAAAGATCGCCACTGACTGTAGTGCTGTATGACAGTCATCCCTTTGCACGCCGCCAGGTTCTGAGAAGAGAAGAACTGGCACAGGAACCGATCATTTATATGACTCTTTCAGAGGACGCAAATTCTTTTGGGGACCTTCATTTCCTGGAACTGTATCAGAAATCCGGCGGCCAGCCTAACATCCTGTTTCAGAGCAACGATATAGAAAGTATATTGATGATGGTTGCTGCGGAAGAAGGAATCTCAATCCTTCCTTCCTTTGTTACCAGTAAGATCACCAACGGAGACAATCTGAAATTTATTCCCCTGGAAGGGCCAGAAGAATTTGTGGATATCTATGCTCTGTGGAAGAAAAACAGGAAAAACCAGATCCTGGAACACTTTCTGGAAGAAATCAGTTGAGAAAGAACCCTTTATCGACTTATTTCTTCACTTATATTATGTTATTATTGTTATCATAATAAATGCGGCAAAAGAAAATCGGGAACTTATGCCCGGTTTGCCGGAAAAATTGACAGAAATGTGATTAAATAACTGCATATGGAGAGAGGTGAAATCTGTGAATTTTGATATATCCCAATTTGACTCTTACCGTGAGGATAACCGCCGCGAAGCCAAAAAAGCCAAAGACGGACTTCCAAATTCATTATGGGAGACATACTCGGCTTTTGCTAACTGTTATGGAGGAGTCATTATCCTTGGTGTAAAAGAAAATAAGGACGGAAGCTGGTATATGACCGGACTGGAAAATCCGGCAAAACTGCGAAAAGATTTCTGGGATACGATTAATAATAAAAATAAGGTTTCGGTAAATCTGTTGACGGATAATGATTTGGAGATATTTGAAGAAAGTAACGGTATCATAATGGTTGTCCATGTTCCTAAGGCAAAGCGTGAACAGAAGCCCGTATATATAAACGGAGATATGTTTAGTGGAACTTTCCGCAGAAACTGGGAGGGTGATTATCACTGTGACCGCAGCGAGGTGCTGGCAATGCTCCGTGATCAGCCGGAAGAAACCGCAGATATGAAAATTTTACAGGATATGTCTCTTGAAGTACTCAATTCAGAGACTGTGCATGCCTACCGCAACCGGCATATGGCATATCGAACAGAACATGTATGGGAAAGGCTGAGTGATGAAGAATATTTAGAGCGGATAGGCGCTGCAAAGCTGTCTGTCAGAGATTATACTTTGCACCCTACAGCTGCCGGACTTCTTATGTTTGGAGAAGAATATAAGATTTTATATGAATTCCCTGAATATTTTCTGGACTACCGGGAAGTTCTCGATCCGACAATACGATGGACGGATAGGCTGCAGTCAAGTTCCGGTGACTGGACGGGGAACTTATTTGATTTTTTCTTCCGGGTTTATGGAAAACTTGTGAAGGATCTGAAAATTCCTTTTAAGCTGGAGGGAATAACCCGCATAGATGATACGCCTGTACACAAGGCATTGAGGGAAGCCCTGGCGAACTGTCTGGTAAATACCGATTTTTATTTCCCAAGAGGGATTGTGATCCGTAAAGACGCAGAATCTATCATAATGGAGAATCCGGGAAGCATTCGGACTGGTAAAGCCCAGATGCTGAAAGGCGGCATATCAGATCCCCGAAATAAAGCTTTGATGAAAATGTTCAATCTGATCGGTATTGGTGAGAGAGCCGGCAGCGGTGTGCCGGATATTTACAGCGTGTGGGAACAACAGGGATGGAGACAGCCGGAGGTTATAGAAGAGTATGGTCCAGACAGAACTATTTTGAAATTATCATTATTAAAAAAAGCGGCGATAAAAAATGGCGATAAAAAAGTAGCGATAAAAAGTGGCGATAAAAAGAAAATAACCAAAAAGACGGAACAGCAGTTGAAATATATTCTGGAATATATGGTACCTGATCAAGAATATAAAACAAGTGAAATAGCAGAAGTTCTTGGCGTGAAGGAGTCAAGGGCAAGAGCTCTTGTATATGAACTTGCAAAATCAGGTAGGATAGAAGCAGAAGGAAAAAATAAAGGACGCAGATATAGATTGAAGTAGTTGCATACAAGGATCCCTTTATCGACAGATCCCCCTTTCTGTGCTATGATTATATTTACACGATCATAGAACAGAAAGGGGTATTTTCATGGAAAATACGTCTGAAAATAGACAGAAAAATCAGGTTTTAAAGCCTTCAAAGCATATCAATATCGGCCTTCTGGCCCATGTGGACGCAGGCAAGACCACTTTGGCGGAAAGCCTTTTGTATCATACGGGAAGCATCCGGAAGATGGGAAGAGTAGACCATCAGGACGCCTTTTTGGATACCAATGAAATGGAGCGGGCCAGAGGGATCACTATTTTTTCAAAGCAGGCGGTTTTTGATCTGAAGGATAAGGAGATCACTTTGTTGGATACCCCGGGACATGTGGATTTTTCTGCGGAAATGGAGCGTACCCTTCAGGTGCTGGACTACGGGATCCTGATCATCAGCGGCCCCGACGGGGTACAGGGACATGTGGAGACTCTCTGGAGGCTTTTAAATCAGTATCATATCCCTACGATACTTTTTGTAAACAAAATGGATCAGGAGGGAACAGAAAAGAAGAAAATACTGGGCCAGTTAAGGAAGCGTCTTCACGAACATTGTATAGATTTTTCCCAGGACAGAGAACGGGAAGAGTTTCTGGAGGAGACCGCCATGTGCGGGGAACCGGCTCTGGAAGAATATCTGGAGACAGGAAATATTTCTCAGAAAAAACTCAGGGATATGGTAAAAAACAGGGAGCTGTTTCCCTGCTTTTTCGGTTCAGCCCTGAAATCCCAGGGGATCACAGAATTTTTAAAGGGCTTGGAAGAGCTTCTGGAATGTCCCTCCTATCCTGAAACCTTCGGTGCTAAGGTCTATAAGATTTCCAGAGACGATAAAGGGACCCGGCTGACTCACATGAAGATCACCGGAGGAAGTCTGAAGGTAAAACAGTTGATCACAGGAGAAGGGTGGGAGGAAAAAGCAGATCAGATCCGTATCTATGACGGCCAGAGTTTTCAGACCGTGGAAGAGGCCGGGGCCGGTTGTGTCTGTGCAGTTACGGGTCTTACGAAAACCTGGTCGGGAGAAGGCCTTGGGGAAGAACCGGTTTCTGCACCTCCGGTGCTGACTCCGGTGCTGACCTATGAGATCAGACTTCCCCAGGGCACAGACGTTCATGGAATGCTGATAAAATTACGGCAGCTGGAGGAGGAGATTCCGGAACTTCAGATCCTCTGGAATGAACAGCTGGGAGAGATCCATGCTCAGGTTATGGGGGAAGTGCAGATTGAGATCCTGAAACAGATGATCCTGGAGCGTTTTGGCATAGAAGTGGAATTTGGCTCCGGGAATATTGTATACAAAGAAACCATCAAAGAACCGGTAGAAGGGATCGGACATTTTGAGCCGCTCCGCCATTATGCGGAGGTGCACCTTTTGCTGGAGCCCTTAGAGAGGGGAGCAGGGCTGGTTTTTGCCGCGGACTGCAGCGAGGATATTCTGGACCGGAACTGGCAGAGACTGATCCTCACCCATCTGGAGGAGAAACATCATCTGGGCGTCCTTACAGGATCTGAAATTACAGATATGAAGATCACCTTGATTGCCGGAAGGGCTCATCTGAAACATACAGAAGGGGGAGATTTCCGTCAGGCAACCTACCGGGCAGTGCGGCAGGGGCTGAGAAAAGCGGAAAGTATCCTTCTGGAGCCGGTATACGAATATTCCCTGGAGGTACCCCAGGATGCAGTGGGAAGGGCTATGGCTGACATCCAGCGGATGAGTGGAACCTTTTCCACTCCGGATATCCAGGGAGAATATGCCTTTCTCACAGGAACCGCCCCGGTATCCGAGATGCGGGATTATCAGAGAGAGGTCACAGCCTATACCAGGGGAAGAGGCCATCTGTCCTTTGTCCTGAAAGGTTATGAACCCTGTCATAACAGTCAGGAGATTATAGAGGCGGCGGCTTATGATCCGGAAGGAGATCTGGAAAATCCCACAGGTTCTGTTTTCTGCTCTCACGGAGCAGGCTTTAACGTGCCATGGGACCAGGTAGAGGAGTATGCCCATATTGATACCGGATTCGGAAAGGAAGAGGAGCCGGAAATGGAGATCCAGTCGGTGCCGGTTCCCAGTTTTGAAGAGATCCGTCTGACCCAGCAGGAGCTGGAGGAGATTTTTGTCCGTACTTACGGCCCTATAAAGCGGCCAAGGTATAATCAGGAAGAGGACTTTGCAGTAAAGAAAACTCCGGAAAAGACCAGAAGATATAAAAAGCAGGAGCCGGAGAAAGAATACCTTCTGGTAGACGGATATAATATTATTTTTGCCTGGGAGGACCTTCAGGAGCTGGCTAAAGTGAATATTGAAGGAGCCAGAAACAAACTGATGGACATGCTCTGCAATTACCAGGGCTACAAAAAATGCACTTTGATCCTGGTTTTTGATGCTTATAAGGTGGAAGGGAATCAGGGGGAGGTTCAGAAATATCACAATATTTATGTGGTTTATACAAAAGAAGCGGAAACTGCCGATCAGTATATTGAAAAGACCGTCCATGAGATCGGAAGGAAGTATCATGTAACCGTAGCCACCTCTGACGCTTTAGAGCAGGTGATCATTATGGGACAGGGAGCGGCCAGACTTTCTGCCAGAAACCTTCGGGAAGAGATCCAGATGATGAACCGGGAGATCCGGAACCATTATCTGGAAAAAACAAAGAAAAGCGGCAGTTATCTTTTTGAGAGCCTTCCGGAACATATGACGGACTTTATGGAGGACGTCCGTCTGGGAAGAAAAAATTTTGAGGATTTAGAGAAAAAGTCTTGACCTTCCACCTGGTAGAAGGTGTATAGCAGAAGTAAAAGAAAGTATCTGATCTATACTGTGGCCGGAAACACCGGCGCAGAGAACGGCAGGATCAGAGGTAGGAGGTTACAGGCTATGAAGATTGGAGAAGCGGCAAAGAAAGCAGGAATCTCTCCCGGCAATATCCGGTTTTATGAGAAGAAAGGGCTGCTGAAACCCTCAAGAGAGGAAAGCAGCAGCTACCGCAATTATACAGAGGAAGATGTAGAAAGACTGAAGAGGATCCTGGTCCTTCGGAAAACGGACCTTTCTGTAGAAAATATTTTCCTGCTTCTGGGTGGAAAAGAAGATCCCGGCTTCCTTCTGAGAAAACAGGAGGAAATTCTGGAAAATCAGATGAGAGAATTGGAGGGTTCTCTTCTCCTCTGCAGAAAACTGGAACAGGAGGAAGATCTTCTGAAAGCAGATCCGGAGAAATACCTTCAGTTTATTCAGAAAGAGGAGCAAAAAGGAAGAAGGTTTTCCCCGGCAGAGGAACTCCTTGGCGAACTTTCAGATTTTACGGCAGAGTGCTATGGAGGTTCGGGATGGTTTACGGCGGTTTTCGGAAGCTGGGCGGATCTGGTAAAGCTGATCCTGGGAGCGGGACTTTGGCTGTTCTTTCTGTACATGGTTGCGGTAAGATTTATGGAAGAACCGGCTTCGGTTTCTCACATTGTATTCTGGACAGGACTGTTCCTTGCCTATAATCTGAGTTTTTTGAAATACTGGGCAAGTAAAAGAAGAACAACACAATAATGCTAAGTCAAAGCCCCCGGGCTGTCCTTTTTCTTGATGTTGAAAAGAACAGCCCAGGGGCTTTTTATCCGTGAAGACAATGGCAGGTAAAAGCCTGATGTCTGATATTTTAGTATCTTCTCCAGGTGCCTCTTACGAAGAGCAGCAGGATGGGGAAGATCTCCAGT
Source organism: Candidatus Blautia stercorigallinarum (assembly GCA_019112785.1). GTDB lineage: Bacteria > Bacillota > Clostridia > Lachnospirales > Lachnospiraceae > Blautia > Blautia stercorigallinarum. Next base: position 29,980 of record DXIQ01000058.1, read on the forward strand.
CTTCCTGCAAGCATGTCGAAGGTGAGCACCAGTGTAGAAAAGTTTGAATATATAGAAAAGTTCTGTGTGGGGCCTGCCATCTCCAGACCCGGGCCGATATTGTTGAAGGTAGCGGCCACCGCAGTGAAGTTGGTGATCAGGTCAAAATTATCTACAGCGATCAGAAGTACGGAAAATGCGAAGATCAGTACATAAGCGATCAGGAACACGTTTGTGGAACGGATAACCTCATGGTCTATAGCGTGACCGTCCATTTTCAGTTTCTTTATGCTTCTCGGATGGATCAGAGTCTGCAGTTCTTTTCCAATCGTCTTTACCAGGATCACCAGACGGGATACTTTAATACCGCCGCCGGTACTTCCTGCACAGGCGCCTATCAGCATAAGAAGCACCAGGATCGTCCTTGGGATTTCCGGCCATTGGTTAAAGTCTGTAGTCGCGTATCCGGTGGTGGTGATAATAGAGCCTACCTGGAAAGCAGCCTGCTGGAAAGCCTCTCCGAAGCCGGAGTACTGATCGGTCACCATTACGGCGATCACAATGATCGATACCAGGATGATGCCGAAATACCAGCGGATTTCTTCAATAGAAAATGCTTCCTTGAATTTTTTCTGAAGGATCAGATAGTAGGCGCTGAAGTTAACACCAAAGAGGATCATGGAGATGGTCACTACTACCTGCAGGTATACGGAATAGCTGGCCATACTGTCGTTTTTGATCCCGAATCCTCCGGTTCCGGCAGAACCAAAGGTAATGGTCAGAGTATCAAAAAGAGGCATGCCTCCAACCAGCAGGAAGATGATCTCTATAATGGTCATTCCCAGATATATCAGGTACAGGGTTTTGGCTGTGGAACGGACAGTAGGGGTCAGTTTATTTACAGAAGGTCCCGGGCTCTCTGCTTTCATCAGGTTCATATGAGAACCGCTTCCTGTGATATGGAGGATAGAAAGCAGGAAAACCAGGACACCCATACCCCCGATCCAGTGGGTGAAGCTTCGCCAGAAAAGCACACATCTTGGAAGCGCTTCAACATCTTTTATAATGCTGGCTCCTGTGGTGGTAAAACCGGACACTGTCTCGAATAGAGCGTCGATGGGATTGGTGATCGAGCCGCTGATGAGGAAGGGAAGGGACCCCATGATACTCAGTATGATCCAGCTTAAGGCTACGGTGACAAATCCTTCTTTCGTATAAAAGACTTTGTTTTTCGGTTTTTTATGGGTAAGGATAAAGCCAAGCAGGACACAGAGCAGGCCGGTGATCACAAAAGACCAGCCGCAGGATTCCTGGTAAATGATGGCTGTCATACAGGGAGGCACCATAAAGGCTGCCTCAAAATATAATACATATCCGATTACATATCTCACAATTGCGTAATTCATATCTGCCTCCGGGTCTTATCTTTTCAGGATGTCTCTTAAGTCTTTCAGACCTTTAACAGTAGTTACTACGATAACGGTATCTCCCACCTGGATGGTATCCTGGCCTCTGGGGATACTGACTTTTCCGCCGCGGTTAATGCAGGCGATGAGAAGATCTCTTTTCAGATTCAGCTGGGCCAGAGGGATATCCGTTACTTCAGAAGCTTCTCTTACGTAGAATTCCAGAGCCTCCGCCTGATTGTCCAGGATCTGATACAGGGTTTCTACATTACTTCCTACAGTATTTCCCATAGCCCGCACATACTGAAGGATATAATCGGCAGTAATATATTTGGGATAGATCACGCTGCCAAGATCCAGTTCATCTATTACCTCGTCAAAAGCAAGACGGTTGACCTTGGTAACAAGTTTGGCCTTAGAAACCTTTTTGGCGAAAAGAGACAGAAAGATGTTTTCTTCGTCTAAATTTGTAAGAGTGACAAAGGATTCTGCATTTGCCAGTTCTTCCTCAAAGAGAAGCTTTTTGTCAGTTCCGTCTCCGCAGATGATAGTGGCTTCCGGAAGAAGGTCGCTTAACTCTTCACACCGCTCTTTTCTGGATTCGATGATCCGTACTTTTATCTTCATCTCGATAAGGAGAGAAGCCAGATAGTATCCAATGGTGCCTCCGCCTACAACAAGAGCATTTCTCACCTGATGGGTATGTACGCCGATCTTTTTAAAGAAGAGTCCGGAGTTTTTCGGAGAAGCTACAATGGAAACCAGGTCATTGTCCTGAAGGGTGAAAGAACCGGAAGGAATATAAACATTTCCGCCCCTCTCTACGCCGCAGATCAGGATGTCGCTGCGGTATTTTTCAATTACCTCCATAACAGACATTCCATGGAGCCGGAATTCAGGCAGCAGCTTAAATTTCAGCAGTTCTACCCGGCCTTTGGAAAATGTATCCAGTTTAATGGCTGATGGAAAACGGAGAAGCCTGGAAATTTCCATTGCAGCCGCAAGTTCAGGATTAATGATCATGGAAACGCCCAGACGTTCTTTAATAAAATGTATCTCCTTATTGTAAATGGGATTGCGCACACGGGCAATGGTGTGGCAGCTGCTGACTTTTTTGGCAATGAGACAGCACAGAAGGTTCAGCTCGTCAGAGCCGGTTACCGCAATAAGAATATCTGCTTCCTTTACTCCGGCTTCAGATAACACTCCGATACTGGAGCCGTTGCCGGTGATACCTAATAAATCCAGATCTTCTGAAAGCTGCTGTATTTTGTCAGAATTTGTGTCGATCACCACTACCTGGTGCTCCTCATTGCACAGCTGTTCTGCCAGTGTGCTTCCTACCTTACCGCAGCCAACAATGATAATATTCATAGTTACCTCCAAATAAGTTATTAATTATTTTAAAAATAAAATGAATAAAATAAAAAAAGATTAAAATATCAGAGATATTATAGCACTGCCGCCAGCAAATGCAACAAGATATTACAAGATTTTACGAGTTCCTTACAAAACTCCATTTTGTTGTGCATATAGAATACAAAAGTGTGAGAAATCAAACAAAATATAGGGAAAAAGCACAAATAAAAAAGGTTTTTCTGAAGAAAAAGACTGAAACCGTGGTGTTTTAAAGACGGTTTCAGCCTTTTGATATCAAGATCACTGTTCCAGGATCCTCATAAATTCCTCTCCGGTAATAGTCTCTTTAGTATATAAGTACTTAGCCAGTTCATCCAGTTTTCCTCGGTTTTCTTCCAGGATCCGGCTGGCTTTCTGATGCTGGCGTTTTACAAGGTCTACCACCTGTTTGTCGATTTCAGCCTGGGACTGGGCCGAACAGGCCAGGGAAGCGTCGCCGCCCAGATACTGATTGGTTACTGTCTCCAGAGCTACCATGTCGAAATCAGGACTCATACCGTAGCGGGTGATCATTGCCCTTGCCAGTTTGGTTGCCTGTTCGATATCGTTGGAAGCGCCTGTGGAGGCAGAGTGAAATACCAGTTCCTCCGCAGCCCGTCCTCCGGTAAGAGTGGCGATCTTATTCTCCAGTTCTTCCTGGCTCATCAGGTAGTGGTTGCCTTCTTCTACCTGCATGGTATAGCCAAGAGCGCCGGAAGTACGGGGAACAATGGTGATCTTCTGGACAGGAGCAGAATTTGTCTGCTTTGCTGCCACCAGAGCATGTCCGATCTCGTGATATGCCACCACTTTCTTTTCCTGATCTGTGAGGATGGAATTTTTCTTCTGATAACCGGCGATGACTACCTCAATACTTTCCTCCAGATCAGCCTGTGTCACATATTCCCGATTATCCCGCACCGCGCGGAGAGCAGCTTCATTTACAATATTAGCCAGTTCCGCACCGGAAGCGCCGGAAGCCATCCGGGCGATTTTTTCAAAATCGATATTATCGCTGAGATTTACTTTCTTTGCATGAACCCGGAGGATAGCTTCTCTTCCCTGAAGATCAGGCAGTTCTACCGGCACCCGGCGGTCAAATCTTCCCGGACGGGTAAGCGCCGGATCCAGACTTTCCGGACGGTTGGTAGCCGCCAGGATCATAACTCCGGTATTTTCTTCAAAGCCGTCCATCTCTGTAAGGAGCTGGTTCAGTGTCTGTTCCCGTTCGTCGTTACCTCCTGCACGTCCATCACGTTTCTGGCCAATGGCGTCGATCTCATCGATAAATACGATACAAGGAGCTTTTTCTTTAGCCTGTTTGAAAAGATCACGGACCTTAGAGGCTCCCATGCCTACGAACATTTCCACAAATTCAGAACCGGACATGGAGAAAAATGGCACTCCGGCTTCCCCTGCCACGGCTTTCGCCAGCATGGTCTTACCTGTTCCCGGAGGGCCTACCAGAAGGATCCCTTTGGGCATGGAGGCGCCGATTTTTTTATATTTATCCGGATTGTGGAGATAGTCTACGATCTCAGAGAGATTTTCTTTGGCTTCGTCTTCCCCTGCCACATCAGAAAAACGGATCCCTTCCGAGGATTTTACATATACTTTGGCATTGCTTTTCCCCATACCAAAGGTCATGGCATTGGGCCCTCCGGCATTTTTCATGATCTTTCTGGAAATGTACTGGCCGATAAGGATGAAGACCACGATGGGAAGGATCCAGCTGAGAAGAATGCTTAAAAGGGGATCCGTCTGCTTTATGATCTCGCTGGTAAAGACGGCTCCTGAATCGTAGAGCCGGTCAGTCAGATCCGGGTCCGGCATCATACCGGTTTTATAAATGTGCTGCTTATCCTTATCTGTAAAGATGATCTGATTTTCCTGTTCCTGTACTTCCACCTGACCAATATTTTTCTCTTTCGTCATGGTCATAAAAGTTCCGTAGTCCACTTCCTGTACCTGCCTCTGCGCCAGCCAGGGCATGGCAAGAAAGTTGAAGAGCAGCAGGATCAGCATGACGATCACATAGTAGAAGATCAGGGGCTTTTTTGGCTTTTTTATTTCCTGCATAATATTCTCCTTTCTAAGATTGTTTTGGATCTGTCTGCATATCGATGGCAGAAAGGGAGGCAAGCAGCGCGTATTTTACTGCCATTGAAGCAAAATCAATGGCATATTCCGCATATAAGGCGGAAGCTTCTTCTTTGTCTTCCGCAGGTGTATTTGCATCGGAATGAAGATCCCCTGCCACCTGTTCTTTCAGCAGCTTTTCCGTTTCTGTACTGTAAGCGAGCTGGACTTTTGCCAGACGGGAAACAGCAGGGGAGCGGCTGGTTTCTACGGTGCTTCTCAGCCGCAGCTGCAATGTGTCATATTCTTTTTTGGCAGACTCTAATTCCTGGTGGATCTGTCCGGGATCTTCCCCTTCACAGATTTGCAGACGATTCCGGAGATGTTCATATTGCTGTTCCAGTTCCTGGAGTTTTGCTCCCAGAATATCCTGATATATTTTCATGATCTCAATTCTCCTTTCCGGAAGATTGCCTCTCTGCTTCCTGTTATAACAGGTTTCAGGGAAAATAGGGATTATCAATTCAGAGATTCTGTACTTACATATTTTTGGAATTGTAAAAAAAACTGACATTTTTTTTAATCTGTCAATACACACCTAAAAAAGTGTCAGTAGAAAATATCCGGCAGGATTGTTAGCATAATTTGGAAAAAGGAGAAAAGGAGATTGAAGTTATGGAACTTCTTGTAACAGTGGATAAGAAATATCTTCCGCCTCTTCAGGTGATGCTTACCTCACTGTATATCAATAATCCGGGAGAAGACCTTGAAATCTATCTGATACACAGCGGATTGAGAGAAGAGGAAATGGAACCTTTGAAAAGACAATGTGATGGGATGGGATATAAACTTTTTCTCATAAAAATAGAAGAAGAGTATTTTGAAGACGCACCGGTGACAAAACAATATCCCAGGGAAATGTATTACCGTCTGCTGGCTCCCTGTTTTCTTCCGGACCGGCTTACGCGCATCCTGTACCTGGATCCGGATATCCTGGTGATCAATTCTCTCCGGCCTCTTTGGGAAACGGATCTGGAGGGAAGGCTGTTTGCCGCTGCAGCTCACACAGGCAAGACCAACCTTGCTAATAATATCAATCAGGTCAGGCTGGGCACAGACAATAAATATTATAATTCCGGCGTGCTCCTGATGAACCTGGAGCAGGGACGCAAGGAGATCAGGCCGGATGAAATCTTTGCCTATTCCAGAGAACATGCCAGGGAACTGCTGCTTCCTGACCAGGATATTTTAAATGCAGTTTTCGGTTCCAGGACCTGGGAACTGGACGATTTTCTCTGGAACTATGATGCCAGAAATTACAGTACTTATCTGCTGCGGAGCGGAGGGATCTGCGATATGGACTGGGTGATGAGTCATACAGGGATCCTCCATTTCTGTGGAAAATCCAAACCCTGGCAGTCAGGATATATCCACAGGTTTGGAATTTTGTATAAGCACTATATCCAGCTTAACCGCCGGATGTGTCAGCGTTTTGAATCCGGACTCAGATGAAGAAGCTGTCCGGAAATGATCTGTTCTAACTGCCGGGACAGTTTTTCGGGATCCTTTGGAGATGTTTTGCTGGTTTTGCCGTATTCCATCAGGACCCCTACCAGTCCGCAGGCGTTAAACTGGAGCAGAACATCCATATCTTCATAATTTACATACAGATCAGAATGACTATGCCGGGACATTTCGATCATGTAGGTTTTAACTGCGTCTACCAGTAAAGTTTCTATCTGGGCCCGTCTGTGAGAATCCATCAGTTTCTGAAACCAGGAGAAGTGTTCGGTATTGAAAGAAATAAAAATCTGAAGGGCGGTCTGAAGATCTTCAGCCTTCAGGCTTTCTTTTACCAGAGTGTTGGTTTCCTGCCTGACACACCACTCCAGGACATCCATGATATCCTGAAAATGATAATAAAAAGTCTGGCGGGAAATATGGCATTCTTCGATTAATGATTTTACAGTGATCTTATCGATCCCTTTGCGGGCTACCATCTTTACGAAGGCCTCCCCGATGATGTTTTTCATATCTGCAGGCATATGCAAGTCCTTTCTATGTGCGATCTAATGTTTCCTGAAAAATAATTATAAATTATCTTTCTCAAGAAATAAAGAAAATAATTTGCAAAGATAAGAAGTTGACAATCCCTGAAAAAATGTAGTAGACTATAAGAAATAAGCAAAGGCGCTCAGAGCAGATGCTCTGGGCGCCTTTTCCATTTAAGGAGGGAGCAGGAATGAGAGAACTGGTGGAACATACAGAAGGGATCAACCGTCTTATGGCCAGATTCGGGGTCAAATTCGGGATCTATAAAAACGGCGAGTTTCATGAGCAGCTATTTCCCTTTGACGCTATTCCCCGGGTGATCACCCGGGAGGAATTCCGGATACTGGAAAAGGGACTGATCCAGAGGGCGGACGCCCTGAACCTTTTTCTGAAGGATATATATGGAGAAAAAAAGATCATAAAGGATCAGGTAGTTCCGGAGGAGTTTGTATTTATTTCTTCCGGCTATCTTCCGGAATGTGAGGGGATCTGCCCGCCCAAGGGAATCCACAGTCATATTTCGGGAATTGATCTGGTGCTTGGCAAAGATGGAGAGTGGTACATTCTGGAGGATAATCTCAGGATTCCTTCCGGCGCTTCCTACCCCATGATCGCCAGGGAAATCTGCCGCCGGGTATCTCCAAAAACCTTCAGCAACAATCAGATCGTAGACAATCGAAACTATGCGGACCTGCTGAAGGAGACTCTCGACTGGGTAAATACAGGAGGAATACCGGTGATCATGACTCCGGGAAGATATAACGCCGCCTATTTTGAACATTCCTATCTGGCAGAGCGGACAGGGAGCGAACTTGCTGCCTGCTTGGAGCTTTTTGTAGAAAATGATTATCTTTATTACCGGGACTACAGGAATACCAAACAGAAAGTAGGGGTACTTTACAGAAGGATATCGGACGAATATCTGGATCCGCTGACTTTTCTTCCTGAATCCCTTATAGGCATCCCAAATCTTATGGAAGTATACCGGAAAGGCAATGTGGCCATTGTAAATGCGCCGGGGAATGGAGTGGCAGATGATAAGGGAATCTATTATTTTGTACCTAAAATGATCCGTTATTACCTGGATCAGGAACCGATCCTGAAAAATGCTCCCACTTTTCTTCCCTATTATCCGGAGGACCGGAAATATGTCCTGGATCATCTGGAAAAACTGGTGGTAAAAGATGTGGCGGAAGCCGGAGGATACGGGGTGATCTTTGGAAATGAACTGAGCCGGGAAAAACTTTCTCAGATGAGGGAGATCATTGAAAAAGAACCCAGAAGATTCATTGCCCAGGAGGTTATTGATTTTCAGGATATGGAAGTTTCCGAAGGAACCGGGACTGTGCTGCGAAAAGCAGACCTGCGGGCTTTTGTATTATCCGGAAAGGAGACAAAAGTGTGGGCCAGCGGACTGACCAGGTTTTCCAGAAACCCGGATTCCTTTGTAGTAAATTCATCACAGGGAGGAGGATTTAAAGACACATGGGTATTATCTCAATAGAAAAAGCAGACCATCTATATTGGCTGGGACGGTATACGGAAAGAGTGTATACCACACTGCGGGTATTCTTTCATATATACGACAATATGATCGAACAGCCGGAAGGCATTTATGCGAAGTACTGTAAAAGGCTGAATATCCCGGATATCTATACTTCTAACAGACAGTTTGCCCAGTCTTATCTTTTTGATGAAGATAATCCGGATTCTGTAGTATCCAATATGAAACGGGCCTATGACAATGCAGTGGTGCTAAGAGAAGAATTAAGTAGCAATGTGCTGTCCTATGTCCAGCTTGCCCTGGATACTTTCCAGGCCTGCAAGAAGACTACAGCGCCCCTTCTGGAACTGCAGCAGGCCATTGATTATCTGCTGGCTTTCTGGGGCTGCGCCGATGATTATGTGGATCAGGAGGACTGCAGGAATATCCTGAAATGCGGAAAATATGTAGAAAGACTGGATCTTTTTATCCGTCTGGATTACCATAGAGAAGATCTGGAAAAAGAATTCAGAAAGCTGACCAACCGTCTGTTCAGAACGAATTTAAACTATAATGAAGAAAACCTGAAGCGGCTGGAACAGATCATTATGGATAAAGACCATCAGAAATCTTATGATCAGGAGGCACTGGGCTGTCTGGGAGGACTGATCTCCTGAGCTGCCTGCAGGTGATATGAAAAAATTAAGATTTATATACAGAATGGAAATTCGATTTTCGTCTCCGGTGAACAGCCATTATTTTGCCCTGCGCTGTATCCCCGGAGACTCTTCGCGGCAGAGGATCATCCTGACAGAACAGAATATTTATCCGGCAGATTATCTGAGCAGGACAAAAGACGGCTTTGGCAACATCCGGCTTAACGGGTGCTGCCAGGGACCTCATGAGACTTTCGGATATACCATAGCCGGGACTGCTCAGACAAAGGGAATGGAAGTGGTAAAAGAGCCTCTTCATCCCATGTACCGGTATCCTTCTTTCTATACCTGCCCGGATCCGGGAATAGCTGCTTTTGCCTGTAAAGCAGAACAGCTGTGCAGGGAACAGGGAAAGGAAGAGAACCTGGAAAAGGCCGTCTGTGTTATGGGAATGCTCTATGAGGGCTTTTCTTATGTGCCAGGGTCTACAGATATCAGCACTACGGCGGGAGAGGCCTTAAAGCAGGGAAAAGGAGTATGTCAGGACTATGCCCATATCATGACTGCAGTGCTCCGGTATATGGGAATCCCTGCCAGATATGTGACCGGATTGATGATAGGGGAAGGGTATACCCATGCCTGGGTGGAAGTTTATACCAGGGATGGCTGGTATGGCCTGGATCCTACCAATAATCTGCACATTGATGAATATTATATTAAGCTTGCCCATGGGAGAGACTACGGAGACTGCGTGATTGACCGGGGATGCTTCCGTGGAAACGCCGGGCAGGAACAGAAAATTTATGTAAAGGTGGAGGAAATAAAAAATGACGGAAACAGTGGTGGCAATGAAACTGCCGGTGGATGAAAGCCTGCGGATCCAGAAAAACCGGATCATGCCCGCCCATCCTACGGGGGAAGAAAAGAGGATCGCGGTAGTAACCGGTACCCATGGAGACGAGCTGGAGGGCCAGTTTGTCTGCTACGAGCTTCTCAGGCGGCTGAAGGCGGAGCCGGAACGGCTGAGAGGGATCGTAGATGTATATCCGGCTCTGAATCCTCTGGGAATTGATTCCATCACCAGAGGGATCCCCATGTTTGACCTGGATATGAACCGGATCTTTCCGGGAAATGAAGAGGGGCCTATGATGGAGTCCCTGGTCTATGGACTGATGGAGGACCTGAAAGGAGCAGATCTCTGTGTGGATATCCATGCCAGTAATATTTTCCTTATGGAACTTCCTCAGGTGCGGATCAACGAGCTTACTGCCGAGAAACTGGTCCCGTTGGCAAAGGATATTAATGTGGACTTTGTCTGGGTACATGCCAACGCTACCGTGCTGGAATCTACTCTGGCCTACAGCTTAAACCAGGCAGGCACCCCTACTCTGGTTGTAGAGATGGGAGTGGGGATGCGTATTACAAAGACCTATGGATATCAGCTTGTGGAAGGCCTGTTAAATGTTATGAAGACCCTGGGAATCTGGGATGGGGAAGTGGGAGAGATCCGGAAGCCTATCGTGTCTGCAGATCAGGAAATCGGCTATCTGAATGCAGACTGCGCAGGAATCTATGTTCCCCAGGTGCAGATCGGAGAACAGGTGAAAGAAGGAGATCTTCTGGGAGAAATCCTCAATCCCCTTACCGGAGATGTGGAGCAGGCGGTGAAAGCACCTGTTTCCGGTATGGTGTTTACAAGAAGAGAGTATCCGGTAGTTTACAGCGGTTCCCTGCTGGGAAGGATACTGGGAGGTGGAAGAGCATGAGAAAAACAGAGATTTATACCCTTGGTTCTCCATACCGGGAAGATCTGAAGATAACCGGCTATGCATTTGGACAGGAACAGAAATCTGCCTGTATAGTGGGAAGCATAAGAGGAAATGAAGTCCAGCAGCTTTATGTCTGCTCCCAGATTGTGAGAAAGCTGGAAGAGCTGGAGGCAGCGGGAAAAATTGCCAAGGATAAGGGAATTCTGGTGATACCGTCCATAAATCATCATGCTATGAATATCGGAAAACGGTTCTGGCCTGTGGATAATACAGATATAAACCGGATGTTTCCGGGGTATGATCTGGGAGAAACTACCCAGAGGATCGCAGCAGGAGTATTTGAAAAGGTGAAGGATTATGATTACGGTATCCAGTTCGCAAGTTTCTACATGCCCGGAGACTTTATTCCTCATGTCCGTATGATGGATACCGGAAAGCAGAACACCAGCCTGGCCGGGCTTTTCGGCCTTCCCTATGTAGTCATAAGAAAACCCAGGCCCATTGATACTACAACTCTGAATTATAACTGGCAGATATGGGATACCAATGCCTTTTCTGTCTATACTGCAGAGACAGATTTCATAGATGAAGAATCCGCCCAGCAGGCGGTTTCTGCTGTCCTTCGTTTCCTCACCAGAATGGGGATCCTGAAATACAACTGCCATAACGGCTATATTGCTACCGTGATCAATGAAGAAGAGCTTATGTCTGTCAGGACCAATACAGGAGGAATCTACAGAAGGCTCTGCCGTCCCGGGGATGAGGTATATACCGGCCAGCCTCTGGCAGAGATCCTGGATCCTTATGAGGGATATGTGACCTCTACCATCTTGTCCCCTACAGACGGGATCATCTTTTTCACCCATAAGAAACCTTTGGCTACAGAGAACGAAGTGATCTGTAAGATCATACGGCGGCTGCATAACTGATAAAGTAAATAAAGCAATCCTATAAAAAGATCAGACAACTGAGAACTGCCTAAAAGAGAGCATAGTACTCAGGATATCTGATCTTTTTACATGCCATGTCTCAGGAGTGTTGACGTAAGGGAAATTTTGGTATAATATATAGATGGTAGATATATAGAAGGCCTATATAAAATAAGGATTTTATGAAAGGAGGCAGGGGTTATGGGAGAAGGAAAAATTGATAAAAGTCTTCTTTCTGGAAGTACCACTTTACTTCTTCTTCAGCTTTTGTCAGAAAAGGATATGTACGGCTATGAGATGATCGAAACCTTAAGAGACAGGTCTCAGAATGTGTTCGAGCTGAAGGCAGGGACTCTTTATCCCCTTCTTCACGGGCTGGAGGGGAAGAAGTATCTGGAATCCTATGAACAGGAGGCGGGAGGAAAGACCAGGAAGTATTACAGGATCACCAGAGCAGGAAGAAAACATCTGGAAGAAAAGAAAAAGGAGTGGGAGACTTACACCGGCGCAGTAGGCCGTGTCCTGGGAGGGCCTGCCTATGGACGTATATGAGTATTGAGATCAGGTGGAAAAACAGATACGCCAGGAGGCTGTGCGCAAAGAAATCCGTACAGAGCTGGGGCAGCATATCGAAGACCAGGCGGATTTTTATCAGGAATCAGGCATGAGCCGGGCAGAAGCAGTGGAAAGAGCAGTAGAGGATATGGGAGACCCGGTGGAGACGGGAGTGCAGCTGGATATGGTCCATCAGCCTCAGCTGGATAAGAAACTGATGTTCGCAGTGGCCCAGCTATTAGCTACAGAAGCAATCCTTCAGATTTTCTTTTATTTGAGGATAGAAAGACAACCTGCAGTTTTTTCTACAGTGGCCATGATTATGTTTGGACTGATAGATTTTCTGTGGATGCTGATGTTTGCTACAAGAAGCTTCTTTTCCCATAAATTTCATGAGGCCTCTACCTGGTTTTGCATGTGGCTGTCAATTGCTATTTTAGGAGCCGTTTTCGGAGGAACGGGAATCAGCGGAGCAGAGAGAGTTGGCCTTACCTGCCCGGAATCCTGAAGGCTCTGGCCGGTGAATATTTTCCAGTAAGCCTTTGTGTATGTGCAGCAGCAATTCTGGGTTTCTTTCTGTGGCTGATCCTGAACATCCGAAAACTGACCAATGACCTGTGCCGGATGCTGTGCCTGGGAGTTTTAGGAGGTTTTTTGATACAGACCTTATATTCACTGGCTTGTCTTGCCGGACTGGGACCATATGAATATGTATTTTTTCCTTTGCTGTCGGTATGGTACAGCGGCATGGGCGCTATACACTCGTATCACTACTGGTTCCTGGGGATTTTCCTGAACTGTCATAAATCCGACAGGATCATTCCAAAAAAAATGAAATAAAGACCAATGTAAAAGGACTGTCTCAAAATTCAGAACAGAAAATAGTAGTTTCTTGTTCCCGACGGATTGAGAAACAGTCCTTTTGACGTGACATTTTTACCTGAAATGAATTCCGCTCCAGTAAACATTATCCTTCACAATGGTCTCAGGAGGCAGCTCTACCCCCTCCAGGGCCCATTTTTTGAACTCCTTAAAACCTACCCGGTCGATGATGTAGCCTACATGTTCTTTTCCCCCGGGAGCTTTTGGATCAATGTATTCTTTTGCAAATTTGTAAGTATTCAGGATTACCTTTACAATGGTATCCTCGTCAGCCCAGAGAAGGAAATCTTCTCCCAGCCTTGGATTTTTCTTTCCTGTACGTCCCATAATGGTAAGACGGTAATATTTTTTCCGGCTTCTTGTCCAGGCCCTGGTAGGGCATTTGGTGACGCAGACACCGCAGCCCACACATTTTTCTGTGTTCCGGACAATCTTATAATTTTCCATATGGAGGGCGTCTACAGAAAGCTGGTCGCAGCCTTTGATACAGGCACTGCAGCTTACGCACCGGTTGGGATCGTACTGGGGCTCCGTCATTCCGATAATGCCGAAATCATGCATCCTGGCCTTGATACAGTCGTTGGCGCAGCCGGTAAGAGCGATCTTAAAATGCAGGTCATTGGGGAAAATGGCTTTTTCGATCCGTTTTGCAAAGGCCGCTGTATTATAGTTTCCGAAAGGACAGACCCGGTTGCCGATGCAGGCGCTGACATTTCTGGTTCCGGAAGAGGCGTAGCCGGTGCCGGGAACTTCCTGATTGATCTCCAGATTTTCAATAATGGGTTGAAGTTTTTCATTAACCTTTGCCATGTCCCTGATAGAGATCCCTTCAATCTCGAATCCCTGGCGGGTAGTAATATGTACCTGGCCGTTGCCGTATTCTCTTGCAATTTCTGCCACCTGAGTCAGTACGTCTGCGTTACAGGCTCCTCCGGGAATACGGACTCTGGAGGCCACGACATCTCTGTGTTTGGTCACACGAAAAGCGTTCTTTTTTAACTTCTTTGTATTTACATCAACATGCATCATTCCAACCTCCTTAATCCAGCAGTTTTTTGCCTTCGGTATAATTAAATACCGGGCCGTCCAGACAAATATAGGTGTCTCCCATACGGCAGTGGCCGCATTTGCCCAGACCGCAGCACATTTTCCGCTCCTGGGAGATCCAGATCTGATGGTCTTCAATATCCAGTTTCTTAAATTCCGCTACAGCGAATTTCATCATTACGGGAGGGCCTACTACGATGACAGCCGCATTTTCCTTATTTTCAAAAGTAATATCCGGGATATATTTTGTCACCAGTCCCACGTTCCAACCAGGCTCTTCGGCTGCGTCTACGGTAATGGTGAGATTCATTTTCTGATCTTCCCATCTTTTGATGTCTTCTTTAAAAAGCACATCTTCGGGAGATTTGAATCCTGCAATGACTGTAAGGGATCTTACTTCCTCCGGATGATTTCCGAAATAGTCGATCACGCCTTTTACGGGAGATACACCTGTTCCTCCGGCAACGATGATCAGTTCCTTTTCTCGATAATTTTCCGGGAGAAAGCCGTTGCCGTAAGGCCCCCTCATAAAGAGGCTTTTTCCTTCCTGGTTTTCAAAGATTTCGTTGGTTACTTTTCCTACTTTACGGATGGTCAGATCCACATAGTCCGGGCCGATGCCGCTGACAGAGATGGGAGCCTCCCCGTATTTAGGAACAGAGACTTCAAAGAACTGCCCTGGCTTAACCTCTCCGACATAGTGCATGCGGAAGGTGTATTCAATATCTGTGTGACGGATGACTTTCTGTATCCGGGACAAAAAAGGCATATATGGGTTATTCATGGACCTTCCCTCCAATCTCTGATAATTTATTCAAACATCCTATATAGGAAATATATTCCGGACAGACGTTCTCACATCTGCCGCAGCCTACGCACATAGGATAACCGAAGCGGTTTTTATAGTTCTGGATCTTATGGAGCACTTTAAAACGCATACGCTCTCCCTGATCTTTGCGGAAGCTGATGCCTCCGGCAATATCGCTGTATCCGTCTACCTGGCAGGAAGCCCAGACTCTCCGCCGCTCACCTGCATTTTCATTATCCCGGTAAAAGATATCCTGCATGGTAAAGCAGGTGCAGGTAGGACAGACAAAGTTGCACCGTCCGCAGCCGATACATCTGCCGCTGTATTCTTTCCATACTTCATGGGAGGAAATATTTTCCGGGAGAGTTTCCGGGATGGGAACAGTTTCTTCATTTTCTTTTACATACTGGATGTCCTGATTGTCCTGGGGAACTGATATACCTTCTGCATAGGAAGAAAGAACTTCATCTTTCAGTTCCAGGTAAAGACCTTCTTCGGCAGGGTGGGCGTAGCCGTCATAGTTTTCTGCCTGGTTGGTACCCATGGAGACACAGAAGCAGGATTTAAAGGACTGGTTGCAGCCCATTAAGATAAATTTGGCGTTTTTCCGGATATTTTTGTAGTAGAAATCTTCCGGTCCGTTATGAAGATAGATATCATCCAGACGCTTTAAAGCATTCAGATCACAGGATCTCAGGAAAATCAGTCTTTTTTTCTTCTCTTCGGGGATTTTTACGCTGTTTTCTGTAAAATACATAATGGTATCAGAAATGGGCAGCAGCGTTTCCTTAAAGCTGTAATCGGATTTTTCATCCCAGACAATTTCATCAAAAGACTCAATAATACCGTAGCGGACAATATCTGTATCAGAATAACATCCGGTGCCGGCATAAAGCCTGGGAGCAAATACATCATAGTCTTTTTTCAGATTTTTCAGAAGCTCGGATAAGGCTTCCTTATTCCAAAGATTTCCCATAAACACACTCCTTTACATTTTATAAAATTCGGCCAGACCATCGGGATTGGGAAGGATAAAATGGCGGTCCCGGTAGACAAGAAGGCCTCTGGCCGCCAGACTTTTGCAGGCTCTGGAAACATTTTCCCTGGGTACGCCTACAAAGTCAGCCATTAAAGTCATGGTAAAAGGCAGGTAGATATAGACCCCTTCTTCCCGCCGCTCTCCAAAGTCTCGCCCTAATTTCCACAGTTTTGCCGCAATCTTCCGTTCAGTGACCATACTGCCGGAAGTATTTTTCAGCTGATGGGCCAGACGCCAGAGATACCTCTCATATTCATCCAGCACCGCCTGGGTGAGAGGAAAACTTTCCTTCATAAAGCCCAGGAAATTCTTTTTTGAAATTTTCAGCACAAGGACCGGAGTAATAGATTCACAGGAAAGAGACAGGGAATGGGAACTGTTTATATCATGGTTCAGAAGATGTCCTTTCCCCAGAAAAAACAGGATCTTCCTCTGTCCGTGTTTGGTGATGTTGTAGACAGATACTTCCCCTGACAGGAGAATCAGCACATTTTGAATATTTTCGCCGCTGGAAAACAGCAGGCTTTTTTTCGGTATGTCCTGGATATGCCCGGCATTTAAAAGAGTCTGGACAAACTCCAGGGGCAGCCGGTGAAAAAATTTCAGAGCCTTTAACTGGCCGGCAGATATAGTTTCCATAACTTCCTCCTAATGGAAATAGATTCCTGGTGTCAGTATAGCACAGAAAAGATCCGGTGTCTGTGACGTACGTCACAGCAGGCTTTGCATACCGGGAGATAAATCAAGATAGACAAATCCTCTCAAAATGGATTATACTGTAAGAACAGATGATAATATCTGATTTGACAAATGGAGTATTGACAGAAAGGAAGTTTGTTATGGGAGAGCAGTTGACCCAAAGCGATGTGAAAAAGATCCAGGAGGAGATCGATTACCGGAAGCTGGTGGTGAGAAAAGAAGCCATTGAGGCGGTCAAAGAAGCCAGAGCCCAGGGAGATCTCAGCGAGAATTTTGAGTACTATGCGGCAAAGAGAGATAAGAATAAAAATGAGAGCAGGATCCGTTATCTGGAGAGAATGCTGAAGAACGCCACCATTGTTTCAGATACTTCCAAAACAGGTGAGGCAGGTATGAATAATTTTGTGGAAGTTTATTTTGAAGATGATGACGAGACAGAGCGGTATAAACTGGTAACATCCATCAGAGGAAATTCTCTCGATAATAAGATCAGCATTGAATCTCCTCTTGGAAAGGCCATACTGGGCCACAGGGCAGGAGACAGGGTCTATGTAAAGATCAATGACAATGCAGGCTATTATATTCAGATTAAAAAAATAGAAGATACCACAGATGATGAGGCAGATGCTATCCGGAGCTTTTAGCGCAGATACAGAAGAGCGAGAAAAGACTCCCTGGCTGGACAGGGAAGAACTGTGGCTGAGGTGAAGAAATGATTTACTGTGTGGAAGATGAAAGAAATATCAGGGAGCTTCTGGTTTATACTCTGAGCGGCAGTGGCTATGAGGCAAAAGGAGTGGCCAACGGCAAAGAACTGAAAAAAGCTTTAAAAGAGGAAATACCGGATCTGATATTGCTGGATATCATGCTTCCCGGCGAAGATGGATATGCGGTTCTGGAATATCTGAAAGGAAGGCCGGATACCCAGGATATTCCCGTGATCATGGTCACTGCAAAAGAGGCGGAATATGATAAAGTCCGGGGGCTGGAAGGAGGCGCTGATGATTTTATCACGAAACCTTTCGGCATGATGGAATTCCTGGCCAGGGTCAAGGCAGTCCTGCGCAGAACAAAAAAGCAGGAACAGCCTAAAGAATATCATTATAAAGGCCTGACGGTAGATATGAAAAGCCGTAAAGTCCGGGAAAATGGAAGATGTGTAGATCTCACTCTGAAAGAATTTGAACTGCTGCGGTATCTGCTGGAAAACCAGGGAACGGTTCTCAGCAGGGAAAAGATCCTGGAGAAGATCTGGGGATATGAGATCTATGGTGAAACAAGAACAGTAGATGTCCATATCCGTACTCTCCGGCAGAAGCTTGGAGAAGCGGGAAAAATGATCGAAACTGTCCGCGGGGTAGGATACCGTATAGGAGAAGAAACATGAGACAGAGGATCATGAGCCATGTAACCGTACTTGTAGTATTGTCTGTGCTCCTTACTTATCTGGCAGCCAGCCTGGTCCTGTATCATAAATACAGAGGAGACATGCAGGCAGATGTGATCAAGGAAGCGGAATATATCCGGTATGCTCTGGAAAATGTGGGAGAAGAATATCTGGCAAAGGATCTGGGGCAGCTGACGACCAGCCGGATCACCGTGCTTAATTCCCAGGGTGAGAAAGTCTATGACTCAAACCCGGAAGAAGACCAGGAAAACTATGGAGAGATGGAGGAGATACAGGAGGCACAGGACCAGGGAACCGGCCAGGCTCTGCGTTTTTCCGGAATGCTTTCTCATCAGACCTTTTATTATGCGGTTCAGCTGGAAAACGGAGATATCCTCCGGGTAGGGAAGACAGGGGACAGTATTTTCCGTACTATGGTTTCCAGTTTTCCTCTTTTGGGCCTGATCATGGTGCTGATCCTGGCCCTGGGTTTTCTTTATATGAATTACCAGACCAAAAAGCTTATTGAACCTATTAATTGTCTTGATCTGGAGAAGCCGCTGAAAAATGTGGTCTATGAAGAGCTGAGGCCACTGCTGAAACGGGTGGATCAGCAGAACCGGCAGATTGCCAGTCATGTGGAAGAACTGAAACAGGCGGAGCGGGTAAGAAGAGAATTCTCCGCCAATGTATCCCATGAGCTGAAGACCCCTCTCATGTCTATCTCCGGTTATGCGGAGATCATGAAAAACGGCATGGTGCGGCAGGAAGATGTACCGGAATTTGCTGCCAGGATCTATGATGAGGCGGCCAGACTTACAAGTCTGGTCCAGGATATTATTGAACTGTCCAAGCTGGATGAGAAGGAGGGAGAGCTGCCTCTGGAGATGGTAGATCTGTATGAACTTGTCCAGGATGTATGCAGAAACCTGGCTCTGCCCGCCGGCAAAAAAAATATTTCTGTCAAAGTAGAAGGCAGCCCGGCAAAGATCCGGGGTATCCGCCATGTATTATATGAAATGTTTTATAACCTGGTAGATAACGCTGTGAAATATAACCGGGAAGGCGGGTGGATAAAAGTCTCTCTTGATCCTGGCGAAAACGGCCCTGTCTTTACTGTGGAAGATAACGGCATTGGCATTGCCAGAGAGGAACAGGACCGGATCTTTGAACGTTTTTACCGGGTGGACAAAAGCCATTCCAGAAAAACGGGAGGAACAGGCCTGGGCCTTTCCATTGTCAAGCACGGAGCGGCGCTCCATCAGGCAGAGATCCGTCTGGAAAGCCGTCTGGGAGAAGGAACAAAGATACGGATATTTTTTAAAGAACCAGAGAAGCATCCTGAAGGATGATACAGGCAGCTTATGCTGCAAAGATACAGAAGCGCAAACAGATGCAGGAGAGAGGAGCGGATCTATGGCATATATAGAGTTTCAGCATGTGAAAAAATTTTACGGAAAGAAAAATGAGGCAGTGATCAAGGCTCTGGATGACACCAATTTTACAGTGGAGGAAGGAGAACTGGCGGTGATCCTGGGAGCCTCCGGCGCAGGAAAGACCACGGCTCTTAATATTCTCGGAGGGATGGACCAGGCTACCCAGGGAGAAGTGATCGTAGCAGGAAAACATCTGAACAAATTTTCCGAGAAGGAACTGGTGAAATACCGGAGAAATGATGTGGGATTTGTATTTCAGTTTTACAATCTGGTGCCTAACCTTACCGCGCTGGAAAATGTAGAGCTGGCGGTACAGATCTGCAAGGACTATCTGAATCCGGAAGATGTGCTGAAAAAGGTGGGCCTGGAGGACAGGATGAAAAATTTTCCGGCCCAGCTTTCCGGAGGAGAGCAGCAGAGGGTGGCCATTGCTAGGGCTATAGCCAAGAATCCTAAATTGTTATTATGTGATGAACCGACGGGTGCCTTGGACTATAACACAGGCAAACAGATCCTTCAGCTTCTCCAGGATACCTGCCGGAAAGAACATATGACAGTGATCATTATCACCCACAATTCGGCTCTGGCTCCTATGGCAGACCGGATCATCCGTTTTAAAAGCGGAAAGGTTACAGATATTACATTAAATGAAAATCCCACCCCGATCTCCGAAATCGAGTGGTAGGAAGAAAAGAGGGCAGAGAGATATGGATATCAGAACAGAAGTAAAGAAAATGAAGGCGGACAGCCCCATTATGGCGGCCTTGTCTCTGGAAACCAGAAACCGGGCCCTGGAGGCTGCCGCGAAAGCTCTGGTGGAGAAGAAGGAAAACATCTTCCAGGCCAATAAAGAAGATATGGAAGCCGCAGAAAAGGCAGGTCTGGGGCAGGCTGTGCTGAAAAGGCTGAAATTCGATGAACATAAGCTGGAGGATGTGATCAAGGGCATTGAAAATCTGATCCGTCTGCCGGATCCTCTGTCCCGGATACAGCTGGCCAGAGAATTGGACCAGGGATTGGAGCTGTATCGGGTTACCTGTCCCATCGGTGTTATCGGGATCATTTTTGAGGCAAGGCCGGATGCCCTGGTGCAGATTTCCTCTCTCTGTATCAAAAGCGGCAACTGTGCGGTGCTGAAGGGAGGAAAAGAGACAGCCAGGACCAATAAAGTGCTCTTTAATCTGATCCATGAAGCCGTTGTAGGCTGCGGCCTTCCGGAAGGCTGTATGCTCCAGGCGGAGCTCCACAATGAGATCGATGAGCTGCTGGCCTGCGATGATTGTGTGGACCTGCTGATCCCCAGAGGTTCAAACCAGTTTGTCCGTTATATCATGGATCATACAAAGATACCGGTCATGGGCCATGCCGACGGGATCTGCCATATTTATGTGGATGAAGATTACGATATGGAAAAAGCGCTGCCTATCATCATAGACGCCAAGACTCAGTATACCGCTGCCTGCAATGCGGTGGAAACCCTTCTGGTAAACCGGAAAGCAGCGGCAGGCTTTCTTCCCGAGGCGGCGAAAGCCCTTAATGCGGCAGGAGTAAAACTCAGGGGAACCAGAGAGGTAAATGAGATCATCCCCTGTGAGATCATGGGAGAAGAGGAATTCCATCGGGAGTATCTGGATCTGATCCTTTCAGTGAAGATCGTAGAGGATCTGGAAGAGGCTGTAAACCACATCAATACATATGGTTCTCATCATACGGACTGTATTATCACAGAAAATAAAGAACATGCATTAAGATTTATGCAGCTGGTGGATTCTGCCGGAGTTTATCAGAACTGTTCCACCAGGTTTGCCGACGGATTCCGCTACGGATTCGGAGCAGAGGTAGGGATCAGTACAGGAAAGATCCATGCCAGAGGACCGGTAGGTCTGGAAGGTCTGGTGACTTATAAATATAAGCTGTTTGGTCAGGGACAGATCGTGGGAGATTATGCTTCCGGAAAGAAAGCTTTTCATTTCCATGATCTGGATCCAGAGGCCGGCGTATGATGGGAAAGGGCAGGACCCTTGGCATCAGTCTCCTTCCCGCTTTGCTGTGGATCCTGATACAGTGTGCAGTAGTGCTGGGATTTCCACCGGTCATGTCGGGGATCGGCAATATACTGTCCCTGCTGGGGGTGGATACCGGAGAATTTTATGGATTTCTTGAAAAGAATGGTTCCTATTGTATTTATATCCTTATGGATGTTATCATGCTGATACCGGCAGTGTTGTGGTTCCGGCGATTCCCGGTCAGAAGAGAAAAGAAAGAAGGGAGATTTTTCGGGATTTCTTTCCGGGGAATCCTGCTTTTGCTGCTGGCGGGTCTTTGCCTGCAGCTGCTCTCAAATCTGTTTTTAACCCTGGTATTTGGAATTTTCCCGGAACTGATGGAATCTTATTCCCAGGTCCTGGAAAATCTGGGAATGGACAGCCCTACAGTATTATCTTTGGCCTATACCGTGCTTGTGGCCCCTGTTACAGAAGAGCTGATTTTCAGAGGACTGACTCTGAGGATCCTGGAGGGAGCCTTTCCCTTCTGGGCGGCAAATATCCTTCAGGCTTTATATTTCGGAATCATCCATGGAAACCTGGTACAGGGAGGGTATGCTTTTCTGGCAGGAATGGTCCTGGGATATCTGGTGAAAAGGAACGGCACTCTGGCTGCAGGCATCCTCTGCCACTTTGGCGTGAATCTTTCCGGCGTTTTATTAGGGCTTTTTTAGGAGAACGAGAATTATGAGACATTTACAGTTAATGGTTAAACCGGCTTCTTCCAACTGTAATCTCCGGTGTTCGTACTGCTTTTATGAAGACGAATGCAAAAACAGAGAGATACCGTCTTATGGGATCATGGATCTGGAGACTCTGGAGATAGTTGTAAAAAAAGCGTTGGAAGAGGCGGAGCAGTCCTGCACCTTTGGCTTTCAGGGAGGGGAACCTTTTTTAGCAGGCCTGCCTTTTTTCCGGAAGTTTATAGAATATACAGAGAAATATAAAAAGCCGGAAACCAGCCTGTCCTTTTGTATACAGACCAATGGGACGCTGATCGATGAAGAATGGATAGAGTTTTTAAAACAACATCATTTCCTTACAGGCATCTCCATGGACGGCATCCAGGAGATCCATGACCGGAACAGAAAGGACGCCGGAGGTAAAGAGACTTTTAAAAAGGTACTGAAAAATGCCCGGCTCCTTCAGAATGCCGGAGGGAATGTGAATATTCTCTGTGTCCTTACAAAACAGAGCGCAAGAAAGATCCGTTCTATATACAATTTTCTGAAAAAACAGGGGTTTTATTACCAGCAGTATATTCCCTGCCTGGATCCACTGGGAGAGGAAAGAGGCGGAAGACCCTGGTCTCTTACACCGGAAGATTATGGAAACGCCCTGAAGGAGCTGTTCGATCTGTGGTACAGGGATATGATGGAAGGACAGAGGGTTTCGGTGCGGGAGTTTGATAACTGGCTGGCTATGCTGGGAGGAAATCCTCCGGAGGCCTGTGCTCAGATGGGACGCTGTTCTATGCAGAATATCATAGAGGCAAACGGAGATGTGTTTCCCTGCGATTTTTATGTCCTGGACCAGTACAGGACGGGAAATGTCCGGGATGAAGATTTTCGCTTTTTCCAGGAGGATCTTTCCACTATAAGATTTCTTGCAGAGGGAAAAGAGAGGGGCAGAGCCTGTCCTTCCTGTCACTGGTATCCTCTGTGCAGAGGCGGATGCCGGAGAGATTATACCCCAGAGGGAGAAAATTATTTCTGCCGGGCATATCAGGAATTTTTTCAATATGCCATTGAAAGGCTGGAGAAACTGGCGGCCATTACCTTTGGCTTTTAAAGTCGAAAAGAATTCGGAAAGATATGTAAAAGAGTACTTGAAATTTTGGACGGTTAGTGGTAGAGTGATTATAGAAACATAAATGATGTTTTGAAACAAAAAAAATAGTGCATTTCTCAAAGGAGGAACAGGAAATGGCAATTTTAGTGACAGGCGGAGCCGGTTTTATCGGAAGCCACACAGTAGTGGAACTGCAGAATGCAGGCTATGATGTAGTTGTAGTGGATAACCTTTGCAATTCCAGTGAAAAATCATTGGAGCGTGTAAAACAGATCACAGGAAAACCGGTGAAGTTTTATAAGGCCGATATCCTGGACAGAGAAGCTTTAAATAAGATTTTTGATCAGGAGTCTATTGATTCCTGCATCCATTTCGCAGGACTGAAAGCAGTAGGAGAATCTGTACAGAAGCCCTGGGAGTATTATGAGAACAATATCTCCGGTACACTGATTCTGGTAGATGTGATGAGAAAACATAATGTGAAAAACATCATCTTCTCTTCTTCCGCCACCGTATACGGGGATCCTGCTTTTGTTCCTATTACAGAAGAGTGCCCGAAAGGACAGTGTACAAATCCTTACGGCTGGACAAAATCCATGCTGGAACAGGTTCTTACTGACATCCAGAAAGCAGATCCGGAATGGAATGTAGTTCTGTTAAGATATTTTAATCCTATCGGAGCACATCCAAGCGGACTGATCGGAGAAAATCCAAACGGTATCCCCAATAACCTGATGCCATACATAACCCAGGTAGCAGTAGGAAAACTGAAAGAGCTGGGTGTCTTCGGAAATGACTATGATACTCCGGACGGCACAGGCGTGAGAGATTATATCCATGTGGTAGACCTGGCCAAAGGTCATGTAAAAGCCCTGAAGAAACTGGAAGACCACTCCGGACTTTCTATCTATAATCTGGGAACCGGAAAAGGATACAGCGTACTGGATATTGTAAAGAATTTTGAGGAAGCTACAGGAGTGAAGATCCCCTATGTGATCAAACCCCGCCGTGCAGGAGATATCGCTACCTGCTACGCCAGCGCAGAGAAGGCAGAGAAAGAGCTGGGCTGGAAAGCTGAATATGATATCAAAGATATGTGCCGGGACTCCTGGAACTGGCAGTCAAAGAATCCTAACGGATATGAGGACTGAGAGATCATAGAATAACAAAAAATTAAAAGGCGCTGCCGCATTAATTAAAATCGAGAATATTTATACATTTTATTGCTCCGTCTGCAACCCTTTGAGCCTATAGTCTCAAAGCGGTGCAGGACAAATTCGCATAAAATGTACAAATATTCCTGAAATATGTTAATGCGGCAGCGCCTTTTTTTATTATATATATGGCGGGGTATGTCTCATGTTCCTATCCCCCTGGCTAAAAGCCGGCTTTTAGCCAGGGGGATGGAGATCAATATAATTTTTTATGCTCATACACCGGCTCTGTAGTAAGCTGTACCCCTAATTTCTTAAAGATTTTTTTATCTATAGAGGAGAGCATCACAGAAGAATGTACCTGACAGCCTTTTAACTTGGGCAGCTGTTCCAGGGCCAGTTTGGCGATATCGCTGGTAGCGGCGCTGCTGGAAAGGGCAATGAGTACTTCATCGGTATGGAGTCTCGGGTTTTTGCTTCCCAGGTATTCTGTTTTCAGCTTCTGGATAGGCTCAATGGCTACTGGAGAGATCACATGGATCTTATGCTGGATCCCGGCCAGCTCTTTCAGGGTATTCAAAAGCAGGGCGGCAGAAGCTCCCAGCAGATCAGAAGTCTTGCCTGTGATGATCCTTCCGTCTTCCAGTTCGATGGCAGCGGCCGGTCCTCCTGTCTGTTCGGCTCTTTCCTTAGCGGCAACTGTGACCTTTCTGTTTTCAGGAGAAATTCCTGCCTGTTTCATCAGCAGTTCCAGCTTGAACACTTCTTCATCGGTGCTTGTCTCTTCCAGACGTCCGGTAAGTGCCTGATAGTAACGGCGGATGATCTCCTGTTTGGAAGCTTCCCGGCATACTTCATCATCTATGATACAGTTTCCGGCCATATTGACCCCCATATCCGTAGGAGACTGGTAAGGGCATTTTCCGAAGATACGTTCAAATATAGCACTGAGAACTGGGAAGATCTCCACATCTCTGTTGTAGTTGACGGTGGTTTCTCCATAGGCTTCCAGATGGAAAGGATCGATCATATTTACGTCATTCAGATCAGCGGTAGCTGCTTCATAAGCCAGGTTTACCGGATGCTTCAGCGGAATGTTCCAGATAGGGAAAGTTTCGAATTTAGCGTAGCCTGCGTGGATCCCCCGTTTATGTTCATGATAGAGCTGGGAGAGACAGGTAGCCATTTTTCCGCTTCCAGGTCCGGGGGCAGTAACGACTACCAGAGGACGGGAGGTCTCTATGTATTCGTTTCTTCCATATCCTTCGTCGCTTACGATGAGAGGGATATTGCTTGGATAGCCTTCAATAGGATAGTGGATATAGACCCGGATCCCAAGACCCTCCAGTTTTGCCTTAAAGGCATTGGCGCTGTTCTGTCCGGAATACTGGGTGATCACTACGCTTCCTACAAAAAGGCCTCTGTTTTTGAATGCGTCGATAAGACGGAGTACATCAATATCATAGGTGATCCCCAGATCTCCTCTGACTTTGTTTTTTTCAATATCTCCGGCACTGATCACGATGACGATTTCCGCATGATCTGAAAGCTGCATTAACATACGAAGCTTACTGTCCGGGGCAAATCCGGGTAAAACTCTGGAAGCATGATAGTCGTCAAAAAGCTTCCCTCCAAACTCCAGGTACAATTTATTGTCGAACTTGCTGATACGTTCTTTAATATGCTCAGACTGCATAGATAAATACTTCTCGTTATCAAAACCGATTTTCATTTTTTTTGTCGCCCCTTCTTTCCAAATTTTTTTATTACTGGGTTAGTATACTACAAATGCGGAGGGAAATTCCAGCCCGGGAAGAAAAAATATTTTATTTTGTGGATATTCAACAGAAATTTACAAAAGTTTAAGAATTGTGTTCTCTTTTTCATCATGTTCATATTGACTTTATAAACCCAGAATCTTTATAATATAAAAGATAATGTGAGGAGGAATGAAATGAATCAGAATCAAAATAATGATCCTAAGAATGACGGACCCAAGAACAGACAGTCCCTGCTGGTGTTGCTGGTCTGCATTATGATCAGTCTGGTCTGTGTGAATCTTTTAAGCAGGATGACAAGCAATATGACCAGTGAGATCCCATACAGTGAATTTATAAAGATGCTGGAAGCGGGAGAAGTGGAAAGTGTAGTGCTGAAATCCGATACTCTGACTATTACCCCCAAGACTAAGAACTCCATGACAGGCACAACGGAGATCTATACCACTTTGATGGAAGATGAGAGCGAGCTGACCCAGCGTCTGGAAGAGGCCGGAGTAGATAAGTATTATAAGGAACCGCCGGATATGACCTCCAGTATCATTTACAGTCTGCTGAGCATCGTGCTTCCTGTGCTGATCATGGTGGGCCTGTTAAGCTGGCTTTTCCGCCGTATGAATAAGGGCGGAGGAATGATGGGAGGCGTAGGAAAGAGCAAAGCCAAGGCCTATGTCCAGAAGGAGACAGGGGTTACTTTTAAAGATGTAGCCGGCGAGGATGAGGCCAAGGAATCTCTCCAGGAAGTGGTGGATTTTCTCCATAATCCTGGAAAATATGCGGCTATCGGTGCAAAACTCCCAAAAGGCGCCCTTCTGGTAGGTCCTCCGGGAACCGGTAAGACACTTCTGGCAAAGGCAGTGGCAGGAGAAGCTCATGTGCCATTTTTCTCTCTGTCCGGATCAGATTTCGTAGAGATGTTTGTAGGTGTAGGCGCTTCCCGTGTAAGAGATCTGTTTGAGGAGGCGAAGAAAAACGCTCCCTGTATTATCTTTATCGATGAGGTGGATGCCATCGGAAAAACCCGTGATTCCCGTTACGGAGGAAATGATGAGCGGGAGCAGACCTTGAATCAGCTTCTGGCTGAGATGGATGGATTTGATACATCCAAAGGTCTGTTGATCCTGGCGGCTACCAACCGTCCGGAAGTACTGGATCCGGCTCTTCTGCGTCCTGGACGTTTTGACCGGCGGATCATCGTGGACCGTCCGGATCTGAAAGGCCGTGTAAGTATCCTGAAAGTCCATGCCAAGAATGTATCTCTGGATGAGACTGTGGATCTGGATGCCATTGCCCTGGCTACGTCAGGGGCAGTAGGATCAGATCTGGCAAACATGATCAATGAAGCGGCCATCCTGGCTGTAAAGCACGGACGGAAAGCAGTGTCCCAGAAAGACCTGCTGGAAGCGGTGGAAGTAGTCCTGGTGGGTAAAGAGAAAAAAGACCGGATCTTAAGTCCTGAAGAGAGAAAGATCGTTTCCTACCATGAGGTGGGACATGCATTGGTCAGCGCTCTTCAGAAAGATTCCGAGCCGGTGCAGAAGATCACCATTGTTCCCAGGACCATGGGAGCTCTGGGGTATGTGATGCATGTGCCGGAGGAAGAGAAATACCTGAACACTAAGAAAGAACTGGAAGCTATGCTGGTAGGCTATCTGGGAGGCCGGGCAGCAGAGGAGATCGTTTTTGATACAGTGACTACAGGAGCTGCCAATGATATTGAGCAGGCTACAAAGGTAGCCAGAGCCATGATCACTCAGTACGGCATGTCTGACCGCTTCGGCCTTATGGGACTGGCGGAGACCCAGAGCCAGTATCTGGACGGACGGGCTATGTTAAACTGCGGTGATTCTACAGCTACAGAGATCGATCATGAGGTTATGAAACTTCTGAAAAAATCTTATGATGAGGCAAAACGTCTTCTCAGTGAGAACCGGGAGGTTATGGATAAGATCGCCGCATTTCTGATCGAAAAGGAAACCATTACCGGAAAAGAATTCATGAAGATCTTCCACGAGGCACGGAGAATTACGGAACCGGAGTCAAAGCAGAGGATCAGTGAAAAGAATCCAGGAGAGAAACAGGAGAATACTCCGGAGGAACTTCCGGTAGAGACACAGCCGGTTTCAGAAAATCCGGCGTAACAACAGAATAGGAGTCAGGAACTGCCGTATTAAATGGATATGTGAGAAAATTTAATGCGGCAGTTTTTTTATCATAAGGGAAAGGTAGTAAATGATGTTTGATATAGAAGAAGAGCTGAAAAAACTTCCTGCCTGTCCGGGAGTTTATATCATGCATGACGATAAGGACGCCATTATCTATGTGGGAAAGGCTATAAGCCTGAAAAACCGGGTGCGCCAGTATTTTCAGAAAAGCCGGAACCTGGGGATCAAAAAGGAACAGATGGTGGAACAGATCGCCAGGTTTGAGTATATCATTACAGATTCGGAGCTGGAGGCCCTGGTGCTGGAGTCCAATCTGATCAAGGAGCATCGTCCAAAATACAATACTATGCTGAAGGACGATAAAAATTATCCTTTTATAAAGGTAACGGTAGGGGAAGAGTTTCCCAGGATCATGCTGGCCAGAAAAATGAAAAAGGATAAGTCACGGTATTTTGGCCCCTATACCAGCAGTACAGCGGTAAAGGATGTGATCGAGCTTACCAGAAAGCTGTATCATCTTCGTTCCTGCAACCGCAGTCTGCCCAGGGATATCGGAAAAGAACGTCCCTGTCTGTATTACCATATAAAACAGTGCAATGGACCCTGCCAGGGATATATTTCCCAGGAAGATTATAAAAAACAGGTAGATGGACTGCTGGATTTTCTGAATGGAAATCACAGGGAAATCCTGAAAGAACTGGAAGAAAAGATGTTACAGGCCTCAGATAAACTGGATTTTGAAGAAGCGGCCCAGTACCGGGATCTGATCCAGAGCGTGGAGAAAATCGGAGAGCGGCAGAAGATCACTGATCAGCACAGAGAGGATAAAGATATCATAGCGGCGGCTATAGAGGGAGAGGACGCGGTAGCCCAGGTCTTCTTTATGAGAGACGGAAAGCTGATCGGACGAGACCATTTTTATATGAAGATTGCCCCCGGTGATGACCGGAAGGGAGTACTTTCCAGTTTTCTGAAGCAGTTTTACGCAGGAACTCCTTTTATTCCCAAAGAGATCATGCTCCAGGAAGAGGTTGAGGATATGGAGCTGGTAGCCCAGTGGCTGGAAAAGAAAAAGGGACAGAAAGTGCGGATCACCGTGCCTAAGAAGGGAACGAAGGAAAAACTGGTAGAGCTGGCCTATCAGAATGCTCAGATGGTCCTTCAGAGAGATAAAGAGAGGATCAAGAGGGAAGAAGGACGTACCATCGGCGCGGTAAAAGAGATTGCTGCCCTTTTAGGACTTGCAGAGATCAACAGGATCGAGGCTTTCGACATTTCCAATATCAGCGGTTTCCAGTCTGTAGGTTCTATGGTGGTCTATGAAAAGGGAAAGCCAAAGAAAAGCGATTACCGGAAATTCAGGATCAAGTGGGTAAAAGGCGCAAATGACTATGCCAGTATGGAGGAGGTCCTTACCAGAAGATTTATTCATGGATTGGATGAACAGGAAGAAAGAAAGGCAGAAAATTTAGAAGATGATTATGGAAGCTTTACCAGATTTCCGGACCTTCTTATGATGGACGGAGGAAAAGGACAGGTAAATATCGCGCTGGATGTTCTGGAAAAGCTGGATCTTCATATTCCTGTATGTGGAATGGTGAAAGATGACCGGCACAGGACCCGGGGCCTGTACTACAATAACGAGGAAATCCCCATCGATAAAGACAGCGAGGGATTTAAACTGATCACCAGGATCCAGGATGAGGCCCACAGGTTCGCCATAGAGTATCATCGTTCTCTGCGGAGCAAGGGACAGGTCCATTCCATGCTGGAGGATATTCCAGGTATCGGTCCGGCCAGAAGAAAAGCTCTTATGAAGCATTTTAAAGGACTGGAGGGAATACGGGAGGCTACAGTGGAGGAGCTGGCCGCTATAGATTCTATGAATGAAAAATCGGCCGGAGAGGTGTATGCTTTTTTTCATCAGAGGGAAGACTAAACTTCCAGAGGATTGTTGAACTTGCTCATACCATATGATAAAATAGGGATAGATTTTTAAGATAAACCGAAGGAGAGAGAGACATGAAAGGTGTAGAATTAAAAAAAATGATACAGGAACTGAACCTGTATAATAAGACACCGGATATTGACATATCTGCAAAAAGGATCAACACGCCGGAGATCAACCGTCCGGCTCTGCAGCTTACCGGCTATCTGGAGCATTTTGCCAACGAACGGGTCCAGATCATCGGTTATGTGGAGTATACTTATCTTCTGCATTTGCAAAGAGAGGAGAAAGTAAAAGCATTTGAACGCTTTGTTTCCAGTAAGATCCCATGCGTAGTGTTTACGACCATGACAGAACCTGATGAGGATATGCTGAATCTGGCTCATAAATATGATGTGCCGATCCTGGTGACCAGAAATACTACATCAGCTTTCATGGCTGAGATTATCCGTTGGCTGGGTGTACAGCTTGCACCCTGCATTTCTATCCATGGTGTGCTGGTAGATGTATATGGTGAAGGCGTACTGATCATGGGCGAGAGCGGTATTGGAAAGAGCGAAGCCGCCCTGGAACTGATCAAGAGAGGCCACCGTCTGGTCAGCGATGATGTGGTAGAGATCCGCCGTGTCAGCGATGTGACCCTGGTCGGATCTGCGCCTGACATTACCAGACATTTTATTGAACTTCGAGGAATCGGGATCATTGATGTGAAGACCCTTTTCGGTGTGGAGAGTGTTAAGAATACCCAGTCTATCGATCTGGTGATCAAGCTGGAAGAGTGGAACCGGGATAAGGAATATGATCGTCTCGGTATGGAAGAAGAGTATACAGAGTTCCTTGGCAACAAAGTAGTCTGCCATTCTCTTCCTATCCGCCCCGGCCGGAATCTGGCAGTGATCGTAGAGGCTGCAGCTGTTAATCACAGACAGAAGAAGATGGGATATAACGCGGCTCAGGAATTATACAGACGTGTTCAGGAGAACATGATGAAGAAGAGAGAAGAGGGAGATGAGTAACTATGGAAAAGAAGTATTGTTTTGGGATCGACGTGGGCGGTACTACCGTTAAATGCGCGCTGTTTGAAGCAGATGGAAATATAGCGGATAAATGGGAAATTACCACCCATGTGGAAAATCAGGGTGAAAGGATCCTGCCGGATATTGCAGAAACAGTGCTGGCTAAAATAGAAGAAAAAGGACTGGACAAGTCCCAGGTTGCGGGAATCGGTATTGGCCTTCCAGGCCCTATTGAAGAAAATGGCGAGATTGTCTGTGCGGTAAATCTTCATTGGGGAAGAAAGAATATTGAAAAGGATCTGGGAGATCTGACAGGCCTTAAAGTAAAAGCCGGAAACGACGCCAACGTAGCCGCTCTTGGAGAAATGTGGAAAGGCGGCGGACAGGGGGCCAGAAATCTGATCATGGTCACTCTTGGAACCGGCGTGGGAGGCGGGATCATCATTAATGAGAAGATCGTAACCGGCGCCCACGGAGCAGGAGGAGAGATCGGACACGCCCCGGTGAATCCCAAGGAAGAGGTGCCATGCAACTGTGGAAACAAAGGATGTCTGGAACAGTATGCGTCAGCTACGGGAATCGCCAGACTGGCAAGAAAGGCCATGGAAGCTTCCCAGAAACCTTCTGTTTTACGCGAAGTTCCAAATGTAAGCGCTAAGACCGTGTTTGACGCTTATAAAGAAGGGGATGAGATGGCTATCGAGGTAGTGGAAGAATTTTCCGAATATCTTGGACGGGCGCTGGCTGCTTTTACCTGCGTGACAGATCCGGATGTGATCGTTTTGGGAGGCGGTGTTTCAAGAGCAGGACAGCCGCTGATCGATTGTGTTGAGAAATATTATCGGAATTATGCTTTTACTGCCTGTAAGGAGACGCCTATCCGTCTGGCTACTTTGGGCAATGACGCCGGTGTATGCGGAGCGGCAAAGCTGATACTGAGTCAGTAAGGAAGCATAGAAAAGAAGAATAGATGGAAACTGCAGTGATCCGGAGCCCCGGAACACTGCAGTTTTTTTGGCAAAGACCCCGATGCAAGCATACGGGGCATCAAACTGGCAGTGATGCAAGCATCGGGGGATCAGACCTTCGCGGCAGTTACCAAATGGGCATGCCAGCATGTCCGCTTGGCTCGTTGCCCGCGGAAATAAAAATATAAAGAAAGAACCTGTGTCCAGGCAGTACCGAAAATCATCAGTCTGCCTGGACACAGGTTCTTTTTAAAAATATTACTGAGCGACTTCTCCGCCTGTATCTGCAGGAGCCTCGCCGCCTCCCGTGTCTGTTCCTCCATCTGCAGGAGGTGTTTCCGTGCTTTCTTCAGGAACAGATACTTCGGGCTGGGTTTCTTCCGGAACTTCTGCAGGAGTTTCCGGTGTCGGCTCCTCTACGGTAGTATTGGAATCTTCGGAGCTGTCTGTGCCGGAATCTTCCGAATAATCATAGCTGTAATCATAATTGTAATTATAGTGATAAGAGTAGTGACCGGAACAATACTGAGTAGGGATCTGGTCTATATCAAAATATTCTGTTACAGCATTGCAGCTGGAAGTAGCCAGAAGGCCGGTCTGTGTACAGATAGATGCTTTCTGTACAGTAGACGGCATCTTGAAATCTGTATCGGGAAGATCCGCGTGGATCCTCTGCATGATATTTCTCCAGAGAGTCTGCTGGTAAGTACGGTAAGTTCCCTGGGGAAGTACTGTATTGTCATCATAGCCTGCCCACACAGAACAGGTATAATAAGGAGTAAAACCGCAGAACCAAAGGTCACGGTAATTATCTGTGGTACCTGTTTTACCTGCTATATGCATACCATCAAACTGCACCCTTGTACCGGTACCTTCCGTGACAACATCTTCCATTACGTTGGTAAGAAGATAGGCGGTGCTGGGCTTGATGACAGTAGTTTTCTCCGGACTATTATCGATCACTACATTGCCGTCGGCATCCAGGATCTTTGTGTAGAAGACCGGTTTGATATAGGTGCCGTTATTGGCAATAGTTGCATAAGCGGCTGTCAGTTCCAGATTGCTGACGCCCTGTGTGATTCCTCCGATAGCGGTGGAAGCGTTGACATCATCATAGATTCCGCCATTGATCTCTGTAGGTTCAGTGATCAGAGTAGTAAATCCAAATTTCTGAAGATATTCTACACCTAATTCCGGGGTGATCTCGATCATACATTTTACTGCAGGTATATTGTAGGAATGAACGATAGCTTCACGCATAGTGACGGTACCATGGTACTGCCGGTCTGCGTTATACAGTGGTTCTCCATTGTCATAGGTGAAAGGCTCGTCCTCAAATGTAGTTGCCAGAGACATACCGCATTCATTTAAGGCTGCGGCATAAGCTGCCAGAGGTTTGAAAGTAGAACCTGGCTGCCTGGTTGTATTAGTGGCTCTGTTCAGACTTAAGCTGGAGGATTTTTCACCTCTTCCCCCAACGATCGCTTTTACATATCCGGTATGCTGGTCGATGATGCACAGAGAAGACTGGGGCTGAGGTGTAAAGTGGACAGTTTCCGCTACTACTTCGTCTCCTTCAGTCATAACCGCTGCTTTATATGCATCTACGTGTGCCTGGGCGCTTTCCTGACTGTTAAATAAAACAGTAAAATCAGAACTTTCATTCTGGATAAAATACTGTTCCAGCATTTCTGTGCTGTAATTTTCTTCTTCGCCGTTGGCATGTTTTAAGGTCAGGGCATAATCCAGTTCTACCTGGCTTCCGGAAGGGAAGTTATCCGGATCGCTGTATTCTTCATCGCAGATCTGCTGGATCGAAGGATCCTGAGTCGTATAGATCCTTAAACCGCCGCTGTACAGAGCATTGTATGCCTGCTGTTCGCTGTATCCTCTCTTATCCTGGAGATCCTGGATCACCTGTTCTGTCAGCTCATCAATAAAATAGCTGTAAGTGGTATTTTCGCTTTCGCTTTCTTTTTCCACACTCTGAATCCGCTCATAGACATTATCCGCCAGACATTCATCATACTGCTCTTTGGTGATATATTCCTGATCCAGCATATGATCCAGAACTTCCTGACGGCGTTTGGCATTGTTTTCCGGATTGATCACAGGATTATATTTTGTAGGATTCTGGGTGATTCCTGCCAGAACCGTACATTCAGACAGGGTCAGATCACTGACATCTTTGCCAAAGTAATCCTGAGCCGCAGCCTGGACTCCATAGTTTCCATTGCCCAGGTTGATCGTGTTCAGATAGTTCTGCAGGATCACATCTTTATCTTTTATCTGTTTTTCCAGTTCCAGGGCCAGATACCATTCCTGGAATTTACGTTCAAAACGTTCCAGAGTGGATTCGTTGACCCAGTCGGTAAAAACATTGTTTTTAATAAGCTGCTGAGTGATGGTACTGGCTCCTTCTGAAAAGTGTCCGGTAGTGATTCCCACTACTCCGGCACGAAGGATACCTCTTATATCAATACCATTATGTTCATAGAAACGTTCATCTTCGATAGCGACCACGGCATGCTGCAGATCCAGAGGAATCTGATCGATGGTCACCGGCATACGGTTAGAATCCGGTGCCGTCAGTTTCTGAAGCTGGTCCCCGTTTGCGTCATAGACAAAAGTGGCCTCTCCCACGGGAACGATGTTAACTTCTGATATATCAGGAGCATCATCAATCAGGCCTCGCATTGCTCCGATCCCCATACAGCATCCGATAGCAAGGACTGCGATCAGAGCGATGAAAATGATACGCAGAATAGAAACATTGGCTTTCTTGCCCATCATAGTAGAATGGGAAGCGAGCGCATTACGTTTTCTATTCGTGGCTCGTTTTCCAAAATTCATGTAGTCTTGCCTCCTTTTCCCGTTCATTATAACAAATGAGGTTCTTTAATTCAAGAAACTTTGAAATCCCTCACAGCATTTTCATTATTGGCTTTAGCCAGTTGAGTGTGACGGAGTTTTTCGTGTTCCGAAAAATGGAGTCACACGAAACAGGAAACCACCTGCTATGCGGGTGGTGTAGCAAGTGCTTATAGCACAATCACCTTTCCTTGTTATAATAGAGGTGTCCAAGCCACTATTAAAGAGAAAGGAAAGGTGATTTAAATGGCCAATAAGACCAATGATATGGCACATACCAAGTGGATGTGCAAAT
>DXIQ01000006.1 GCA_019112785.1 Candidatus Blautia stercorigallinarum
TCAGGTATGAATCCAAAGACGCTCCAGTATCTGATGGGGCATAGCGATATTGGTGTAACGCTGAACACTTATACCCATCTGGGTCTGGAGGATGCAGTGGATGAGTTAAAGCGGGTGGAAGAACTGGAGAATGCCAGGAAGGAAATGGAAAAGATAAACGGAGAGGGGACAGTTTCACAGAAAATGTTCCGGGCAATATAATGCAATATAATATGGAAAGAATGAAGGCGCTCTGCTATGGCAGGGCGTTTTTTAACAATTTTTCCATTACATATCTGCAATTATATGGTAAAATTAATGCTATTAAAGCGTAGGTGCTATCAGCTATGAAAGAGGTATATTATATGGAACATACAGGGCACATAAAGATAAATAGGAAGAATGTGCCTTATCATTTGGTTGATGATAAGGTGACACTGATACCTTTTGATACATACTCAGCACTTATTCCAAGTGAGATTAAAGAAAAAGAAATTATAAAAGGAATTACAACAGGAAATAGAGAAGTTGCATTTTTGAATTGTAAGTATTCTAGCAATAGGCTTGCATATCAAGTTTTGATAATTTCATCGTGTAATACAGGGTTATATGAAGATATATCGTCATTTGATAGGATTTGTTTTGAAGGCAAGCCGGTAAATGTGTTTGCAGGACCGGGAAGGGCATATATTTCGGAAGATGGTTATGATATATCGGAAAGGATGAAATCGATAACTCCTAGAAATTGGGATGATCTTAATACAGAGACAAATCTTAAAATTAAAAATAGAGAAATGAAATTATCAATAGATTATTGTATTTGGCATAATAAAAAATTTATTGAGACTTCAATGGGGGAAGCAATTCCTCGTTTTTGCATTGAATATAACAAGACCTTATCAATAAAAAATATACCAGCAATATATTTACAGGTATATGACTTCTTTTCTTTTTTTAGTTTTAGGAGAAATGTCACTTTTGATAAAATATATATTCAGAGAAAAATTGAGGGGAAATATGCTAAAGTTGCAGAAGTAATAGTAAATTCGAAGAATTTTGGAGATTACAATAATACAGAAAGAAATTCTATTATTATTGATGACTGTCGTAAAAATTTTGGTAATTTATTTAAGTGTGTGGCTCAAAGGCGTTCTCAAAAAATTTATGATAATTTTTATATACCAAAAAACGGGAAAGAGAGTTCACAGCTTACCTATGAAAAATTTTTATCATGTGCATTAAGTTTGGAAAGTGAGTATGCACGACTATATCCAAGTAAAAAGGATGAAAATGAAAAATTTGCATATATACAAGGATTGTTTCAAGAATCCGCAGACAAGATGGATATGTTGTTTGCTTTAGCAGCGGAGAATAGAATATCGCGTGATGAATTTGAAAAATGCTTTTATGGTGATATAAATTCAAGATTGAAAAATTTTTTTGATAGTATGTCAAAAACGAAAGCTAAATCATACCAAAGCTATTATGTAAAAATAGTTGATGCATTGTCAAAAATAGATTATAGCTTGGGAGAAAAGTATAAGAATGCGTTAAATATGCATATGGATTTGGTAAAACCTGTTATAGATAGAATGAGTTCCGCTAATGGCGTGGCATTTCCAAGTGCAAATGAGGCAGGGAAAATATTTGCAGATTTTAGGAATGGAATTGCCCATGGAAATCCACCAGATATAGAAAAGATTCATTGTGTGCTTTTTGAAGTGGCCAGAGCATTGATTTATATAATGATATTGAAAAATGCGGGAATAGATGAAGAAAGTATTAAAAATATAGTAAAAAAGCTGTTTTGAGGATAGGCTGATTTGAGGTAGTATTTTGAATATTGATTTTTACATTACGGACCATTGAATTTATGCTAAAATAAGACGGTAGTAACACACCCCCATTCCTACTACGTTTTTACTACTTTTGACGGCCTCAACTTGCCTCGATTTGCCCCGTTTTGCTTATTCTGTGATTGTTTTAACAATCTCGGCGGCAACTACATATTTGGCAAATTGCGGCAAAACAGGGCAAATCTTAGCAAATTAGGAGGACTTTAAAATATGATACGAGTGCTTTTCGTGTGCCACGGCAATATCTGCCGCAGCACCATGGCTCAATTTGTTTTTCAGGATATGATCAATAAGGCCGGCTTGTCCGACTTGTTTTATATTGATTCTGCCGCTACCAGCACAGAGGAGATCGGTAATCCACCTCATTACGGAACGGTTCATAAGATGCGGGAGGTGGGGATACCTGTCCTGCCTCATAAGGCGGTCCAGATGAGAAGGTCAGATTATGAGAAATATGATTACCTTCTTGGAATGGATGAGTGGAATATCCGGAACATGAACCGGATCGTGAAGAAGGATCCGGACCATAAGATCCATATGCTCCTGGATTTTTCCAAACATCCGAGGGCAATCGCAGATCCCTGGTACACGGGAAATTTTGATGTGACTTATGATGATATTCTGGAAGGCTGTCAGGCCTTCCTGGAATATCTGAAGAGAGAGGGAAGGATTTAAAACAGAATAAAATACATTAGTCTTTCAGGGCCTCATAAACCTGCTGAGCGATAAAGGCTGCGCCCTGGGCGTTGGGATGAACGCCGTCTTCCGGGAAAAATTCCGGATGATCTTTGGTGGCCTCGTGTATGTCGATCAGAGGCAGGTTCAGTTCAGAAGCCAGGTCCCGGACCAGCTGGGTGATTTCTTCTACATTGTCTGCGGAAATGCTGTATTGGTTATCCGGATAGGCCGGATCTGTATTCTGGGAGAACACAGTTGCCGGAGTCATGAGATAGATTTTCGGGTTACTCTCCAGAGCCTGATAACAGCGGATCATATCTTTATAATCGGTAAGAAAAGTTTCTGCATTTACCCAGTTGTAGGTTTTGCCGTCATTGGTCCCCAGCATGAGCAGGACAATATCCGGCTGGAAATCCAGGCTTTCCTGAAAGTCGGGGTGTTCCCAGTAGGGATAGTCGGCTGCTTTCTGCATGGTATAGCCGCTGGCTCCGTAGTTTTTGACCTGGTAATGGTTTCCAAGAAGACTCTGGAGTCTGGCAGGATAGGAATTTTTGGAGATGTTGGAGATCCCGGCGCCGTAAGTAATGCTGTCCCCTACACAGGCGACACGGATCACCTGGCGCCGCTGGCAGCGAAGGCCAAGAAAAACAGTCAGGGCGCAGAGGAGCAGGGCAGAAAAGAAGAGAGTCAGTTTTGTTTTGAATTTCATATATCCACTTCCTTTGGTTATCATTTAGAACATATTAATATTTAGTATAAGAACATTTTAAAAGAGATTTTCAGGAATTACAAGGCAGGAGGGAAAAATGTCAGAAGAAATCAGAAATTTGCTGGAGGGTCTTCCTTTCTGGAAGTACCTGAAGAAAGAAGAAAAGAGACAGCTGGAAGAAGCTTCCAGAGAGGTGCATTATCCTGCAGGAGCCGGCGTCTATTCCGGTGCAGGAGAATGTCTGGGGGCAATCTATATTTTAAATGGGATCTTCAGGACCTATCTTCTCTCAGATGAGGGCAAGGAAGTTACCATGTTCCGCCTTCGCCAGGGAGATACCTGTATTCTTTCCGCTTCCTGTGTACTTCCGGCGATTACCTTTGATGTGGAGATCGAAGCACAGACGGAGGTGGACGCAGTGCTGATCCCTGCAAGAGTGCTGGTCAGCCTGACCAGGGACAATATCTATGTGGAAAATTATGTTTATAAGGAAGCGGCGAAAAGGTTTTCTGATGTGGTGGAAGCACTTCAGCAGATGATGTTCCTCAGCCTGACCCAGAGAATTGCCGCTTTTCTCCTGGATGAGTCTGCGAAAACCCATTCTCCGGTGATCGCCATGACTCAGGAGGACCTGGCAAAGCAGATCGGCAGCGCCAGAGAGGCAGTAAGCCGTATTTTAAAGCAGATGGTGAAAAAAGGATATGTCTCCCTTTCCAGAGGCGAGGTCAAGATCGAAAATAAAGAGGAATTGTACAGACTTCTGTAAAACAAAAGGAGCTCCATGAAGGGAAGCCGGAAATATTTATAGACCGGCCTTTCTTCATGGAGCTTCTCTGTCTTTTATCAAATAGAAAGGTGGATTTCTGAAAGCCCGGACTTATTTCAGCATGGCTTCCAGATTGCTTTTGGGTACAACGCCTACGGATCTGTCAACGGCTTTGCCGTTTTTAAATACCATAACGGTAGGGATGTTCATTACCCCGAACTGAGCGGCAAGGCTGGGAGATTTGTCTACGTCGATTTTTCCTACCTTGTAAGCTCCATTGGCTTCCTCTGCCAGTTCTTCGATCACCGGTGCCAGCATTTTGCAGGGCATACACCAGGTTGCCCAGAAATCGATCAATACCGGTATATCAGAATTGAGAACTTCCTGTTCAAAATTGTCCATTGTAATTTCCATTGCCATGATCATTCTCTCCTTTATCTGATTTTTATATTATTTTTCTTTCCCCAGGCAGCGGGCCTGGCGGATATGAACGGCCGCCACGCCGGAAAATTGACCGGCGGGAGATCCTGTCCTTCAGGATAAACTAAGTATAATACATTTTTGCGGAAATGTCTGTGACTAAATTACATTTCTGCAAATTTATAGTTTGTTTTCGGATTTCTGCTAAAGAACATATCGGATTCCATGTCTGGAAAACGAGCAAGATCAGCTTTCTTTTTTCAGAGTCTTCAGGTAACTTACGGCTTTTGTTCCTGCCAGGGCGCCTTCATAGACGGCCTTTGCGATCTGGAGCATGCCTCCGGTGCAGTCCCCTGCGGCGTACAGTCCGGGAAGGGGAGTGCTGGTGTCCGGTTCTATAAGGATATGGTTATTCTCAATGACCAGTCCCAGTTTTCTGGCGATATCTGTGCTGTCTGCTGTGCCCAGAGCCACAAAGAGACCGGATACGGGAACCCTGGAGCCGTCTTCCAGCTGAATATAAGAAAGGGCAGTATCTCCTCCGGCGGAGATCACTTTTTGAGTCATCACCTGGATATTGCCCGGGTCTTCTCCCTGGAAATCCGCTTCTTTTCCGTTGGTGAGGATCGTGACCTTTGCGGCCAGGGGCTCCAGGACTTTTGCTTCATGAAGGGCATAAGGGCCGTTGCCCAGAACAGCCACCTCTTTTCCCCGGTAGAAGAAGCCGTCACAGACAGCACAGTAACTGATGCCGCTGCCTTCGTATTTTTTCAGCTCTTTCAGTGCCAGGGTATTGCGTTTAGCTCCTGTAGCCAGGATCAGGGCCTTGCTGTGATAAGTATGTTCTGTTGTCTGGACAGTATAGTCTCCGTCATATTCTACAGCCAGAAGTTCTTCTTCCACAACAGGAATTTGGAAGGATTCCAGCTGTTTCAGGCCGGTTTTGTATAATTCCGCTCCGGTGACCGGTTCGGGAAGCCCATAGTAGTTTTCGATTTTTACGGCTTTTTCCAGGGCGCCGCCTCCTTTATGGAGGACCAGGGGAGTTATCCCTGACCTGACGGCATAGAGGGCCGCGGATACCCCGGCGGGACCGGCTCCCGCAATGATCAGTTTTTCCATTTCCATAGGCTGTACAACCTCCTGTATCTGTTTTGTGGATATTATTTTAGCATATTTTGAGAAAAAAGCATACTGTTCTGCAGGCGGGCAAAAAGAGTAGAAATGGGGGAAAACTCTTTATAATTCTATGAAAAAATGATAGAATAGGTTCAAGAAAAGCGAGGAAGGGGTGTTTCTATGGATATACTGGAAAAGAAGATAGAACTGTTAAAGAAAATTATAAATGACAGCAGCTATACAGTAATGCTGGGAGGCTCCGGTATGATGAAAGAAGGCGGATACCAGGGACTGAAATCTCCGGAACAGGCCTATGAAACAGAGAAAAAATATGGATTGTCCCCGGAAGATATTTTCACCACTGTATTTTACAATAACCGGACAGAGCAGTTCTTTGATTTTTACCGGACAGAGATACTGGGAAATATTCCTCAGGTAACAGAATCTGCCTATGTGGCAGCCCGTATGGAAGCTGCGGGAAAACTTCAGTGTATCATTGACAGTAATGTTTATGATCTGCCTCAGAGAGGCGGCTGCAAACATGTGATCTCTCTCCATGGATCTATTTACCATAACCAATGCCCCCATTGCGGAAGAGAATATCCTATGGAGTATATCCGGGATTCCGAAAAGATCCCCAGATGTGAGAACTGCGGAAGAGTGATCCGTCCGGGAGTATCTCTTTACGGGGAAATGCTGGACAGCTCGATCATGTCTGAGGCTACCAGACAGGTGGAACAGGCGGAGGTTCTCATGCTTATGGGAACCAGCATGGAATCCGAGGTTTTTTCAAAATATGTCCGGTATTTTGAAGGCAAGAAACTGGTGATCATCCATAAAGATGAACATTTTATGGACGAGAAGGCTGAC
The DNA here is from genome assembly GCA_019112785.1 of Candidatus Blautia stercorigallinarum. GTDB lineage: Bacteria > Bacillota > Clostridia > Lachnospirales > Lachnospiraceae > Blautia > Blautia stercorigallinarum. The sequence continues at coordinate 6,398 of DXIQ01000006.1, forward strand.
CTGGTGATCCTGGACGAGCCTAAGAATATACTGCCCAGGCTGGGTTTTTAACAGTTAAAGCTTTTACTAGAAATTGACGGGAAAAGGTGTTTCAGATTATACAATAGAAACACCTTTTCTTTTTTTTGTTTTAGGCTATATGGTGAAAAAGTATGAAAATATTATGAAAAAATGATTAAAAAAAGGCAAAATGCAGGTGGTAGAACCAGTGTATACCAAACGGTATAGAAAAAACCATGGAATAAATGCCAAAAAGTACGGAAAAGAATGAAAAAGTACGAGAGATTTTGACAAAAATTTTGTGTTTGGAAGATTTAAAACTGAAAAAAAGGAATGATTGACAAATAGAATTTTTCGCAGTAATGTAACTAATATTAAATGGAGAAAAATGATTTTATACATATTTATATGTATAATTCTGTTTTTACCTGTTTAATAAGAAAAAGAAAATATTTAGGAAAGGAGAAAGTCAAAAATCCACTAATACAGAAAGGGAGGATGTCTTACGAACAGCATTGCTGAGAGGATTACGGAAGAACTGAACTGTGAAACCGTATTCACTATTCCCATCTTAGGCGGCATTCCGGTTAATGAATCTGTAGTAGTTACGTGGATTATTATGGCTGTATTTACCATTCTGGCCATAGTTCTGGTGAGAAATCTGAAAGTGGAAAATCCGGGAAAGAAACAGCTTGCCCTGGAGGCTTTTATAGGTTTCATCAATGATTTCTTTACAGATACTATCGGAAAAGACGGAAAGCCTTATATCCCGTATCTGATTTCGGTAGCTCTTTATATCGGAGCTTCAAACCTGATCGGAATCTTTGGATTTAAACCGCCTACGAAGGACCTGAATGTGACGGCGGCTCTGGCCCTCATGAGTCTGGTGCTTATTTATTACTCCGGACTGCGGAAAAAAGGCCTGAAAAAATTCCTTCTGGGATTTGCGGAGCCTATGCCCATCATCACCCCCATTAATATCATGGAGATTGCGATCCGTCCCGTTTCCCTGTGTATGCGACTTTTCGGAAACGTGATCGGTGCTTTTGTCATCATGGAATTATTGAAGATGCTGATGCCGGTAATATTGCCTATTCCGTTCAGTTTGTATTTTGATATTTTTGACGGTCTGATTCAGACCTATGTTTTTGTCTTTCTGACAGCTCTGTTTATGAAAGAACAGATGGAGTAAAGATTAAAAAATCTGAGTTTATTAACAATTTTTTATGAAGAAAAGGAGAAATGAATTATGACAGCAGCAATTGGTGCAGGTATTGCAGTATTAACAGGTATTGGAGCAGGTTTTGGTATCGGTCTGGCAACTTCCAAAGCAGTGGAAGCTGTAGCAAGACAGCCTGAAGCAGCAAGCAAGATCAGTACATCTCTTCTGTTAGGATGTGCACTTGCAGAGGCAACCGCTATCTACGGTTTCGTTATCGCTCTGTTGATCTTATTCTTATAATTCACTATCGTATTATTTATTCACAAAGAAAGGCAGGTTAAATAAAAGATGTTAAGTCTTGGTTGGAGCCTTGTCTGGACGATTGTAAACCTGATCATTTTTTATCTTTTGATGAAGCGTTTCCTCGTGGGACCGATCCTGGGAATCATGGAGAAAAGAAAAAATCTTATCGCTCAGGAACTGGAAAACGCGAAAACAGCTCAGGAAAAAGCAGAAGAATTAAAGGGACATTATGAAGGCGCGCTGGCAGGAGCTAAAGAAGAGTCTGCTCAGATCATCGAAGCTGCCAGAGCAGACGCCAAAAATGAGAGCGAGCGTATGATGAAAGAAGCTAATGCGGAAGCTGCAAAGATCATTGAGACTGCCAAGGCTACCGCAGAGCAGGAGAAGAAAAATGCCCTTCGGGGTGCAAAATCAGAAATTGCCGGTCTGGCTGTTGAAGCTGCCAGAAAGCTCCTTTCTGAGGGAAGCACAGAGAAAGGCAACAGTATGCTCTATGATGAGTTTTTAGCTAAAGCAGGTGATGGAAATGACACAGACATCCATTAATTACGGCATAGTTCTCTATGAACTTTCCGTGCCGCAGGAAGCAGCGGAAACTTCCCGCAGGATCCTGGAAGAAGTCAAGGAGCTGTCAAAGGTTCTTGAAAGCCCGGTAGTGCCTTTTGATGAAAAAGAAAAGGTTATCGGCAGGATCTTTCCGGAAGAAATGAAGAATTTTCTCTGCGTGGTCTGCAAATATGCCCACGCCGCTCTTCTGCCCGAGATTTTTCAGGCATATCAGGATTACTATAACGAACAGCATAAGATATTAACTGCGGATCTGCACTGCGTTGCGCCTCCAACGGAGGAGCAGCTGGAAGGGATCAGGAAATTCCTTCTGAAGAAATATCAGATGCAGGACGCCAAGATCCGAATCATAAAGGATGAAAGCCTGGTAGGCGGATTCTTGATCAGAACCCGTGACCAGGAATTTGATTACAGCTTAAAAGGCCGTATCAATGCATTACAACAAAAATTGATCTGGAGGTGAACGGTTTGAGTTCAATCAATTCAGAAGAGATCATTTCCATTCTGAAAGAAGAAATAGAAAATTTCGACATGACGGCAGGTGTCCGGGAAGTCGGAAACGTAATCTGGGTTGGTGACGGAATCGCAACTGTTTACGGGATTGACCATGCCATGTACGGCGAGATCGTAACTTTTGAAAACGGTGTCAAAGGTATGGTTCAGGATATTAAGAAAAATGAGATCGGTGTTATTATTTTCGGTAAGGATACCGGTATCCGTGAGGGTACAAAGGTAGCCCGTACTGAAAAGAGAGCCGGTATTCCCGTAGGCGAAGGCTTTATCGGAAGGGTAGTAGACGCCCTGGGTGCTCCTATTGATGGAAAAGGAGAGATCCAGGCGGATGATTACCGTCCTGTGGAAAATGATGCCCCGGGTATTATTGACCGTAAATCCGTTTCCGTACCACTGGAGACAGGTATCCTGGCTATCGACTCTATGTTCCCTATCGGAAGGGGACAGCGTGAGCTGATCATCGGAGACCGTCAGACAGGAAAAACTTCCATTGCTACAGATACCATCCTGAACCAGAAAGGTAAAGACGTGATCTGTATCTATGTAGCTATCGGACAGAAAGCTTCCACCGTTGCGAAACTGGTGGGAACTCTTGAAAAACATGGGGCTATGGAATATACTACGGTATTTTCCGCTACAGCCAGTGATTGCGCGCCCCTTCAGTACATTGCTCCTTATGCAGGTACCGCTCTTGCAGAGTATTTCATGTATCAGGGAAAAGATGTACTTATTGTTTATGATGATCTTTCAAAACATGCGGTGGCTTACCGTGCCCTGTCACTGCTTCTGGAGCGTTCTCCGGGCCGTGAGGCATATCCCGGCGACGTTTTCTACCTTCATTCCAGACTGCTGGAGCGTTCCAGCCGTTTAAGCGAAGAAGCAGGGGGCGGTTCAATTACAGCCCTTCCTATTATCGAAACTCAGGCGGGAGATGTTTCCGCTTATATTCCTACAAACGTAATTTCCATTACAGACGGTCAGATTTTCCTGGAGACCGACTTATTCATGTCCGGCGTCCGTCCGGCTGTAAACGTAGGTCTTTCTGTATCCCGTGTAGGTGGCGCGGCTCAGACAAAGGCTATGAAGAAAGCGTCAGGAAGCATGCGTATCGACCTTGCCCAGTATCGTGAGATGGAAGTCTTCACTCAGTTTTCTTCTGATCTGGATGAGGCTACAAAGGCACAGCTGGATTATGGAAAATGTATCATGGAGCTTCTGAAACAGCCTCTGGGAAGACCTTTATCTGCCGCTGAGCAGGTGATCACCCTCTGGGTTGTCACTCATAAGGCGCTGACAGGTATTCCTATTAAAGATGTAAAGAAATTCCAGATGGATATGCTGGCATATTTTGAAAGAGAGCATTCTGAGATCTGTCAGGAAATTGAGGAGAAGAAGGTTCTCTCAGATGAATTAGGAGAGCAGATCCTTAAGGCTGCAGAGGAATTTAAGAACAAGAACAGGTGATGAGATGGCAAGCGCAAAAGAAATTCAAAGTCGTATAAAAAGTATTCAGGATACGATGAAGATCACCAACGCTATGTACATGATCTCTTCTTCTAAGATGAAGAAGGCCAAACAGATTCTGGCAGATACAGAACCGTATTTTTATGCATTGCAGTCTGCTATCGGACGTGTCCTGCGTCATGTACCGGATATCGAGCATAAATATTTCGATGAACGGCCTCAGATACAGCCTGAGGACAGAAAGATCGGATATATTGTGGTATCTGCGGACAAAGGACTGGCCGGGGCTTATAACCATAATATTTTTAAGCTGGCAGAAGAACAGATCGCAAAAAATGCCCATACACAGCTTTTTGTATTGGGCGAGGTAGGAAGAAGATATTTTGCCCAGAAGCATATGGATGTGGATACCACCTTCCGTTATACTGTGCAGAAACCTACCAGACACAGGGCCAGAGTTATCGCAGAAAAGATGATCTCCCTGTTTCTGGATGGAGATCTGGACGAGGTGCATATCATCTATACCCGTATGGTAAATGCAGCCACTATGGTGGCGGAATCCAAACAGCTTCTTCCTTTGAAAAAGGCTACCTTTAGTGCTCAGGCCCAGCTTATGGTAGATGTACATCAGGAGGAGATCGAAATGGTTCCTTCAGCCCATGAGGTGCTGAGCAGTATTGTGCCAAATTATCTGAAAGGTATTCTTTACGGATGTCTGGTAGAGTCTTATGCCAGCGAGCATAATTCCCGTATGATGGCTATGGACTCAGCTACTACCAGTGCAAAAGACATGCTGAAGGATCTTTCCGTTAAACTGAATCGTGTGCGCCAGGCTGCCATTACTCAGGAGATCACCGAGATCATCGGCGGCGCCAAGGCGCAGAAAAAGAAATAACAGAAGAAAGGAAGGAGGTTTCCTTTTATAATGAATAAAGGTAAAATCGTACAGGTCATGGGACCTGTAGTAGACGTAGAATTTGAAAACCA
>DXIQ01000059.1 GCA_019112785.1 Candidatus Blautia stercorigallinarum
CTTTGCGGTTCAATATTCAGTTGTAGGAAAAAGCAGCTTGTCCTATCTCATGTATTATCTTCATTTTGAGGTATAGCAGCAGATAGGGCGGCTCATGCCTATGTCCTGCAAATGTTCTGATTGATAGTGACTTTCCAAAAGTGCTGAATTTGTGGGCTTTCCGCGCCTTTGGATTTTACTACAATCTTCCCGTTTTGCTTCGCCGAAACGCTGGAAGTGGACGATCTCTCTTGCACGGAGGAAACGGATAGGATCTAACACATCAGGATCATCCACCAGCCGGAGGATATTATCATAGGTGGTCCGGGCTTTCTGTTCTGCTGCCATATCTTCAAAAAGATCGGTGATAGGATCTCCCTTGGACTGGAATTCACAGGCGTTAAAGGGAATCCCTCCTGCGGCCTGAGGCCATATTCCTACGGTATGATCCACATAATAGTCGGCAAAACCAGACTTTTCGATCTCTTCCATAGACAGGTTCCGGGTCAGCTGATGGACGATGGTGGATACCATTTCCAGGTGCCCCAATTCTTCGGTGCCTATATCATTTAAAGTTCCCATGGCAATGCGGTTTGGCATGGCAAAGCGCTGGGACAGATAGCGCATAGAGGCGCCCATCTCCCCGTCGGGCCCTCCATATTGAGTGAGAATGATCTTGGCGATCTTTGCGTTAGGCGTTTTAATATGAACAGGATATTGCAGACGTTTCTCATAATTCCACATAATTCAGCACACTCCTTCCCATGGCCATGGCTGCATGACCCAGTCCCACTGACGGCTGCAGGTATCGTCCCCGGTATCAATAGTCAGAGGACCGTACTGAGCAGCGTATGCCTTCAGAGCCTCATTACGGATCATGCTCTTTTCTTTGAAAAAAACCAGTGCTTTTTCATCATCCGGATGGGTGTCCAGATAAAGCTTGATATCGTCTACCGCGAAGCTGACTTCGTTGATGGTATTCATTAACTGTTCTCTGGAATATTTGCATGTTTTACTCATCTGCAGCCACCTCGCTTTCCACAGAATGGTTTACACAGTTCCGGAAAGATGGTACCCATCTGGAACCCTTTGCACAGTTCAAAGGTATGGCAGAATTTCTGGCAGGGCACATAAGCCATTGTCAGAGGTAGTTCATCTGCGTGGGCATAAATACAGGTATCTTCTATTTTATCGGAATTTCCCGAAGACCTTTGACCGCAGCAGGAATCTGTCAAAGCAGATTCCCGGGGCTGGATACGGCAGGAACGGGAAGCGTTATAATACATTCGCCGGTTATCCATTTTCAAAACCTCTCAGATATGAGGCAGAAATATTTCTGCCCGAAGATTACAGTAATATTTTATGAGATTTCTCATAAAATGTGAGACTGTCGGTCTAAAGAACGACCGGACAGGCTGGCAGATATGAAAACCGGGGCTGGTGATGTTGCATAAGCCGATGATTTTTTGCTAAAATAATAAGAAAGAATTCAGAATGTTTCAGTTATTGAAAATTTGCATAGAAATGAAGGGGCAGACTTATGAAAAAAATTTTGCGGCATACATGGAAGACGGTAAGGTATAATCTGGGAAGTCTGCTGATCTTTGAGACAGGCTATCGGATCCTAAGCTTTTTTCTGGCTATGAGGCTGGTGAAGACAGCTATTGAAATCTCCCTTTCTCATCAGGGGTTCAGTTATCTTACAGCAGAAAATTATGGGGCGTTTATAAAAAGCCCCTGGACGATTTTCCTTTTCCTGGCCGTCTTTCTGATCCTGTTTCTGCTTTTCCTTATAGAAGCCTGCGCCCTGCTTCTGGGATTTGGACATGCCAGAGCAAAACGAAAGCTATATGCAGGGGACTTTCTCATAGAAGGGATAAAAGGCGCAGGAAGATTCCTCAGGCAGGGAAAGGTTCTATGGATCCTTTTTGCGGTGATGGCAGTTCCTTTTCTTGCAGTATATTTTCTGGTACAGGAGGCTTCTTATGTAGGGCTTCTGGAGTTTACGGCAAGAGAAATATATCAGGAGGTAAAGCCTCATGGCCTTTTGTTTGGTCTGTTGATTTTGATCCTGCTGCTTTCTTGCGCAGCGGTTATGGCTTTGCCTTACAATCTTTTGGAGAAAGAAAAAAGCTTCCGGAAGTTATGTAGAGGCGTGGGTCTGCTGAAGAAAAGATGGAAAGAGATCCTTCTGGGCTTTTTGCTGCTGCATCTTATTATGGCGGTGGTGGGAGGCGTTTTCTATGTCCTGTCAACATTAGGGATGACAGGTGCAGCGATGCTTTTTAAGCCGGAAGCCGGGAAGATCTCCAGCGTGCTCATCGGCCGGGAATATATCCAGATGGCTATGGGAGTTTTTACAGGCGGGGTTCAGATGACAGGCACCCTGGCATTTGCAGATACAGTTTACTCCAGACTTCCCAGGAAAAGCAGGGAAGAAGTGCCTCTCTGGAAGCTGGTGCAGAGCTACAGCTGGTTATCCAAACTGGGAAGGAGAAAAGCAGCTACAATTCTTTCACTTTTGCTGATCGTTCTGGAAGGAGGGTATCTGGCGGTTATGGCAGCCAGCCATGATACTATGCTGGAAAGCCTTAACCCAGATACGAAGATCACCTCTCACCGGGGCGGCGCCCTGCGGGCACCGGAAAATACCTTAAGTGCCCTTGACTATACATGGGAATGCGGCGCAGACTATGCGGAAATCGATATCCAGGAGACAAAGGACAAGCAGCTGATCCTGCTTCATGATGATTCTCTGAAAAGGATCACCGGTCTGGATAAAAAGGTCTGGGAAATGACATATGAGGAGATTGAAGAACTGGATGCGGGAAGTTCCTTCGGAAAAGGGTATCAGGGAGAAAAAATCCCTACTTTAGATGAAGTCTTAAATTTTTGCCTTGGAAGACTGGACTTAAATATAGAGATTAAGTATAATGGTAAGAATAAGGGGATTGTTCAGAGAGTGATCCAGGTGATACGGGAGAATCACTTTGAGGAGCACTGCGTGGTCACTTCCATGAACTATCGGTTCCTGGAGGAGATAAAAGAGACTGCGCCGGAAATACGGACCGGGTATATTATGACAATGAGTTATGGCAGTATTTCCCAGGTAACGGCTGCCGATTTTTTCAGCGTCCGTTACGATTATGTTACAGAAGGTTTTGTAAGGGAGGCACATGCCCTGGGAAAAGAAGTCCATGCCTGGACGGTAAATTACAGGGGAAATATAAAGCGGATGCTGGATATGGGAGTAGATAATATTATTACAGATGATCCGGCCCTTGTCCGCAGGGTGCAGAACCAGGAGAGTGGTACGAAGACAGGCTTTCTGGAACTGTTGGAGTATGGTTTTGGAATTTAAACGGAGGGTAAATATGCCAAAAAAGAATAAGAAGACCAGGAGGGCAAGAACCAGATACTATGATTATAATCTGGTTGCTATCGTCGTCCTGCTGACTTGTTTCGGACTGGTCATGCTGTATAGCACCAGTGCCTATACTGCTCAGGTAAATTATGAAAACGACATGCAGTTTTTCGGCCGTCAGGCAGCCATCAGTATAGGCAGTATCCTGATCGCCTTGTTTATTTCGCGATTAGATTATCATTTGCTGTACTATATCAGCGGATGGATTTATGTGGTTTCCATGATCCTGATGCTGCTGGTAAAATTTTCGCCTTTGGGCATAGAGGTAAACGGCGCCAGAAGGTGGCTTACGATCATTCCAGGTACCAGTATCCAGCTTCAGCCATCGGAACTGGCAAAGATCGCGGCCATTACCTTTATCCCCTGTCTGATCATCAAGATGGGAAAGAATGTAAAGACTCTGAAGGGATCGGTGTTTCTTCTGTGCACAGGCGGCATACTGGCGCTGGGAGCTTATCTGTTTACGGAAAACTTAAGTACAGGACTGATCATTGGCGCAATTACTGTGGTGATGATATTTATCGCCCATCCAAAGACCAGGCTCTTTATTATCATAGCAGGAATTCTGGCGGTGGTGGTCATCGGGGGCAGGATCATCCTGCAGGAAGCCCTGAAGGATGTGGTGATCGATACAGATGATCTCAGCAGCTTCCGTCTGGAGCGTATCCTTGTGTGGCTGAACCCGGAACAGTATTCCAGTGAAGGGGGCTATCAGATCATGCAGGCCCTGTACGCCATTGGAAGCGGCGGCTTTTTTGGCAAAGGACTTGGAAACAGCGTACAGAAGCTGGGACCGGTGCCGGAGGCCCAGAACGATATGATCTTTTCTATTGTGTGTGAAGAACTGGGTGTGTTCGGCGGGCTGGTGGTGCTGATCCTTTTCGGATATCTTTTGTACCGGCTGTTTTTCATCGCGGAGAATGCTCCGGATTTTTACGGTTCCCTGGTTGTAGGCGGTATTATGATACATATTGCTCTGCAGGTGATCCTGAATATCTGCGTAGTGCTGAACTGGATCCCGACCACCGGAATCACCCTTCCATTTATCAGTTATGGAGGTACGTCGATCCTGTTCCTGATGCTGGAAATGGGGATTGCTTTAAGCGTCTCCAGACAAATTAAATTTACGGAATAAAAAGGGTTGACAAATATAGGGAAAGAAGATATACTTTGAACATCAAAGTATTCATGACAGCAAAAATTCCCAATGGGGATTGAATAATGTAATTTAAAGGAGATAGGAAATTATGTTAGAAAAAATGAAAGAGATTATTGCAGAGCAGTTAAACTGTGACGCAGAAAGCATTACTCCGGAGACATCTTTTAAAGAGGATTTAGGAGCTGACTCCTTAGACCTGTTCGAGCTGGTTATGGCTCTGGAAGATGAATATTCTGTTGAGATTCCTTCCGAGGAATTACAGGATCTGACAACAGTAGGCGCAGTAATCGACTATCTGAAAGCAAAAGGCGTAGAAGAATAAAATTTAAAACAAGATGGGAGGCCGCGACAGCGTGCTTCCTATTCTTTTAAGTAAATACTTTGTCAATCAAAATATTTGGTGATATAAGGAAGGTAAGAATATGGGAAAAACAGCTTTTATTTTCCCCGGCCAGGGCGCCCAGTATGTGGGAATGGGCAGGGATTTTTATGAAACATTTCCGGTATGCGCGGAAGTAATTGATAAAGCCTCAGAAATTTCCGGATTGGATCTGAAAGAGATCTGTTTTGAGGAGAATGAAAAGATCAATATTACAGAATATACCCAGATCGCAATGCTGGCGGTGGAGACAGCCATACTGAAAGCACTGGAAGAAAAAGGTATCACACCTGACGCAGCGGGAGGACTCAGCCTGGGAGAGTATGGCGCTTTGATCACTTCCAAGGCAATGACCATGGAAGATGCCTTTGCCGTTGTACGGAAAAGAGGTATCTTTATGCAGGAAGCTGTGCCGGAAGGAGGCGCTATGTCTGCAGTGCTGGGAACCGATGCGGCTGTTATCGAGAAGATCTGTCAGGAGACAGAAGGGATCGTATCCATTGCCAATTATAACTGCCCCGGTCAGATCGTGATCACCGGAGAGGCACAGGCGGTGGAAAAAGCTACTGAAGCCCTTAAAGCAGCAGGAACGAAAAGAGTGATTCCTCTGAAGGTTTCCGGTCCTTTCCATTCCAAGATGCTTACCGGAGCAGGAGAAAAACTGGGAGAAGTCCTTCAGAATGTAGAACTTCATGATGTGGAGATCCCATATACCACCAATGTTACCGCTCAGTTTGTAAGGGATAAGGATCAGATCAAAGATCTGCTGGTTGCCCAGGTTTCTTCTTCTGTTCGCTGGCAGCAGTGTGTGGAAACTATGATCGAAGACGGCGTGGATACCTTTGTAGAGATCGGTCCGGGAAAGACATTAAGCGGATTTATGAGAAAGATCAACCGGAATGTGAAAGTGATCAACATTCAGACAGTGGAAGATTTTGAAAAAGCTGTAGAAGAACTGCAGCAGAAAATGTGAGGGATAGATATGCTGGATAAGAAAGTTGCATTAGTGACAGGCGCCAGCAGGGGGATCGGAAGAGAGATCGCCCTGACTCTGGCAGCCCAGGGAAATTTTGTTGTTGTGAATTATAACGGCTCTGAAGCCAGAGCAAAAGAAGTGGTAGAGACCATTGAGAAAAATGGCGGCCAGGGAGCGGTTTACCAGTGCAGTGTTGGAGATTTCAACGCCTGCCAGGAAATGATCCAGAGTATCATCAAAGAATACGGACGTCTGGATATCCTGGTGAACAATGCCGGAATTACCAGAGATAACCTGATCATGCGGATGAAAGAAGAAGACTTCGACGCAGTGATCAATACCAATTTAAAAGGTGCATTTAACACCATCCGCCACAGCGCCCGTCAGATGCTGAAGCAGAAAAGCGGAAAGATCATTAATATCTCTTCTGTTTCCGGTATCCTGGGAAATGCGGGGCAGGCCAATTATGCGGCAAGTAAGGCCGGCGTTATCGGACTGACCAAGACTATGGCCAGAGAGCTGGCCAGCAGAGGCATTACTGTAAATGCAGTAGCCCCGGGATTTGTGGATACAGAAATGACAGAAGTACTGGGGGATGACATTAAGGAAGCTGCATGTAAACAGATTCCTCTGGGAAGATTCGGAAAGACAAAAGATATCGCAGAAATGGTAGCATTTCTGGCGTCAGAAAAAGCAGATTATATAACCGGCCAGGTCATCAGTGTTGACGGCGGTATGTGCATGTAGGAGGATATATGAAAAGAGTAGTTGTTACCGGCATGGGAGCTATCACTCCTATCGGATTAAATGTAGAAGATTATTGGAATGGATTAAAAGAGGGAAAGATCGGATTTGGGGAGATCACCAAATTTGATACTACGGATTATAAAGTCCATCTGGCTGCCGAGGTAAAAGGCTTTCAGGGAAAAGATTACATGGATTTTAAAGCTGCCAAGAGAATGGAGCTTTTCGCTCAGTATGCAGTAGCCGCTGCAAAAGAGGCTATTGAACAGTCTGGTCTGGATATGGAAAAGGAAGACCCCTTCCGTGTGGGATGTTCGATCGGTTCCGGTATTGGCAGTCTTCAGACAGCAGAGAGAGAGTACGACAAGCTGATGAAAAAGGGACCAAACAGAGTGAATCCTCTGATGGTTCCACTGATGATCTCTAATATGGCTGCCGGAAATGTATCCATTCAGTTCGGACTGAAAGGAAAGAGCATTAACGTGGTAACCGCCTGTGCTACAGGAACCCACAGTATCGGCGAAGCTTACCGGACCATTCAGTTTGGAGACGCAGACGTGATGGTGGCAGGAGGAACCGAAGCCAGCATTACTCCGCTGGGCATCGCAGGATTTGCCGCTTTGACAGCATTATCTACCAACCCGGATCCCGCTCGCTGCTCTGTTCCTTTCGATAAAGAGAGAAGCGGCTTTGTTATGGGCGAAGGCTCCGGCGTGGTAGTCCTGGAAGAACTGGAACACGCGAAGAAGAGAGGCGCAAAGATCCTGGCAGAGGTAGTAGGATACGGAGCAACCAGTGACGCCTACCATATTACATCTCCGGCAGAAGACGGAGAGGGTGCAGCCAAGTGCATGGAGAATGCTGTTAAAGAAGCAGGGATCCCTCTGGAAGATGTGACTTATATCAATGCTCACGGAACCAGCACCCATCATAACGATCTTTTTGAGACAAGAGCTATTAAGAAATTATTCGGGGATCATGCTTATAAGTTAAAGATCAACTCTACAAAATCCATGATCGGCCACCTTCTGGGCGCAGCAGGAGCCGTAGAATTTATCGCCTGCGTAAAAGAGATCGAAAACAGCTATATCCATGAAACCGTAGGATATAAAGTACCGGATGAAGAGTGTGATCTGGACTATGTAACAGGACAGGGCCAGGAGATGGAAATAGAATATGCCCTTTCCAATTCTCTGGGCTTTGGCGGACATAACGCCAGCCTGCTGATCAAAAAATATCACGAGTAGGAGGGGATAACCATGGAATTAGATAAAATCATTGAGTTGATCCATACAGTCAGCGAGTCAAATCTTACACAGTTTACTATGGAAGAAGGAAATCTGAAGATTTCCATGAAGACGGACAAACAGACAAAGGTTGTTGCCGCGCCTCAGGCCGTTGCAGCAGTGCCGGCGGCAGCTGTAGTGGAGACTATTCAGCCAGCAGCACCTTCCCAGGACAGCACTCAGCAGCCTCAGGAAGAAACTTTAGATGGAAATGTAGTAAAATCTCCTCTGGTAGGTACTTTCTATAATGCTCCTTCACCAGACGCGGAACCTTATGTAAAGGTAGGAGATACCGTTAAGAAAGGACAGGTTCTGGCGATCGTAGAAGCTATGAAGCTGATGAACGAGATCGAATCCGAGTTTGACGGTACAGTAGAAAAGATACTGGTATCTAACGAAGAAGTAGTAGAGTACGGACAGCCGCTGTTCGTGATCAAATAGGAGGGAAAGATTATGAAACTGACAACAAAAGAGATCATGGAGATCATTCCCCACAGACATCCTTTTCTCCTTGTTGACACCATCGAGGATATGGAGCCGGGAGTAAGGGCAGTAGGAAGAAAATGCGTAACCTATAATGAGCCTTTCTTTGCAGGACATTTTCCTCAGGAGCCTATCATGCCTGGAGTACTCCAGATCGAAGCTCTTGCACAGGTAGGAGCGGTAGCCATCCTGAGCAAACCGGAAAATAAGGGGAAGACCGCTTATTTCGGTGCTATCAATAATGCAAAATTTAAAAATAAAGTAGTTCCTGGAGACGTACTGACTCTGGAAGTAGAGATTATCAAGGAAAAAGGTCCTGTAGGCGTGGGAAAAGCCGTAGCCAGAAATCAGGACGGGAAGATTACCGTAATGGGCGAAATGACCTTTATGATTGGTTAGAGGAGTGTTAACGTATGTTTCAGAAAATTTTGATCGCAAACAGAGGAGAGATCGCAGTGCGGATTATCCGCGCCTGCAGAGAAATGGGGATCAAGACCGTAGCGGTTTATTCTGAGGCGGACAGAGAAGCCCTTCATGCCCAGCTGGCCGATGAAGCCATCTGTATCGGCCCTGCAGCTCCTCAGGAGAGTTATCTGAATATGGAGAGGATCTTAAGCGCTACTATTGCCACAAAGGCAGAGGCGATCCATCCCGGATTCGGTTTTCTCTCTGAGAACAGCAAGTTTGTAGAAATGTGTGAAAAATGCAATGTGGCTTTCATTGGTCCTTCTGCTGAGGTTATCCATAAAATGGGAAATAAATCCGAAGCCAGAAAAACTATGATGGAAGCAGGAGTTCCTGTTGTTCCCGGTACGAAAGAGCCGGTATACAATGTAGAGGAAGCGCTGGAAGCTGCAAAAAAGATCGGCTTCCCGATCATGATCAAGGCGTCTTCCGGCGGCGGCGGAAAGGGAATGAGGATTTCCGAAAGCCCTGAAGATTTTGAAGAAAACTTTAATACAGCCCAGAGAGAGTCGGTAAATGCCTTTGCCGATGATACCATGTATCTGGAGCGGTATGTCCGGGAACCCAGACATATCGAGGTACAGATCCTGGGAGATAAATTCGGAAATGTGGTCCAGCTGGGTGAACGAGACTGTTCTATCCAGAGACGTCATCAGAAGATGATCGAGGAATCTCCTTCCTGTGCTATTGACCAGGCTACCAGAGAAAAAATGGGAGAAACCGCAGTCAGGGCAGCTAAGGCTGTAGGCTATGAAAGCGCAGGGACGATAGAGTTCCTCATGGATAAATCGGGAGAATTCTTTTTTATGGAGATGAACACCAGGATCCAGGTAGAACATCCGGTTACAGAGTTTGTTTCCGGCGTGGATCTGGTGAAAGAGCAGATCCGCATTGCCGCAGGCCTGCCTCTTTCTGTACAACAGAAGGATATCGTTATGAGAGGTCATGCCATCGAATGCAGGATCAATGCGGAGGATCCTTCCAGAAACTTTATGCCCTGTCCCGGGACTATTGAAAACATCCATCTGCCTGGAGGCAATGGCGTCCGGATCGATACCGCAGTGTTTAACGGCTATCAGATCCCGCCTAACTATGATTCAATGATCATGAAGGTGATCGTATATGATAAGGACCGTCCTTCTGCTATTGCCAAGATGAGGAGTACTCTGGGAGAGGTGGTCATTGAGGGAGTTCAGACCAATCTGGATTTCCAGTATGATATTTTGAACCAGAAGGACTTTATAGAAGGTAATATTACCACTGATTTTATTCCGGAACATTATAACATGGAGTAAAGATTTAAGATAAAGGAGTCACGGAGATGTCCAGATTAAAGGATTTATTTAAAAAGTCTGCCAATGTTCAGACACAGGAAGCACAGGGAGAAGAGCAGTCCCATGAGGCTGAAGGAACTCCCTCTGTGCCGGAAGGCCTGTGGGTGAAATGTCCGAAATGCGGGGAGCTTTTATATAAAGAGGACGTAGTTAATCATTATTATATCTGTCCGAAATGCGGCGGCTATTTTCGTATCAAAGCTAAGACAAGGATTAAGTTGGTGGCGGATAAGGGGAGCTTCACCGAGTGGTGTACCGGCCTTGCCAATTCCAATCCTCTGGACTATCCCGGATACGAAGAGAAGATCGCTCAGGTCCAGGCGAAGACCCATCTGGAAGAGGCGGTCCGTATCGGAGAAGCCAAAATTGACGGCCAGAGAGTAGTCCTGGGTGTCTGCGATGCCAGATTCCTTATGGGAAGTATGGGGCATGTGGTAGGAGAGAAGATCGCCAGATCTTTTGAAAGAGCTACAGAAGAAAAACTTCCGGTGATCCTTTTCTGCTGCTCCGGAGGCGCCAGAATGCAGGAGGGGATCATTTCTCTTATGCAGATGGCGAAGACTTCCGCTGCTATTAAGCGCCACAGCGAAGCCGGATTGCTTTATATCCCGGTGCTGACCGACCCGACTACAGGAGGAGTTACTGCCAGCTTTGCCATGCTGGGAGATATTATCCTGGCAGAGCCGGGAGCGCTGATCGGTTTTGCAGGTCCCAGGGTAATTGCCCAGACTATCGGACAGAAACTGCCGGAAGGATTCCAGAGATCAGAATTCCTGGTAGAACATGGTATCATTGACGGTATTGTCCGCAGGGAGAATCTGAAGCAGACGCTGTCCGGCCTGGTGAAACTTCATCAGAGGAATAAAGGTTACTGCCAGTTTCTGAGGATCAATCTTCCGGAAGAAAATAAGGAAGAAAAACATTCCAGAAAAAGAAGAAAAGAGAAAGAAATGACTGCCTGGGAGAAAGTAGAGGCAGCCAGAGATTCTAAACGTCTTACCAGTCTGGATTATATAGAGACCATCTTCGACAGCTTTATGGAGCTTCACGGAGACCGGGCATTCCGGGATGACGGAGCTATTGTAGGAGGCCTGGCAGTCTTAGACGGCCAGCCGGTGACGGTGATCGGCGTCCAGAAGGGAAGAAATACCAAAGACAACATTACCAGAAACTTTGGCATGCCTTCGCCGGAAGGCTACCGGAAAGCTCTGCGTCTGATGAAACAGGCGGAGAAGTTTAACCGGCCGGTGATCTGTTTTATCGATACGCCAGGTGCTTTCTGCGGCATTGAGGCGGAAGAGAGAGGACAGGGAGAGGCTATCGCCAGAAATCTCCTGGAAATGTCCGATCTGAAAGTGCCGATCCTTTCTATTGTGATCGGAGAAGGCGGCAGCGGCGGAGCTCTGGCTCTGGGAGTGGCAAATGAAGTGTGGATGATGGAGAACGCCACTTATTCGATCCTTTCTCCGGAAGGTTTTGCTTCTATCCTCTGGAAAGACAGCAAGAAAGCCAAAGAAGCTGCGGAAGTAATGAAGATCACCGCCAAGGACCTGCTGGAGCTGGGTGTTGTGGAGCAGGTGATCCCGGAAGATATTCCAGCATGTAAAGACAATCTGGAAGAACTGTCTAAAGACATGAAGAATAGAATGCATGAATTTTTAGAAAAAGCAGAGGGAATGTCAGGAGAAGAACTGGCAGCCCGGCGCTATGATAGATTTCGTAAAATGTAAATAGTAGTAGAAAGGAGCTGCCGTATTTCTGTTATCGGAGAAAAGTTCTCCGCATAAAGCGGATACGGCAGCTCTTTTTAGAAATGGAGTGTAAAATGGGTACAGGATTAAAAATCGGTGATTTAGAGGCGAGGGTCCCTGTGATACAGGGAGGAATGGGAGTGGGAATCAGTCTTTCCCGTCTGGCCGGCAGTGTAGCGGCCAACGGCGGAATCGGCATTATCTCTACCGCTCAGATCGGGTGGCGGGAGCCGGATTTTTATCAGAACCCTTTTGAGGCCAATTACAGGGCCATGAAAAAAGAACTGGCGGCAGCCAGAGAAATTGCCAATGGCGGCATTGTAGGTTTTAATATCATGGTGGCTACTCAGCGTTATGAAGAATATGTAAAAACAGCAGTAGAAGCCGGAGCAGATGTGATCATTTCCGGGGCCGGCCTTCCCGTGGATCTTCCCAAATATACAGAAGGTTCCGATGTAAAGATCGCTCCGGTGGTCTCTTCCCTGAAATCCTATACAGTCCTGTGCAGGATGTGGGAGAGAAAGTATAAAAGATATCCGGATTTTGTGGTGATAGAAGGTCCCAAGGCCGGAGGCCACCTGGGCTTTTCCACAGAAGAGCTGGATACTTTTACACCGGAATCCTATGACCAGGTGATCCTGTCTATTATCAGCAAAAATAAAGAATACGAAGAAAAAGCAGGAAGGGACATTCCTGTGATCGTGGCAGGAGGTATTTTTGACGGAGAGGATATGAAGCATGCTCTGTCTCTGGGAGCAGACGGTGTCCAGGTGGCTACCCGGTTTGTCACTACAGAAGAGTGCGATGCGGCTCCTGCTTATAAAGAAGTTTATATAAAAGCAAAGAAGGAAGATATCTGCATTGTGAAAAGCCCTGTAGGCATGCCAGGACGAGCCATCCATAATGTATTTATCGATAAGACAAAAACGGAAAAATGCAGGATCAAACACTGTTACCACTGTATCACCACCTGCGATCCGGCAAAGATCCCCTACTGTATCACCCAGGCTTTAGTCAATGCGGCAGAGGGAAATCTGGATGAGGCTCTGCTGTTCTGCGGAGAGAATGCCTATCGGTGCCATAAGATCGAGAAAGTTAAAGAGATTATGGAAGAATTTGCACGGGCGGCATGTGAATAATAGAAAAAGAAAAATAGTCCTGTACGGCGGACGAGGATATCCTTGGGGCGTACAGGGCTTTTTTAGTTTTCGACCTATATATTTTTATCGTCATCTTTCCTATGAAAAAATGACCATTTTATTTAGAGTATTTTTATTGTAATACTTTTTTCGAACCGTTATACTATCTTTAAGTGAGGTAGGTGATTTCATGAAAAAAATACTGCCGGTAGGTTATGAGGATATCCGGGAGATCGCAGATAGAAATCTGTATTATGTAGATAAATCTCTGATGATCCGTGAGCTTTTAGAAAGAGGAGGAAAGGTAAATCTTTTTACCAGACCCCGGCGTTTCGGAAAAACGCTGAATCTCAGTATGATCCGGCGTTTTTTTGAGCTGGAGCGTGATGAAGAAGGGATAAAGACAGATAACAGCTATATTTTCCAGGATCTGCGGATTGCCTGCTGCCAGGAAATCTGCAGGGATCATCAACAGAAATATCCAGTGATTGCTCTGACCATGAAGTCGGCCAGGCAGCCGGACTTTCAGATGGCCAGGGATAGTCTTATTGATGAGATCGCAAAAGAATACCGGAGACATGCTTATGTGTTGAAATCTTCCGGCCTTTTGGAAGGAGAGAAAAAGCGTTTTGAGGCAGTGCTGAACCGGAACGCAGAGAAAATAGAATATGCTAAGTCCCTGGAATTTTTGTCCTATTGTTTGTGGAAGGAATCCGGGAAAAAAGCCATTATCCTCTTAGATGAATATGATGTCCCTTTGGAAAACGCATATTTTGAAGGTTTTTATCAGGAGATGACGGGATTTGTGCGGTCACTGCTGGAATCTGCCCTGAAGACTAATCCTTATCTGGAATTTGCGGTAGTCACAGGCTGCCTCAGGATCAGCAGAGAAAGCATTTTTACAGGGCTGAATAATCTGGATATTTTTTCTATCACAAGTCCTGATTTTGCTGATAGATTTGGTTTTACAGAAAAAGAAGTCCGGGAAATGACCGATTACTATGGGCTGGAAGGAAAAATGCCGGAGATAAAGAAGTGGTATGACGGTTATTCTTTCGGAGATGAGGAAATCTATAATCCCTGGAGCATTATTAACTACGTTAAAACTGCAGTAAGAAAATATGATGCGTTTCCAAAGCCCTACTGGTCTAACACCTCTTCCAACAGTATTGTGCGGAAGTTGATCCAGGAAGCGGATCCGGCTACCAGAGAGGAGATTGAAGAACTGCTGGAGGGGAAAGCTATCCGCAAACCGGTCCATGAAGACATTACCTACGGAGATATTGAAGAGAGTAAAGATAACCTTTGGAATTTCCTTTTCTTTACAGGCTATTTGAAAAAGATAAAAGAAGTCTATGAAGAAGGAAATATCTATTTCTGGCTTGCTATCCCAAATGAAGAGATACGGTATATTTACCGTAACAGTGTTCTGACATGGTTTCAACAGAAAGCCAGCCAGACAGACATTGAACCCTTTATCCAAGATCTGGAAAAGGGAGACTGTGAATCAGCAGGAGCCTTTCTGTCCCATCAGCTTTTGGAGACTATCAGTTTTTACGATTATTCAGAAAGTTATTATCACGGATTTTTGACAGGACTTCTCAATGTTTCAGAAAAGTATCGTGTCTATTCTAACCGGGAACAGGGCCTGGGAAGACCGGATATTGTGATGAAGACGCCTGGAATCCGGAATGGAGAAGCAATGATCCTGGAGCTGAAAATTGCCAGAAGCTATGAAGAAATGGAAAACAAGTGCAGGGAGGCTTTAGACCAGATCGAGGATCAACAGTATGCAAGAGCCTTGGAGAAGGAAGGATATCGGAATATCCGAAAGTACGGGATCTGTTTTTTTAAAAAAGAATGTCTGATTAGGGGAAGGAAGGATTAATGTGCAGGGATATAATTTATTGATTGCTTTTAATGTAGATAAAAATAAAATTTTAATGTGTAAAAGACGTAAACCGCCTTATCAGGGAATGATAAATTTTCCCGGTGGCAAGATAGAAAAAGGAGAATCAGGCCTGGATGGTGCATATCGAGAATTATGGGAAGAGACGGGCATTAGGAAAGAGGATATTGTGCTTACACATCTTATGGATTTTACTTATTATTTATCAGACTGTTATCTGGAAGTATATGTAGGGAGACTGAATAAAGAAAGGGAAGTGTTTGGAGAGGAAAATGAGTTATTTTGGTCAGAAACAGACCGTGATTTTTTCAATATGGAAAATTATGCTGGAGAAGGTAATATCGGCCATATTATGGAGCAGATCAGACAGCTCCGGGAAGCACATATATTAGAATTTTAAAATCTGAATAGGAGGAATCAGCAATGTTCCACATCAGTAATTTTACCAATAACGACGATATCAATGTACTGGATTCTATGGGACCTTTTACTGTGATAGAATACGCCCGGGATCTCAGTGTAGCTCCTACCAATGCTATGGCGGCTTATTTCTGTAATGCTATGAATGTACGGAAGCGCCAGGTTATGTGCGATCTCAGCCAGGCGAATGTGACGGTTCAGTCCGGAGCTATGCAGTGGATGGTAGGAAATGTTAAGGCCACCACGGGGATCAAAGGAGTCGGCGATCTGCTGGGAAAAGCTGTAAGAGGAAAGGTGACAGGAGAATCGGCCATTAAGCCGGAGTATACAGGGGACGGGGTTATGGTACTGGAGCCTACTTATAAGCATATTATCCTTCTGGATGTGGATGACTGGAATGGCTCTGTGGTCCTGGATGACGGTATGTTCCTGGCCTGTGACGCCAATCTCCGGCATAAGGCGGTAATGCGTTCTACATTATCCTCTGCTGTAGCAGGCAATGAAGGAATGTTTAATCTGGGGATCATTGGGAGCGGAGTTCTCTGTCTGGAATCTCCCTGTCCAAAAGAGGAACTGGTGGAAGTGACTCTTCGGGATGACGTGATCAAGATCGACGGTAATATGGCAGTGGCATGGAGCGGAAGTCTGGACTTTACTGTGGAGAGATCAGGAAGATCACTGGTAGGCTCCGCTGTGTCCGGGGAAGGACTGGTGAATGTTTACCGGGGAACAGGGAAAGTGCTGTTTGCTCCGGTGAGATAAATGGGAAATGAAGGGATTTTTATCTCTTTTTGACCTTGCAAAAGAAATATAGGTTATGTATAATTTGTGCAGTGGGGTATATGGTTGCAGACCGCATACCCCCTTTTCCATTTTAATAATAAGGCTTGAATAGCTTTACAGTATTCCATAGATAAGGAGAGAGAAGAATGAGTAAAGTAAGAACAAGATTTGCCCCCAGCCCTACAGGGAGAATGCATGTGGGAAATTTAAGAACTGCATTATATGCCTATCTCATCGCAAAACACGAAGGAGGAGATTTTATCCTTCGTATCGAAGATACAGACCAGGTCCGTTTTGTAGAAGGGGCTCTGGATATCATCTACCATACGCTGGAGGAGACAGGGCTGAAACATGACGAAGGCCCGGATAAAGATGGAGGATATGGTCCCTATGTCCAGAGTGAGAGAAATGCCCAGGGGATTTATCTGAAATATGCCAAGCAGCTTATTGACCAGGGAGATGCCTACTACTGCTTCTGTACCAAAGAGCGGCTGGAATCCTTAAAGACTAACATTGAGGGCAAGGAAGTGGCCATGTACGACAAACACTGCCTTCATCTGAGCAAAGAGGAAGTAGAGGCAAAGCTGGCCGCAGGCGAGCCCCATGTGATCCGTTTTAATATGCCTACAGAGGGAACTACTACTTTCCATGACGATATTTACGGAGACATTACCGTGCCAAACAACGAGCTGGATGATCTGATCCTGATCAAGTCAGACGGCTATCCTACCTATAACTTTGCCAATGTGGTAGACGACCATCTTATGGGGATCACTCATGTGGTAAGGGGAAATGAATATCTGTCCTCCTCACCAAAATATAACCGTATTTACGAGGCTTTCGGCTGGGAGGTGCCTACCTACGTGCACTGTCCTCTGATCACCAATGAGGAGCACAAAAAACTGAGTAAACGTTCCGGCCATTCTTCCTATGAAGATCTGGTAGAGCAGGGATTCCTGACAGAAGCTATCGTAAACTATGTGGCGCTCCTGGGATGGTGCCCTGAGGACAACCGGGAGATCTTCTCTCTGGAAGAACTGGTGAAAGTGTTTGATTATCATCATATGAGCAAATCTCCAGCAGTATTTGACATCCAGAAGCTTCGCTGGATGAACGGCGAATATATGAAAGCCATGGACTTTGACAAGTTCTATGATATGGCTCTTCCTTATATCCAGAAGACCATTACCAGGGATATCGATCTGAAAAAGATCGCCGCTATGGTAAAGACCAGGATCGAGGTATTTCCGGATATTCCGGATCTTATCGACTTCTTCCAGGAGGTGCCGGAATATGATGTATCTATGTACACCCATAAGAAAATGAAGACCAACCCGGAACTTTCTTTGGAAGTGCTGGAGAAGATCATTCCTGTACTGGAAAATCAGGAGGATTACAGCAACGATGCCCTCTATGAACTGCTCTGCGGTTTTGCCAAGGAGAATGGATACAAGAACGGCCAGATCCTGTGGCCTATCCGTACAGCTCTTTCCGGCAAACAGATGACTCCTGCTGGAGCAACGGAAATCCTGGAGGTTCTGGGAAAAGAAGAGAGTCTTAAGAGACTTCAGGCTGCTGTGGAAAAGCTCCGTCAGGCGTAAGGAGGCAAAGATCCGCAGACTATGAAGATGAACAGTGCCCAGGAAAAGGCGGTCCGGCATTTTAAAGGACCTATGATGCTCCTGGCAGGTCCCGGGTCCGGCAAGACCGCCACAATGACCAGGAGAGTGGAAAATCTCCTGGAAACTTATCATGTAAATCCGGGAAATATCCTGGTGGTGACCTTTACCAAGGCCGCCGCCAGGGAAATGAAGACAAGATTTGAAAAACTCTGTGAAGAGGCCGGGCTGAAGGCGGATTACCGTCGGGTGACTTTTGGTACCTTTCACGGAGTTTTTTACGGAATACTCCGTCATGCTTATCATCTTACAGGAAAGAATATCCTCAGCGAAGAGCGGAAGTATGATATGCTCAAGGAAATCGCCTATGGAAAACGGCTGGAGATTGAAGATGAAAAGGAATTTTTTCAGGGCCTTTCCCAGGAGATCAGCCAGGTGAAAAATACCAGGATCCCTCTGGAACATTATTATTCTGCAAACTGCCCCGACGAGGTTTTCCGGAGTATTTATACTACCTATGTGAACCAATGCCGCCACGCCAGGCTGCTGGATTTTGACGATATGCTCCTCTATTGCTATGATCTGCTGGATCAGAGAGAAGACATCCGCAGAGGCTGGCAGGAAAAATTCCAGTTTATCCTGGTAGATGAGTTTCAGGATATTAATAAGATCCAGTATGACATTGTGAAAATGCTGGCGGCGCCTCAGAATAACCTTTTCATTGTAGGGGATGACGACCAGTCTATCTATGCTTTCCGGGGAGCCAGGCCGGAGATCATGATGAATTTCCCAAAGGATTTTCCAAAGGTTCAGACGGAGCTTCTTTCCTGTAATTACCGCTCCACCCCGCAGATCCTGGAGGCGGCGGGAAAAGTCATTGCAGGGAACAAAAGAAGGTTCCGGAAGAAGATTTATACAGAGAATCCCCCGGGCCCGGCACCGGTGGTTAAAATGTTTGAAAAGGGCCGGGAAGAAGAACTTTATGTGAAAGACTGTATCCAGAAAGCCAGGGAGGAAGGGTGTCCCTATGAGGAGATGGCGGTACTTTACCGGACCAATTCCGGAGCCAGATTTCTGGTAGAAATCCTTATGGAATATCAGATCCCCTTCCAGATGCGGGACAGTCTGCCGAATCTTTTTGAACACTGGATCGCCAGAAATATGATCTCCTATATGAAGCTGGCTATGGGAGACAGGAGCCGGAAGGAATTTCTCCAGGTGATGAACCGTCCAAACCGCTACATATCCAGAGAGGCTCTGGACTCAGAAACCGTTTCCTTTGAGGAACTGCGGTGGTTTTATGAAGGAAAGGATTGGATGTGCGACCGGATCGACCAGCTGGAGGAAGATCTGAAGACCTTAAAGGATATGACCCCTTACGGAGCGATTAATTATATCCGCCACGGGGTGGGGTATGAGGAATATCTGAAGGACTATGCCGCTTACCGGAAGCTGCGCACGGAGGAGCTTTACGAGGTAATGGAGGAACTGGCGGAAAGTGCCAGAGGCTTTAAGACCTTTGCGGAATGGTTTTCCCATATTGCCCAGTATACAGAAAAATTGAAGGAACAGGCCAGACAGCAGAACACAGAAAAGGAAGGCGTAGTGATCTCCACCCTCCATAGCGCCAAAGGCCTGGAATTTGACCGGGTATTTATCATGGACGTCAACGAAGGGATCATGCCCTACCGGAAAGCGGCGGGAGAGAGCGACATGGAAGAAGAACGGCGGCTTCTCTATGTGGGAATGACCAGGGCCAGAAAAGAGCTGTCCCTTTTCTATGTAGGAGAGCGTCATGAAAAGAAGCTGGAGCCTTCCAGATTTCTTCTGGAATCTGGTCTGGCAGAAAGGAGAGAAGGACCGTGAAGCCGGGGATCATTTATCTCTATGCAGGCAAAATTGAAGATTGGACCAAAGACTGGAAGGAGGAGAAGAACCGGGAGAGCATATGCGGCCGGCTGCTTCTCCTTCGGGGACTTCAGGAACTGGGATATGACCAGTTGTTTCCCAAAAATAAGGATCCGGAACAACTGCTGGAAGCCCTGGCTGCCTCACTGGAAAAAGGCCCTTATGGCAAGCCTTACCTGGCAGAGTATCCGGAGATCCATTTTAACATCAGCCATTCCGGGGAATGGGCGGTCTGCGCCCTGGCTTCCATGCCCTGCGGGGTGGACATTCAGGAAAGACGGTCCATAAGATCCCGGAGAATGGTGGAAAGAACCATGAACGCCAGAGAGCAGCGGCAGATCCAGGAGGCAGAGGATGGCACCGGAGAGTTTATCAAACTCTGGACTTATAAGGAAAGCTGCATCAAGCTGTCCGGGGAGGGCTTTCATCAGGATATGAAAACCCTGAAAGAGCCTGCCTGCCATCAGTTTTTCTGGCTGGAGAAAGATCTGGCCGGCTGTGTGGCCGGGGAAGAATCATTTACCTTGGAGATCCGGATAGAAATGCCGGAAAACCATTATCATTAAAAACAGATGTCAGCCTTTGCCTGCTATCTGTTGTCATAAAAAAAGATTGTCCTCATATATATATTTTAAAAAGAGGTGAGGACAATGAAACAGGAAGAAATCGCAAAGCTATTTCCTGCCCACATCCGGCAGGCTCTTCTGGCGGCTCATTTTGACATGGATCAGGTCTATGAGATCCGTCTCCGTGTTAACGCTCCCCTGATCGTGATCTATCAGGGACAAGAGTATTTTCTGACCAGAGAGGGAGAATTTTCCCGGGAGGAATCCCAGGGATGTTTCGTAAGAGCAGAGGACTTAAAGGAAACCATGGAATATGTAAGCAGTTATTCCATGTACGCCTTTGAAGAGGAAATCCGCCAGGGGTTTATCACCATTCAGGGAGGCCACCGGGTGGGCATTGCAGGAAAGACTGTCCTGGAAGGGGACAGGATCAAAAGCGTAAAATACATATCTTATATCAATCTCAGGCTGTCACACCAGATAAAAGGCTGTGCTTCGCCGATACTTCCCTATATTATCAAAAATGGCAGGATCTGCCATACACTGATCATTTCTCCCCCAAGGTGCGGGAAAACTACACTGCTCCGGGACCTGATCCGCCAGGTAAGCAGCGGCAGCTCCTATATGCCGGGGGTATCCGTTGGGGTAGTGGATGAAAGATCAGAGATCGGAGGTTCCTATCAGGGAATTCCCCAGAATGACCTGGGGATCCGCACCGATGTACTGGACTGTTGTCCAAAGGCAGAAGGCATGATGATGCTGATCCGTTCTATGTCACCGGAAGTAGTGGCAGTAGATGAGCTGGGAGACTATGAGGATATCCATGCCATAGAGTCGGTGATCCACTGCGGCTGCAAGCTTTTTGCTACAGTCCACGGAAGTTCCATAGAGGATATTAAGCGGAAGCCTCTTATGCAGAGACTGGTCCGGGAGCGGATCTTTGAGCGGTATATTGTTCTTCATCATCAGGACCGGGCTGGCAGGGTAAAGGCAATTTTTGATGAAAGGGGCACCAGTCTTTTTGACTGGAAACGAAAACAGGGAATCTTATGCTGAAGGCGGCAGGGGCTTTGCTGGTGATCCTTTCCTGTACGGCTATGGGATATGGGAAAAGTCTGAATTATTCCAAAAGACTGAGAGAACTGGAGGAGATACAGAAAATGGTATATTTTCTCCTGGGAGAGATCACTTACCGGAGAGAAGCCCTGCCAGAGGCCATGGTCCGGGTGGCGGACAAGGTCCGGCCTCCGCTGTCACAGTTTCTCCGGGAAGTTTCGAAAGCAGCCAAAGAGTACCAGGGAGAACGCTTTTCCAGAATATTTGCTCTGAAAGCCAGGGAATACCTGAAGGATACCAGTCTGACAAAAGGGGATCTGGAAGAACTGGCCCGGCTGGGAGAGGATCTGGGGTATATGGATATTACCATGCAGGAAAATACCATAAATCTATATCTGGAAGAACTGAAGGGAGAGATCAGTCAGACCCGGCAGGAAGCCCCGGCTAGGAAAAAACTGTATCAGGCCCTGGGACTTATGGCGGGAATGTTTCTGGCCATTCTGCTGGTCTGAGAAGAGTCGTGTACTGACGTGGACATGATCCAGACAAGTCATGAATTTGAAGATGATCGTGCCGGTACGCCGGGAGCGAAATGGAAGAAGGCGTAAAGGCGGAAAAAAGCAGGGAG
The DNA here is from genome assembly GCA_019112785.1 of Candidatus Blautia stercorigallinarum. Taxonomy (GTDB): domain Bacteria; phylum Bacillota; class Clostridia; order Lachnospirales; family Lachnospiraceae; genus Blautia; species Blautia stercorigallinarum. The sequence goes on from DXIQ01000059.1 coordinate 22,009, forward strand.
GAGATCAGGTGGAAGTTAGTTTACTGTTTAAGATCGGAGCGGTGGGAATCCTGGTGTCTGTACTCTGCCAGATCCTGAAACACAGCCAGAGAGAAGAGCTGGCTTTTCTCACCAGCCTGTCAGGGCTGATCCTGGTATTGTTCTGGATCCTGCCCTATATTTATGATCTGTTTCGGACGATCCAGGAATTATTCGCGCTGTAAAGGAGGAAAAGGTATGGAAGTGGTAAGAATCGTCATGCTGGGAATGACGGGAGTTCTCCTGGGACTTTTTCTGAAAGGCACAAGACCGGAGTACTCGGTTTATATGAGCCTGGCAGCAGGAGTCCTGATCTTTTTTTATATGACTGACAAGCTTTCCTACCTTTTTTCTTCGGTTATGAAGATCCAGGATTATCTGCCTCTGGATGTAGAATACCTGTCTACTCTTCTAAAGATCATAGGGATCACCTACATCGGACAGTTTTCTTCCGGGATCTGCAAGGATGCAGGGTACGGTTCTATTGGGGCCCAGATTGAGATTTTTGCCAAGTTCTACATTATGGTCTTGTCTATGCCGGTGCTCCTGGCCCTTATGGAAACTATCCACGGTTTTCTGTCATGAGGAGAAAGGGCAGACAAAAGAAAACAGCCCTTTTGTTTTTTTTACTTTTTTTGGGGATTTTGTTTTCGGCGCAGCCTGTACCGGCTGCCGGGGAGAAGAGCATATCCACAGGAGAGGAGGCTGGAATTGTCCCGGAAGGGGAAGCTGCCGGCGAGATAGAAAAGCAGAGGTCAAACCAAGGAGAAAGCCAGGCCGAGGAGGAGACAGGAAATCAGAATGAGGAAGCCCTGGAGGAGGAGCTGCTGCGGGAACAGGAGGAAAGCCAGGAGGCCCTTCTGGAAGGACTGGAACTGGGAGAGATGCAGGAGGCGGTAAATGAACTGCTGGGGGAAGAAACCTTCAGTGTCCGGGAAGCATTGGAGAGGATACTTGCAGGAGAAGAGGTATTTTCCATAGATTTCCTTTTAGAGACAGGAAAAAATTTCATATGCGATCATCTGCTGGCAGACCGGGTGGTGCTTTTTCAGGTAGTGCTGCTGGTGCTCCTGGCTGCTTTGTTCGCTAATTTTACAAATGTGTTTTCCGGCAGTCAGGCGGGAGAAGCCAGTTTTTATCTGGTATATATGCTCCTTCTGGCTCTTCTGATCCATTCTTTCAGAAGCCTGAGCGCCGGCCTGTCCGGAAGCCTGGAGGATCTGACTGCTTTTATGCAGGCTTTAATGCCCTCTTATTTTCTGGCGGTAACAGCAGCTTCCGGGGCAGCCACCGCTATGGTCTTCTATGAAATGGTCCTGGGAGTTATCTTTTTGATCCAGACTCTCCTTTTAAAAGCAGTGATCCCCGGTATCCAGGCTTATGTGGTCATCCAGCTGATCAATTATCTGCACAAAGAGGATTTTCTCTCCAAACTGGCAGAGCTTCTGAAAACAGTCCTGGAGTGGTCTTTGAAGACCATTACCGCAGTAGTCATTGGTATGGAACTGATCCAGAATATGATCAGCCCGGCTCTGGATTCCTTAAAGAGGGACGCTCTGGGAAAAACAGCGGCGGCTATTCCCGGGATCGGGAATGTCATTGACGGCGCCACAGAGGTAGCCCTTGGAACTGCCGTGCTGATCCGGAACTGCCTGGGGGCCACAGGGATCCTGGTTTTGGTGATCCTGGGACTTCCCCCTGTTATCAAGCTGGCCGGGACGGTACTTGCCTATAAACTTCTGGCAGCCCTTCTTCAGCCGGTGTCAGATAAGCGGATGACAGGATGTCTCTGGGCCATGGGAGAGGGCTGCCGGCTGCTTTTAAAAGTTCTGCTTACAGTGGAGCTTCTTTTGCTGATCACCATTGCTGTTCTGGCAGTATCTTTTATTTCTCATTAAGGAGGCGGAGAGATGGCAGAAAGCATTTACTCCTGGATACAGAATCTGGCCTGCTTTTTTATCCTGGCGTCGGCAGTGATGCATTTCCTGCCGGAAAACAGCTACAAGAAATATGTACAGTTTTATATGGGTCTGCTGCTGATCCTGGTGATCCTTTCTCCTGTTTTTCATCTTACCGGTCTGGAAGATAAGCTTCAGGGATTTGTACAGGAATTCCAGGATACCCAGACCCGGCGGGAAGAATGGCAGGAGAAAGCTAAAGACTGGGAAGATTCCTGGGAGAGCGGCGGGGAAGATGCTGTAAAGGGGCAGGAGGTGATACCGTGAAACCTTTGGAAAAGTGGATGAAAAAGGAAAATCTGGGAGTATTGCTTTTAATAGGTCTTCTGCTGCTGGTCATTGCCCTGCCGGTGAAAAAGAATGAGAAAGAGGAACAGACAGAGAAGGAATCTGTCCAGACAAGTCAGAGTCTTTCAGAAGAGGACTGGCAGACCAGGATGGAAAACCGGCTGGTCCAGGTACTGGAGCAGGTCCAGGGAGTGGGAAAAGCGGAGGTTTTTCTCACCTGTGAGGGAACCCAGGAAAAAGTAGTGGAAAAAGATGAGACAGAGACAGTCTATGAGCGGGATTCCAGAGGAAATCAGACTCCTTATGTATCTTCAGAGATCTATCCTAAAGTCACGGGAGTTCTGGTGGTAGCCCAGGGAGGGGACGATCCTGTAGTGATCCAGAATATTCAGGAGGCAGTTCAGGTATTATTTCAGGTGGAAGCCCATAAAATTAAAGTAATGAAAATGAATTAGAGGAGAATGTCTATGAAAAAAATCTTCAAGAAAAATCAGGTTATCATTACGGCTCTGGCTATTATGATCGCTGTAGCGGGATACATTAATTACTCAGACAATCATCTGGGAATGGACAGCGCCCTGGAAAGCCTGGGAAATGATGAGGAGGATACTGCTGCTGCCGCTTCTGATACAGATGGTATCGTAGAAGAGATCGACAGTCTGGATTATGATCTGACAGATGAAACGGCTCTTTTAGAAGAAAACAGCCAGGCTTCCCAGGGGGATCAGGGAACAGAAGCGGATCAGGAAACAGATGCCAGTGAAACACAGAGCCAGAATGTAGAGGCTCAGGAAGGGACCGACACTGCAGATGCTTCTCAGACAGATACCTCTCAGACAGAAACACCCGGAGAGGCAGTCCTGACCGGGGCTTCCAATTTTGCAGCTCAGGCAAAGGTCAGCAGAGAACAGGTCCGTTCCGCCAACAAGGAGACTCTTCTGGAGATCATCAATAATGAAAACTTAGGCGACGACCAGAAACAGGAAGCGGTGAACTCCATGGTGAATATGACGGATATGGCAGAGCAGGAGGAAGCTGCTGAGCTTCTTTTAGAAGCTCAGGGATTTTCCGATGTGGTAGTAAATCTTACTGGAGACAGCGCGGATGTGATCGTGCCCCAGGCTTATATGGAAGACGCAAGCAGAGCCCAGATCGAAGACATTGTAAAGCGGAAAACCAGCGTTCCTGTGGAGAATATTGTGATCACTCCGCTGGAAGATGGAACTCAGGGAAATGAATAAAAGCCCCTTGACACCGGGAAATGGGTATACTACAATAGCGTCAGTGTGCAATTTTGGAGAAAGATCACCTTTAATATAGAGAAGGAGGGCCAAACGTGGCTGACTATACCAAAGAAATATCAAAAAGACGTACATTTGCAATCATCTCCCATCCGGATGCCGGAAAGACCACTTTGACGGAGAAATTCCTCCTTTACGGAGGGGCCATTAATCTGGCTGGAAGCGTGAAAGGAAAGGCAACTGCCCGTCACGCAGTTTCCGACTGGATGGAGATTGAAAAGGAGAGAGGTATTTCCGTAACTTCCTCCGTGCTGCAGTTTAACTATGACGGTTACTGCATAAACATATTGGATACTCCGGGACATCAGGACTTCTCAGAGGACACCTACCGTACCCTTATGGCGGCGGACTCTGCGGTAATGGTCATTGATGCTTCCAAAGGTGTGGAGGCCCAGACAAGGAAACTTTTTAAAGTGTGCGCCATGCGGCATATCCCTATCTTTACCTTTATCAATAAGATGGACCGGGATGCCAACGACACCTTTGACCTGTTAGACGATATTGAAAAAGAGCTGGGGATTCCAACCTGCCCCATTAACTGGCCTATCGGATCCGGAAAGAAATTCCGGGGAGTATATGACCGGGAGACCAGAAAGGTACTGACCTTTTCCGATACCATGAAAGGAACCAGGGAAGGCATTGAAGAAGAAATAGGCATTGAAGAAGAACGGCTGGATCAGGTCATTGATCCCGATCAGAAAGAACAGCTTTTAGAGGAGATCGAGCTTTTAGACGGAGCCAGTGCGGAATTTGATCAGGAAAAGGTAGACAAAGGAGAGCTGTCTCCGGTGTTCTTCGGTTCTGCCCTTACCAATTTTGGTGTGGAGACTTTTTTGAAGCATTTCCTGAAAATGACTTCTTCTCCTCTGCCAAGAATGTCTGATGAGGGAGAGATCGATCCCATGGATCCGGATTTTTCCGCCTTCGTCTTCAAGATCCAGGCCAATATGAACAAAAATCACAGAGACAGGATCGCCTTTATGCGGATCTGCTCCGGAAAGTTTGAGGCTTCCGCAGAGGTTTATCATGTCCAGGGCAATAAGAAGATGCGGCTTTCTCAGCCTCAGCAGATGATGGCCCAGGACCGTCATGTGGTAAATGAAGCTTACGCAGGCGATATCATCGGTGTGTTCGATCCGGGCATTTTTTCTATCGGGGATACGGTCTGCGCTCCGGGAAGAAAGATCCGGTATGAGGGGATCCCTACCTTTGCGCCGGAACATTTTGCCAGAGTAAGACTTCTGGACAGCATGAAGAGAAAACAGTTTGTAAAAGGCATTAACCAGATCGCTCAGGAAGGTGCCATCCAGATCTTCCAGGAGATCATGGGCGGTATGGAAGAGATCATCGTAGGAGTGGTAGGCGTGCTCCAGTTCGATGTGCTGAAATACCGTCTGGAAAATGAGTACAATGTGGATATCCGTCTGGAGTCTCTGCCTTACGAGCATATCCGGTGGATCGAAAATAAAGAAGAGGTAGATGTGAAAAAACTGACCGGTACCTCCGATATGAAGAAGGTTATGGACTTAAAGGGCAATCCGCTGCTGCTGTTTATCAACAGCTGGAGTATCGGCATGACCCTGGACAGAAATGAAGGTTTAAAACTTGCGGAATTTTCCAAAAACTGAAAACAGGAAGGAAAAGCGGTTTTTTGCGGGAAAAGCAAAAAACCGCTTTTAATTTCATAGGGCTTTTGGTATAATAAAAAACAGGATATTTCCTGTTAGGAGGTAAAATTATGGCGGAAGACAGAAACGTATATAAGATCCATGACAACGGCTCTCTGGGGGAAGTACAGATCGCAGATGAAGTGGTGGCTATTATTGCCGGACTGGCAGCTACAGAAGTAGAGGGCGTGGATTCCATGGCTGGAAATATTACCAACGAACTGGTAGGCAAGCTGGGTATGAAGAACCTTTCCAAAGGCGTGAAGGTAGATGTGCTGGAGAATGTGGTATGTGTGGATCTGGCTTTAAATATTAAATACGGATACAACATTCTGGAGACCAGCAAGACTGTCCAGGAGAGAGTGAAAGCAGCGATCGAGAACATGACAGGACTGACAGTTTCTGATGTAAATGTGCGTATTGCCAGCGTGGAGATCGAAAAGACAAAATAGTAAGTTGAAAAAAGTTCATTGACAAGTAAACATCTAAAAGAGCAGAGAGGTAAGGTGTCTTTTTTAGAGACACCTTTTCTTTTTAAGGAGGAAACCATGGGAAGAAGAGAGATGAGAGAACATATCTTTAAGCTCCTTTTTTTAAGAGAGTTTAATGAAGCGGCGGATATGCCGGAACAGATGAAACTGTACTTTGACAATATGGAGGAGCTTGCACCTACAGAACAGGCCTATATGGAAGATAAATATAATAAGATCCAGGAACATCTGGAAGAGATCGACCAGCTGTTAAATGAAAAATCCACCGGCTGGAAGACAAAAAGAATGGGCAGGGTGGATCTGAATATCCTTCGTCTGGCTGTTTATGAAATGAAATATGATGAAGATGTTCCGGTGAAAGTGGCTATTAATGAAGCTGTGGAGATCGGCAAGACCTTCGGAGGAGAGGATTCTGCTTCGTTTATTAACGGGATCCTGGGAAAAGTGGCAAGAGAGGCTTTATGAACAGCATTTATTCTGTAGGTCAGGTAAACGCCTACATTAAAAATATGTTTAACCAGGACTTTATGCTGAACCGGATCTATGTGAAAGGGGAAGTGTCCAACTGTAAATATCACACTTCAGGGCATATTTATTTTTCCCTGAAAGATGAGAGCGGGACTATTGCCTGTGTCATGTTTGCCGGCCAGAGAAAAGGTCTGGCTTTTCCTATGAAAAACGGAGACCGGGTGGTGGCAGGGGGAAGTATCAGCGTCTATGAAAGAGACGGAAAGTACCAGCTTTACGCCCGGGAGATCACTCTGGAAGGAGCAGGACTTCTCTATGAGCGCTTTCTGGCTCTGAAAAAAGAACTGGAAGAAATGGGCATGTTTGCCCAGGAATATAAACGTCCTATCCCAAAATATGCAGGAAAGATCGGGGTGGTCACTGCGCCTACCGGCGCGGCTATCCAGGATATCCGGAATATTGCCGGGAGGCGGAATCCCTATGTACAGCTGATCCTTTACCCGGCCCTTGTCCAGGGAGACGGAGCTGTCCAGAGCATTGTAAAGGGGATCCGGACCTTGGACAGACTGGGGGTAGATGTTATAATTGTAGGCAGAGGCGGAGGTTCCATCGAAGATCTCTGGGCCTTCAACGAAGAGGCGGTAGCCCGGGCTATTTTTGAGTGCACAACGCCGGTGATCTCTGCAGTAGGGCACGAGACAGATACTACTATTGCAGATTATGTGGCGGATCTGCGGGCGCCTACCCCTTCCGGCGCGGCGGAGCTGGCAGTGGCGGATATCCGGACCTTTTTTGATACTCTGGGAAATTACCGGCAGAAAATGGACCGGGCCATGGAAAACCGGCTGCTGCTTTTGCGGCAGGATCTGAGAAATTACCAGATCCGGCTCAGACACGGAAGCCCCGGTTACAGGATCCAGGAAATGCGGACCCATCTGATGGACTGTGAGGGAAAGCTGGAAAGCTCTATGAAAAATCAGATCTATCTGGCAAGACAGAGGCTGAATATTTATATTGAGCGGATGAAAGGCCTGTCTCCTCTTGATAAGCTGAATCAGGGCTTTTCCTATGTGGAGGATAAACAGGGTCATGGAGTTACCAGCATTTCTCAGGCTGAGATCGGGGACAGACTGCTGATCCGTGTTACAGACGGAACACTGGAAACAGAAGTAAAGAGCAAAAAAAGAGAAGAGAGGAACACAGGAAATGGACCGGACAGAAAATAACGGGCAGGAGACTACCATTGAAGAATCCTTAAAGGAGCTGGACGGCATTGTGGAAAAGCTGGAGAGCAGGGATATTTCGCTGGAAGAATCCTTTGCCATGTATCAGAAAGGCATGGAACTTTTAAAACAGTGCAGTAAAAAGATCGATACTGTTGAGAAAAGAATGTTGAAAGTAAATGAAGATGGTGAACTAAGTGAATTTTAAAGAAGAATTAGAAAAGAGGACCCATCGGGCAGAGCAGGTGATCCAAAAATATCTTCCGGCAGAAGAGGGGTTTTCTGAAAATCTCATAAAGGCCATGAACTATAGTATGGAAGCCGGAGGAAAGAGGCTGAGGCCTATTTTCCTGGGAGAGATGTATCACATCTGCGGCGGACAGGGAGAACTGGCGGAGCCTTTTATGGCAGCTATTGAGATGATCCATACCCATTCCCTGATCCATGACGATCTTCCGGCGATTGATAATGATGAATACCGCCGGGGGAAAAAGACTACCCATGTAGTGTTTGGCGAATCAGCAGCCATACTTGCCGGTGACGCTTTGCTGAACTATGCGTATGAAACAGCTCTGAAAGGTTTTTCCCTGGCAAAAGATCACCGGGAAACGGAACGGACTGCCAGAGCTCTTCAGATCCTGGCAGAAAAGACCGGGATACATGGAATGCTGGGCGGACAGAGCGTAGATGTGGAAAACGACGGCAGACCCCTTAAAAAGGAACTGCTGGATTATATATATGTAAATAAAACCTCGGCTCTCATAGAAGCTTCTCTTATGGCAGGCGCTGCTTTAGCAGGGGCAGAAGAGCTGAAGGATATCGAGACCATAGGCAGATATATCGGCCTGGCTTTCCAGATCCAGGATGATATCCTGGATGTGACAGGCAGCCAGGAAGAGCTGGGAAAGCCGGTGGGAAGCGATGAGAAAAATCACAAGACAACTTATGTTACGCTGGAAGGAATGGAAAAAGCGGGACAGGAGGTAGAGAGACTTACAGGGGAAGCTCTGGAACTTCTCTCGGGCCTTCCCGGGGACAGGGAATTCCTGAGGGAACTGTTCCTTTCCCTTTGTACCCGCAGAAAATAGAGGTGCATAGCGGATGCTGTTAGATGAGATCAAGAAAGAAAACGATATAAAGAATATCCCTGTGGAAGAGCTTCCCCAGCTGGCAGGGGAGATCCGGACCTTTCTTCTGGAACATTTAAGCAGGACCGGCGGACATCTGGCCTCCAATCTGGGAGCGGTAGAACTGACTATGGCCCTTCACTATGTGTTCCAGCTTCCTGAAGATAAGATCATCTGGGATGTGGGCCATCAGTCCTACACCCATAAGATCCTTACCGGAAGGAAAGAGGGTTTTGACCATCTCCGTATGCTGGGAGGAATGAGCGGTTTCCCAAAAAGGAGCGAAAGTCCCTGTGACTCTTTTGACACAGGCCACAGCTCCACTTCCATCTCTGCGGGAATGGGATATGTGTGCGCCAGAGAACTGAATAAAGAAAATTATCAGGTGATCTCTGTTATCGGAGACGGAGCTCTGACAGGAGGCATGGCTTATGAGGCCCTGAATAATGCCTCTCAGCTGAAATCCAATTTTATCATTGTGCTTAATGACAACGAAATGTCCATTTCAAAAAATGTGGGAGGAATTTCCAGCTATCTGGGAAATCTGCGGACAGCAGACAGCTATAATGATCTGAAAACAGGAGTGAAAAAGGGACTGAATAAAATTCCCGGCATTGGCCCTGCAACGGTGAAAAAGATCCATAAAGCCAAAGACAGTATGAAACGTCTGATCATCCCGGGAATGTTTTTTGAAGATATGGGCATTACCTATCTGGGACCGGTAAACGGCCACGACTGCGGCAGGATGATCCAGGTCTTTCAGGAAGCCAGACGGATCCAGGGACCGGTGCTGGTCCATGTAAAAACGGAAAAGGGCAGAGGCTATGAGCCGGCAATGCGCCATCCGGCCAGATTTCATGGCACAGCGGCTTTTGACCTGGAACACGGGATCCCTTTAAATAACCATGGAAAGGCCAATTATACGGATATTTTTTCCACAGTGATGCGGAAGTTCGGAGACAGGGAAGAAAAGGTAGTGGCCATTACGGCGGCCATGCCTGACGGGACCGGACTGAAAAGATTCCGGAACATGTTCCCGGACCGGTTCTTTGATGTTGGGATCGCTGAAGAACATGCAGTGACCTTTGCGGCAGGGCTTGCCCTGGGAGGAATGATCCCTGTGGTGGCCGTATATTCTTCTTTTCTTCAGAGAGCCATTGACCAGATCATTGAAGACGTATGTATCCAGAACCTCCATGTGATCTTTGCCGTGGACCGGGCAGGACTGGTAGGCAGCGACGGGGAAACCCACCAGGGCTGCTTTGACCTGACATATCTGTCTATGATCCCTAATATGACAGTGATGGCGCCGAAAAATAAATGGGAGCTTTCGGACATGCTGAAGTTCGCGGTAAAAAACCAGGGGCCTATAGCCATCCGGTATCCAAAGGGAGAGGCTTATGACGGTCTGGAAGAATTCCGGGCGCCTGTTGTCCTTGGACGCAGCGAGATCCTCTTTGAAGGAGAAAAAACCGCTCTTTTCCCTGTGGGAAGTATGGTAAAGACCGGAGAAGCGGTATACCGGATGCTGAAAGAGGAAGGAGAAGCCCCTACCCTGATCAATGCCAGATTTGTAAAGCCTCTGGATGAGAAGATGCTGGACCGGCTGGCAGAAAACCATGACCTTCTGGTGACAATAGAAGAAAATGTGAAGTCAGGCGGCTTCGGCATGGCTGTGGCAGATTATATGAGAAGAAAACATCCCCAGGTACGGGTGCTTATTTTCGCAGTGCCGGATCAGTTCATAGAACACGGAAATCCGGAAAAACTTAAAGAAAAACTGGGTCTGGACCCGGTATCTATTTACGAAAAGATCAAGGAGGCCAGATAAATGAAAGAACGTCTGGACGTCCTGCTGGTGAAGCGGGGCCTGGCAGCTTCCCGGGAGAAGGCTAAGGCAGTGATCATGGCAGGAAGCGTATTTGTAGATAATCAGAAGGAAGACAAGGCAGGCACGATGTTTCCCGACACGGTACAGATCGAGGTGCGGGGAAATACTTTGAAATACGTAAGCCGGGGAGGGCTGAAGCTGGAGAAGGCCATGACTCATTTCGGGCTGAGGCTGGACGGCTGTGTCTGTATGGATGTGGGCTCCTCTACCGGAGGCTTTACAGACTGCATGCTCCAGAATGGAGCAGTGAAGGTCTATGCCATTGACGTAGGCCACGGACAGCTGGACTGGAAGCTCCGCAACGATCCCAGGGTGGTCTGTATGGAGAAGACCAATATCCGGTATGTGACGCCGGAGGATATCGGAGAAAAAGCAGATTTTTCTTCCATTGATGTCTCTTTTATTTCCCTGACGAAAGTCCTTCCGCCTGTTTATGAGCTGCTGAAGGAACAGGGACAGGTGGTATGTCTGATCAAGCCCCAGTTTGAGGCGGGAAGAGAAAAAGTAGGGAAAAAAGGCGTAGTCCGGGATCCGGCAGTTCACCGGGAAGTTATTGAAAAGATCACTTCCTTTGCTTCGGAAATGGGCTTTGCCCTTCTGATCCTGGAGTATTCCCCTATCAAAGGACCGGAGGGAAATATTGAGTATCTTTTATACCTCCAGAAGAAGCAGGATGGACTTCCCCAGGACGGAAACATAGATATAAACGCAACCGTGGACCAGGCCCACGCAGAACTGGATAAATAATCATGGATAATTTTTATATTATTGCAAATAGTGAAAAAGACGAAGGACTGAAGGTTGCCTCCCGGGTGGCGGGGTATTTAAAGAGTAAAGGAAAGAATTGTTCTATCCGGTCTTCTTCTCCCGGGATCCGGGACAGCCTGCACCATTATACAGATATCAATCAGATCCCTCAGGAGGTGGAATGCGTCCTTGTGCTGGGAGGAGACGGAACCCTTCTCCAGGCGGCCAGAGATGTGGTCAGCAGACAGATCCCTCTTCTGGGGATTAATCTGGGAACCCTGGGGTATCTGGCAGAGATCGACAGCAGTTCCATTGAGCCGGCTCTGAACCATCTGATAGCAGATGAATATACCGTGGAAAAAAGGATGATGCTCAATGGCAAGGTTTACCACCGGGGGAAAATGGTGGCGGAAGACGTGGCTTTAAATGACATTGTCATAGGCAGGGACGGTCCTATGGGAGTGATCCGCTTCCGCAATTACATTAACAGAGAGTTTTTAAATGCTTATACCGCTGATGGTATTATTGTTTCTACAGCTACAGGTTCCACAGGCTACAGCCTGTCTGCAGGAGGCCCTATTGTGTCTCCGGAGACCAATATCATGATCATGACCCCTGTATCTCCCCACACCCTGAATACCAGGAGTATTATATTTCCTGCAGAGGATGAGATCGGAGTGGAGATCGCCCAGGGAACTCACAGGGGGAACGGAAAGGCGGTAGCTTCCTTTGACGGGGATACCAATATCGCCATGAACGTGGGAGACCGGATCGTGATCCGCCGGTCAGTAAAGGATACCCGGATCATTAAGATCAGCAACATCAGTTTTTTGGAGGTGCTCCGCACCAAGATGAGAGATTAGGAGGCAGGTATGAAGATTGCCAGACATTCAAAGATCATAGAATTGGTGGATCATTATGACATAGAGACCCAGGAGGAACTGGCTTCCAGGCTGAACGAGGCAGGCTTTCGGGTGACCCAGGCAACCGTGTCCAGAGATATCCGGGAGCTGAATCTGACAAAGGTGGCAAAGCCGGGAGGGGGTTCTAAATATACGGTAATGGCGGCCAAGGAAACCACCGATGGAGAAAAATACATAAGGGTCCTGCGGGAGGCTTTTGTATCTATGGACGTAGCTCAGAATATCCTGGTGATCAAAACCGGGGTAGGAATGGCCAACGCCGCTGCAGTAGCTCTGGACCATATGAACTGGCGGGAGGTTGTAGGCAGTATTGCCGGAGACGATACCATTGCCTGTTTCAGTAAAAGTCCGGAGGAAACCCTGCAGCTTTTAAACAAGATCAAGAAAATTTTAAATCAGTAAAAAAGGGGTGGATCAGAAATGTTGGTGCATTTGCATGTGAAGAATCTGGCGCTGATCCAGGAGGTCCAGGCGGATTTCGGGCCAGGGCTTAATATCCTGACAGGAGAAACCGGAGCAGGAAAATCCATCCTTATGGGATCTGTGAACCTGGCTCTGGGACAGAAGATGTCCCGGGGCATGATCCGGGAAGGCGCTCCTTATGCGCTGGTAGAGCTGGTGTTCCAGGTGGATGCCCCTACAGAAGAGAAATTAAAAGAGATGGAAGTCTTTCCCGAGGAGGGACAGGTGATCATTACCAGAAGACTTATGGAAAACAGGAGTATCAGCAAGGTCAACGGAGAAACCACTACGGCGGCAAATATCCGGAAGATCGCCTCCCTGCTCCTGGATATCCACGGGCAGCATGAACACCAGTCTCTTCTTTATCCGGAAAAGCAGATGGAGATCCTGGACGGATTCGGAGGCCAGGAGATCCAGGATAAAAAAGAAAAAGTAAAGGAACTTTACCGGGAATACAGCAGATTGAAAAAAGAGCTGGAAGGCTATAGTATAGATGAAGAACAGCGCCGGCGGGAAATAGGATTTCTGGAGTATGAGATCCAGGAAATCTCCGGAGCCGGGCTGAAAAAAGGAGAAGATCAGGATCTGGAAACCTCTTACCGGAAGCTGTCTAACGGTAAAAAGATCACAGAAGGCCTGGGATTTGTATACCAGATCACCGGTTATGAGGGAGAAGGAATGGGCGCCCAGATGGGAAGAGCCATTCAGAAACTGTCTCAGATCCGGGAGTATGACAGCCAGCTGGAAAATATTTACAGTTCCATGGAAGATATGGACAGCCTTCTCAACGATCTGAACCGGGAGCTGTCTTCTTATCTTTCGGAATTTGTTTTTTCAGAAGAAGAATTTCAGGAAATTGAGGAGCGTCTGGACCTGATCAATCATTTAAAATCCAAATATGGACATACTATTGGGGAAATCCTGGATTATCATAAAGAAAAAGAAGCAGAACTGGAAAAACTGGAAAATTTCCAGGCCAGGAAGGAAGAACTGGAAAACAAACTGGCCGTCCGGGAAAAGCTTCTGGAGGCTGCTTCCCTGGAACTGACAGATACCAGGAAGAAATGGGCAGCAGGACTGGAAAAGAAGATCATCCAGGGGCTGGAAGATTTAAATTTCCTCAATGTGGAATTTCAGATCCTTTTCAAAAAGAAAGAAGGATATACTGCTCAGGGAAGAGACAGTATCACCTTTATGATCTCCACCAATCCGGGCGAGCCGGTACTGCCTCTTCAGCAGGTAGTATCCGGAGGAGAACTTTCCAGGATCATGCTGGCTATCAAGACGCTTCTGGCAGATAAGGATCAGACAGAGACTCTGATCTTTGACGAGATCGATACAGGTATCAGCGGCAGAACAGCCCAGAAAGTGGCGGAAAAAATGCGGGTTATCGGAGAAAATCATCAGGTCCTTTGTATTACCCATCTTCCTCAGATCGCTTCCCAGGCGGATTATCATTATCTTATCGAAAAAAATGTGGAAAATATGGAAACAACTACCAGGATACGGCAGCTTTCCTATGATGAGTCTGTGGAAGAACTGGCCAGAATGCTGGGCGGCGCGAAGATCACCCAGGCAGTTCTGGAAAATGCCGCGGAGATGAAAGATTTGGCACAGCAACAAAAAAATACAAGATTGAAATGATCAAAAGGTCACATAATAAAAAGGGTACACAACAGCGTGTATCCTTTTTCCTTTTTCAGGAGAACTGGAAAAGTCTGGTTCAATTATACAAGAGAGGATGTGATTTTTTTGTCGAAAAAACGTAATTATCGTCTCTTTCTTTTCGGATTCTTAGTAGCAGACCTGATGGCGGCAGGCGCTCTTTCTCTTGAGGAGCTGAAGGATCGGATACCGGATACAGTTTATATCCGCTACGGGCAGGAAGAAGGCCTTCAGGAGTCTCTGGACATTCCTCTGGTAACTTATCCGGAGACCATTGATGTGTCCGACAGGGGAAGCTATCAGATTCCCTGTTCTCTTCTGGGAATGCTGCCATTGAAAACGGTTCAGGTAGAGACGGTGGAAGATCAATGGGTTTATGTCTCGGGAACAACTGTGGGTCTGTATATGGAAACCCAGGGGGTGCTAATCGTAGATACAGGAGAGATCACCAATCGAAACGGCATGATCCAGGAACCGGCTGCCAATATTGTACAGCCTGGAGATTATATATTGGAGGTAAATGGCAAGCCTGTTTCCAGGAAAAAAGAACTGATCGCCGAAATTGAAAACTGTCAGGGCCAAGATGTTGAACTGCTGGTAAACCGTAAAGGAGAAGAAATTCCCCTTTCTCTGGCCCCGGTACTTACTCAGGAAGAAGATTATAAACTGGGCATATGGGTCAGAGATAATACCCAGGGGATCGGCACTATGACCTATGTAGACGAAGAGGGAAAATTCGGTGCTTTGGGACACGGGATCAGCGACACGGATACCGGCCAGCTGCTGGATGTGTCCGGAGGAGAACTCTATCAGGCCCAGATCGTTTCCATTATCCGTGGAACTCAGGGAGTGCCGGGAGAGCTTTCCGGTTATATCGAGTATGAAGAAGAAAAAAAGATTGGGATCATAGAGAAAAATACCGATATCGGAATATTCGGACAGATTTTTCCAGGCACCCAGCTTGCAAAAGAGAAAGTAATGATCGGGTATAAACAGGAGGTGAAAGAAGGAAAAGCCCAGCTTCTTATGCAGTCGGAGGGAAAGACAGAAAAGTATGATATTGAGATTACTGAAATTTACAGCAGTCAGCAGGATACCAATAAATCCTTTCAGATACAGGTGACAGACCCGGAACTTCTGGCGAAAACAGGAGGGATCGTCCAGGGAATGAGCGGCAGCCCTATCCTTCAGGATGGAAAACTCATCGGTGCGGTGACCCATGTTTTTGTCCAGGATTCTGCAAAAGGATACGGGATTTTTATTGAAAATATGCTGGGATAAATGCACTTTCTCTGGAAATCAGATATGAAAAATGTCGAAAAATCAAAAAAGTTATCAGAATATATCGCTAATTGTAGGATGATTTAGCTTGATTCTGAAAAGCCCAGAGAATATAATACTAATAGTCTTTAGAAATGGCGATTCTACAGGGCGCCCGTCATTTTCTGAAGAATATGGCAACAAATATATGGAGGATAAGTAATGGAGAAGTTAAATGTCGCTATAGCAGATGATAATGAAAAAATGTTAGATTTACTTGGAAACCTGATAAATGAAGACCAGGAGCTGGAATTAGTCGGACATGCCAGCAACGGCGCCGAAATATACGATATTATCAAGGAGAAAGAGCCGGATGTAGTGCTTCTGGATATTATAATGCCGAAAGTGGACGGACTCACTGTTATGGAGCGGGTGGGAAAAGACGCTAATCTGAAAAAGCACCCGGCATTTATCGTCGTATCTGCAGTAGGACAGGAACAGATCACAGAGGACGCCTTTTCCCTTGGGGCCAATTATTATATCCTCAAGCCCTTTGACAATGACATGCTTCTGTCCAGGATCAAACATATCCGCCAGGAAAAAGACGGCAGAAAAAAGGATCTGCGGAAGGTAAATGCCTATGAAAACAGCACCAGTTATTATGAGCGGAATCTGGAAGCAGACGTGACCAATATTATACATGAGATCGGAGTTCCTGCCCATATAAAAGGATACCAGTATCTCAGAGATGCCATTATTCTTTCCGTAAATGATATGGAAATGCTTAATTCCATCACGAAGATCCTCTATCCTACTATTGCAAAAAAACATCAGACTACGCCCAGCCGGGTGGAAAGAGCCATCCGTCATGCCATTGAAGTGGCATGGAGCCGGGGAAAGATGGATACCATTGACGAACTTTTCGGATACACAGTGAGCACAGGGAAAGGAAAACCTACAAATTCGGAATTTATTGCCCTGATCGCAGACAAAATCAGACTGGAATACAAAAAATGACTTTTCTTTGCCAATAAAATGGGGTATAATACTGGTAGATTTAGTCCTGAAAAGGGCAAATGATCAGAAAGTGTGGCAAGGAGGGTTTTTTAGGTGAAAAAGATATTATTTGTAGCCTCAGAGGCAGTACCTTTTATAAAGACCGGGGGGTTGGCAGACGTAGTAGGTGCACTGCCCAAATGCTTTGACAAAAACTATTTTGACGTGAGAGTTATCATCCCAAAATACATGTGCATGAAGGAAGAGTACAAAAATCAGCTTCAGTATATCACCCATTTCTATATGGATATCGGATACAGAAGAGAATATGTAGGTATCATGCAGCTGGAATATGACGGGATCAAGTTTTACTTTATTGATAATGAATATTATTTCTCAGGCTATCAGCCATATGGGGACATTCGTTTTGACATTGAGAAATTTGCCTTTTTCTCTAAGGCAGCTCTTTCAATCCTGCCCACTATTGACTTCAGACCTGATCTGATCCACTGTCATGACTGGCAGACAGGGCTGATCCCTGTATATTTAAAGGACGGTTTCCAGGACAGCCCCTTCTATCAGGGAATTAAGACAGTTATGACTATACATAACTTGAAATTCCAGGGAACCTGGGACATTAAGACGATCCGTGAGCTGACAGGACTGCCGGCTTACTTCTTTACACCAGATAAACTAGAAGCATACAAAGATGCAAATCTGTTAAAAGGCGGTCTGGTATATGCAGACGCTATTACCACAGTAAGTAATACTTATGCAGAGGAGATCAAGACAGAGTTTTACGGCGAAGGTCTGGATGGACTGATGAGAGCCCGGAGCAATGACCTGAGAGGTATTGTCAACGGTCTGGATTATAACGAATGGAATCCGGAGACAGATCCAATGATCGCCAAGAACTTTAACGCCAAGACCTTCCGGAAGGAAAAAGTAAAGAATAAGACAGCCCTTCAGAGAGAACTGGGATTAAACGAAGATCCAAAAGCTATGATGATCGGTATTGTATCCAGACTGACAGACCAGAAGGGATTCGATCTGGTGGCATATGTGATGGATGAGCTGTGCCAGGACAATGTACAGATTGTGGTTCTGGGAACAGGAGAAGAGCGGTATGAAAATATGTTCCGTCATTTCGCATGGAAATACCAGGGGAAAGTTTCCGCTAATATTTTCTATGACAACGCCCTTTCCCACAGGATCTACGCTTCCTGTGACGCTTTCCTTATGCCTTCGCTGTTCGAGCCCTGCGGCTTAAGCCAGCTGATGAGCCTGCGTTACGGAACACTTCCCATCGTCAGAGAGACAGGCGGTCTGAAAGACACCGTAGAGCCCTATAACGAATATGAAAGCACCGGCACCGGATTCAGCTTTAAGAATTACAATGCTCACGAAATGCTGGAAACTATTCGTTACGCAGAAGGCGTATACTACGACAAGAAGAGAGAATGGAACAAAATGGTGGATCGTGCCATGGCAAAAGACTTCTCCTGGAACAATTCTGCAAAGCAGTATGAGGAGATGTACAACTGGCTGATCGGATATTGATTATAGAGAGAATGAAAAGGAGCTGTTGAATAAACAGCTCTTTTTTTAGGAGAAGAGAGATGAATATCCTTGCCGCTGCAGTGATTTTTATCCTGATCTGCGGAGCTTATTTTTTACTTACCTAATTTGGAAGTAAAAGGATCATCCGAAATGCCTGACGCCACATAAAAATCCGGAATCCTGTCATACTAAAGGTGTAAGTAAATTTAAGGAGGAAAAGATCATGACAGATATTTCGGTACTGGATCTTCAGAATCTC
>DXIQ01000060.1 GCA_019112785.1 Candidatus Blautia stercorigallinarum
TGATCCGGTTCGATGAGTTAAAAGAAAAGAATCCGGATATCGTGGCGTGGATCCGCTCGGATGATCCGGAAAGTACCGGGATTGATTATCCGGTCCTCTATTCAGGCGATAACGAAAAATATCTGAGAAGAGACCTGTACGGGGAGGAACATATCGCTGGGAGCATCTTTCTGGAGGGGCTGAACCGGCCGGATTTCACGGACTATTATACGATTATCTACGGACATAACATGAATGACGGGAGTATGTTCGGCGGCTTGAAGAAATATAAAGAAAAAGAGTTCTGGGAAGAGAACCAGTATTTTACCCTGTATACGGAAGATATGGCATACCGGTATCAGATCTTTGCTTGCCAGGAGGCGGTAAATGGCGGCGATGTCTATAAGATCGGATACGAACCGGGAAAAGAGTATCAGGCTCTGATCGACAGCATGGTCACTGATTCCCTGATCGACACAGGCATCCATCCGGACAGCAGCCATAAAGTGATGACGCTCTCCACCTGCACCGGAAGCGGGTACAGCAGACGTTTCGCCGTCCATAAGAATTATAAATGAGTTTTATGATTTTGATAATGAAAGAACAGATGTCAGCTTTTTAAAAGATGTTCGATTTGATGAAATTTCACAATTTTTATGCGGGATGATGGGCGAGCAGGAACAGTTTCAAAACCTACAATGGGTTATAAATAGTTTTAATAGAAACTATCATATTTTAATTGGTTCAAAAAAGATTCAAAGAAATTTAAAAAAAAGCTGTGCACAGGTTATACAAGAAGAAGTAGGAGTGGATATTCATGCGTTTTGTACAATATTAATTATGCTGATAGGAGCGTGTGGAAAAACGCAAGCACCCCTAGAATACAAAGATATAGAACTTTTAGGAATCAAAAATGATGACTGGAATAAAGTGATAAATTATTATGCGGCTGATTATAAGGAAATACGAAACAGTCAATTGGAAGCGCAAATATTTTATACGAAACCATTTGTAAAGACTGAAAATCCAAAACGCATTTTAGCAGTGACCTATCATCTAGTAGGATTTCTTGTTGCAAATGGCTTGTATTGGGGAATTAGAAATTACTATTATAAAGCAGATTCACAAGATTTTCTAAATGCTTTCGGGGATATGTTTGAGGATTATTTAGTTGAATTGTCTGAACAATATCTGGCAACAAATGAATTCGAGCATCTGCAGCATGAGAATGAAAGAATAACGGATTTTAGATATGAATTTGAGAATTGTATCTGGCTGGTTGAGCAAAAATCGGCATTATTAAAGTTGAATGCCAAGTCTCAAACACCTAATATGAAAAATATTAGTATATTTCTCAACAGAAATATTCAAAAAGCATATAAGCAATTAGAAGCAACATATCAAAGGGAAACGAGTACAAAACCTGTTTTAAAATTCATTCTCTTGTATGAAAATCTGCAGAACACACAATTGATGCAAATAAGTATGCCTGAAATTTTTGAAAATGATTCAAGATGCTTTATCATTGGAATTTCCGAATTCGAACAGCTTCTACGAATTCGTAAAGAAGATCCTATGCTGTGGGAAAAAGTAATAAAAGAATTACTTTCTAGAAAAGCAGACAATGTGTCAGTTACAAATATTTTAAATAGAACTGAAGGATTTCAGTATTCCGATATTTTTATTCATAATAATGATTATGTCCAAAAATATATTGATGAGATGCAGGACTTTTATCAAAAGAGTGCCGGAAAAATATTTAAAACAGCGAGCGCAAACCAGTTAAGTAATGAGGGCGTTTAGCTTGTTTTTTGCGTATGCATTAGAAGATGATAACAAGGAACACAGTTTTGTATTCTGTTAAATCCCAGTATTTCCGGGCAGGAAGGGAGAGGGGCTAAAGTTTACGGATGAGCCCACGGGAAACCTGGATTCCCGCACCGGCAATGAAGTGATAGCCTTGTTAAAGATGTCTATAGAAAAATACGGTCAGACCTTAGTTATGATCACCCATGATGAGGATATTGCCCAGATTGCTGACCGGATCCTGGTGATCGAAGATGGAAAGGTGGCGGAATTAAAATGAAAACCATTACAAAACTTGCATGGGGCAATAACCGGAAAAACAAGATGAGAAGCATATTGATCATACTTTCCATTTTCCTGACTACGGTACTGCTTTCGGCAATCGCTACATTCGGATACGGGCAGGTGCATTTTCAGAGTGTCAATGCAGAGGAGCTATACGGATCCTATTATGGAACTTATCTGGGAGTAACGGAAGCGCAGATCACAGAAATGCAGAAGAGAAGTGAATTTGACCGGATCGGCCGGGCGGCAGCCACAGGGGAGATTGAAAATACAAGGAAGATATCTATGATATGGATGGACGGGGAAACGATCCGCCTTTCCAATATGGGAAAACAGCTTCAGGAAGGGAACTTTCCGGAACATGCAAATGAGATCGCCGGACAGGCGGCTATGTTTGAGAGGCTGGGATATCCGGATGCAAAGCCGGGCGATACGATGAGGATTTCTTTCCGGAGAAATACCCATGAAAAATACCAGGAAAAAGATTTTATCATCAGCGGGATCATGAAGCCTACCCAGATAGAACAGGAAAATCAGGCTTATACAGCCTATGTATCCAAAGCCTGTTATGAGGAATTTTATGCGCCGGAAGAACGGACCTATAATGTTTATTTTACCCTGGCGGATACAGTATCTGTAAATGCATCAGATCTTGAAATGACCATAAAGGATCTGGCAAAAGCATGCGGGATCAACCCGGAATATGCAGTGGAGAACAGCTATTATTCCATGTGGGTCCTGGATCCGGGGATGGAGACCATTGTGGGATGTGCTGCCGTAGCCCTGATCGTTATTTTCTTTGCCGTATTGGTGATCTATAATATTTTTCAGGTGGGCCTGGTGCAGAAGATCCAGGAATACGGAAAGATCCGGGCGCTGGGGGCCACCAAAAAGCAGATGAAAAAACTGGTATTCCGGGAAGGCATGATGCTGGCCGTGCCGGGAGTTCCGGCGGGGCTTGCAGTGGGAACAGGATTTTCTGTCATACTGATGAAAGTGCTGCTGGCGCAAAGGTCTGCCTTTGCCGATGAGGAACTGGTACAGGTCTCTATGGTTTCGGTTCCTTTATTATTTGTCTGCGGGGCGGCGGCTCTTCTGACTGTCTGGATCGCCTTAAAGCGTCCGATGAAAATGGTTTCCAGGATATCTCCGGTGGAAGCAGTCCGGTATCAGGGCGGCGGCCGAAAGAAACAGGGGCTGCGGAAAGGGAAAAAGCAGATGGATGTTCATCAGCTTACAAAGGCCAATATGTCTATGAACCGGAAGCGGACTATAGGAACGATTATTTCTATGGGATTGTCCTGTGTGCTTTTTGTGGCAGTGGCCAATTTCACCGGGAATGTAAACACACGAAATATGACGCAAGGAAACAGGTGCCTTACGGGCAGTTTCAGATCGACCTGTCTTACAGCACGAATGATACGGCTTATCCGGAGAATAATCTGGATACGATCCTGAAGAAGGATCCCCTGGACGAAGCTCTTATAGAAAAGATCAGAGAACTGGATGGAGTGACGGACGTTCAGGTGCGCTATATGCTGTACGGCCGGGATCAGAATGGAAATCTGGTATCTGTGGGAGTGCTGAACAGGGAACAGTTTGAAGATGAGGCGTATCAGGGATCTCTGAAAGGAGAAGTGGATTATGACCGGGCTGCCCAAAATGGAGATATTCTTTATGGATGGTCATACTTTATTGAAGAAAGCGGATATGACCTGGGAGACCGGGTTGTCATGACAATGGGAGACGCCAAAGGAGAGATAGAATTTCAGGGAGTTCTGTCCGGATCCTTCGGGAGTACAAATTATGACTGGCTGATAACTGATCAGACCTATGAACAGATGGGTCTTTCCGGAAAAAGTATCAGCACGGTCTGGGTGGATTGTGACGAGCAGGACTGCGGGAGCGTCCGGAGAGGACTGGAGAAATTGCTGACAGACAAACAGCATTATGAACTGAGTTCCTATCAGGGAGCGCTGGCGGAAGCAGAGGCGGGGCTAGGAATGTTTGAAACTCTTGCCTACGGTTTTCTCCTTCTGGTTGGACTGATCGCATTTATGAACATGGCCAATACAATGATCATCAGCATCATCACGAGAAAACGTGAACTGGGCGTTATGCAGGCGCTGGGCATGACGAACGGGCAGATGAACCGTATGCTGAGAAACGAAGGGCTTATTTTTACCGCAGGCAGCATTCTGGTTTCACTTATCGTGGGAATGCCGGCGGGATATGCTTTTTTCTGTTATGGAAGAGCGCATAGCTTCTTTGGCCTGGATGTTTATCATATACCTTTCATTGAGATCATAGCCATGGTGCTGATCCTGTTAATCCTCCAGATCTCTCTTTCCTATATCCTCAGCAGGAATGTGAAAAGAGAATCCATTGTAGAGAGAATACGGTATCAGGAATAGGGAATATATAATTATCCGAAAAGGATGGAAGTATCATATAATTGCTATAAGCCGCATATAATATTGCAAGACAGATTAAATTTAAATTTGACACCTTATATGACACCATATATAATAGAGAGGAATAAAAATGTCTAAATGGGATAAACTTTTAGCAAAAATATGTGCTTTGTCAAAGGAACTTCGTTTTGATGAACTTAGAAAAGTTTTAGAGAGCTACGGTTATCAAATGTATGCGCCGCGAAGCGGCAGCAGTCATTACATATTTCGTAAAGCAGGCTGCCGCCCTATTACAATACCAAAGCATGAACCAATAAAGAAAGTGTATGTAGAACTGGTGAAACAGGTTGTAGAAAGTGAGGCGGAAAACGATGAAAACGCTGTCTGAGTATTTGAAACTCCCCTATCCCATGGAAATCGTAGAAGACCAGGAAGAAGGGGGATACACGATATCTTTTCCGGATCTGCCAGGCTGTGTTACCTGTGGGGAAACCATAGAGCAGGCAGTGGATAACGGAAAGGAAGCAAAAAGATTGTGGCTGGAGGCTGCTATAGAAGAGGGAATATCCATTCCGGAACCTGATAATCTGGAGAAATATTCAGGGCAGTTCAAATTAAGGATACCCAGAAGCCTCCATCGTTCCCTGGCGGAACATTCTAAAAGGGAAGGAATCAGTATGAATCAGTATTGTTTATATTTACTTACGAAGAATGACAGGGTTTAGAAAATCCGGGAGCCTCAGGTGAGCGCAGTCTTGCCGGGGCTCTTTTTCTGTAGAAAATTTTCTGCAAAAAGTGAGATTTTTTTCTGCCTTTTCGGGTATTATAGGTGAAAGGCTTTTCACAACAGGAAAAGAACAGGGCGCCTGCGAGGTATGAGACAGTGGAAGAAATCAGATATATTGAGATTGTGGCCCAGTACCAGGATATGGTTTACCGGATCGCTTTCCATGACTGCAGGAACAGTCATGACGCAGAAGATGTTATGCAGACAGTTTTT
>DXIQ01000061.1 GCA_019112785.1 Candidatus Blautia stercorigallinarum
GCCATGTAATTTTGTTCATTTTCGGCGTTATCCTCAGTCGGCGTACGTCCAGTACGCCTCTTTCGTCTGCCTTGAAAATGGGCAAAATTCCTATGGCAGAGGTCGGAGAGTCAGAAGGAGCTGAATTTGCATTCCTGCAAGGCACTTGAATGAGGCGTACTGGACGTACGCCGATTGAAAGTAACGCAGCAGAACTGCAAATTCAGCCATTCTGACCGTTTGGCCCCTTGTACACTGAGGGTAGGGCGGGCGCAGAGAGAACTGGCTCATTGTATTAATTTCTGGCAGGAAGTTCTGCCTTCTTTCAGAATGTACTGGTTTTTTCCTGTGTCTGCGGTCATCTGTCTTTTGTGGAGCTTCCGATAAGACAGGGGGCCGGTACCATAGTATTTTTCAAAAGTGTGGGCGAAATGCTGGCGGCTGTTATAACCGGAAGAAAAAGCGATGTCTGTAATGCTCATGGAACTGTTTATCAGGAGAAAGGCCGCTTCCTCCAGCCGTTTTTTGTTTATATATTCAATGATGCTGCAGCCCAGGGTCCTGGAAAAAAGAGACTGGAGATAGGATTTGTTGATCCCGGTATAGGCGGCCAGGTCCGGTACGCGTATGGTTTCATGGATATTCCGGTCTATATAGCCGCAGGCCTTTTTCAGATGATAGAGGCCGGTATTTTCTTTTTCGTGGATCATGGAATAAGCCAGCTCTGCCATAGTCCTGGAATAAAGAAGATAAAGGAGAAAATCAGAGCTGTCCGGTGCTTTCTGAAGGTGGGAGATCAGATCTTTCAGGGCATATCCCAGATCCCGCATATCCCCGCTATACCGGTAAGACGGCATTTTCTTCCAAAACTCCCGGAAATCCCTGCATTTGGAAAGCAATTCTGACATAGGGTAAGTACCTTCCCCGCAAGAAAAGGTAAATTCCAGATTCAAAATAGAGCAGGGACGGTCCGGAGTGATCTCCAGCCGATGGGGAACCCGGGCGCCTATAAATACGAAATGATTGGGTTCTGCCTGAAATGTGTCATCTCCGCAGAAGATCCGGCAGGTCCCCGCGGTTACATACATGATCTCAAAACTGTGGTGGGCATGAAAAGGCATATGGAATTCGGGAAGAGTAAGGGCATAGAAGGCGGTGATCTCTCCCCGGAGAGATTGTTTTTCCGGCATAAGGATAAACCTCCTGTTATATGGGGCCCGGCAGTTTAAAGATTAAATTCCCGGGCGGGGTCTGTTGCTTATGCAGACAGTGTAGCACAGAAAATTAAATGCGGCAATATATTGCATTTCGGAAGAAAACAGCCAATAGGTTGCACATAAAAAAACAGCAGAAGATATAATGGACAAAACAAAAGAAACGGGAGGTTTTATCATGAGTTTTAAAGTTGCATTTATCGGAGCGGGGAGTCTTGTTTTTGCAAGGACTTTATTTACGGATATTATGTCGGTGCCGGAATTTCATAACATAGAAGTTGCCTTTACGGATATAAATGAAGACAATCTGGAGAAGACCAGGGCCCTGTGCCAGAGGGATCTGGATGCCAATGGTATCCCGGTAAAGATCTTTGCCACCACAGACAGACGGGAAGCTTTCAAGGACGCCAGATATATTGTAAACTGCGTCAGGATCGGCGGCCTGGAGGCTTTTGAGACAGATATTGAGATCCCATTGAAATACGGGGTGGATCAGTGTGTGGGAGATACTTTGTGTACCGGAGGTATTATGTATGGCCAGAGAGTGATCGCGGAAATGTTGAATTTCTGCAAAGATATCCGGGAAGTGGCAGAGCCGGGGGCTATCATGCTGAATTATTCCAATCCTAATGCCATGGCAACCTGGGCCTGCAATAAATACGGAGGGGTAAAGACCATAGGACTGTGCCACGGAGAGATCCATGGAGAGATGCAGATCGCAGAGGTCCTGGGAATCCCCAGAGAAGAACTGGATATCATCTGTGCGGGCATCAATCATCAGACCTGGTATATTTCTGTAAAGCATAATGGTGAAGACATGATCCCCAGATTGCTGGAAGGCTTTGAGAATCATGAGAAATACCGGGAGGAAGAAAAGGTAAGGATCGATATGCTGAAACGTTTCGGCTACTACTCTACAGAATCCAACGGACATCTTTCCGAGTATGTAGCCTGGTACCGGAAACGTCCGGAGGAGATCAAAGACTGGATCAATCTGGACAACTGGATCAACGGGGAGACAGGAGGGTATCTCCGGGTCACCAGAGAAGAGAGAAACTGGTTTGAGACAGATTATCCCAAGATCCTGAAGGAAGAGCCCAAAAAGCTGGATGGCTCAGAGCGGGGAAAGGAACACTGCTCTTATATTATAGAATCTCTGGAAACAGGAAGAATTTACCGGGGACATTTTAATGTGATGAACGAGGGATGCATTACTAACCTGCCCTACGAATCCGTGGTAGAAGTTCCATGCTATGTGGACGGAAACGGGATCAGTGTTCCTAAGGTAGGAGACCTGCCCCTGGGCTGCGCGGCAGTCTGCTCCCAGTCCATCTGGGTCCAGAAGCTGGCTGTAGAAGCGGCTGTCCACGGAGATGTGAAACTTCTGAAACAGGCCGCCCTTATGGATCCCCTTACAGGAGCTGTCTGCAATCCTCCGGAAGTATGGCAGATGATCGATGAGATGCTGGTGGCTCAGGAAAAATGGCTGCCTCAGTACACAGAAGCTGTTAAAGAAGCAAAAGAAAATCTGGCAAAAGGAGATCTGATCCCCACAAAAGATTACCATGGAGCCGCAAGACTCCGGGAGAAAACCCCTCAGGAGGTAGCGGCTGAACATGAGGCAAGGAAGATAACGGTATAATCGAAGAATAGTTTTGGAATATTACTTTTTAAAATCGCATATGCTATAATGCCGTTAGGCAAAGAGATATAACATGAGTCAAGCATGGACTCACCAAGTGCCCCCCCTCGGATGGCAGTCCGAGGGGGGGCTTTTTCCATTACGGCGAAAACAACTTTTGCCGCTTTTGCTCATGGTTGCAACAATATTTTTGACAAATATAAGCCGTTTTTTTATTTTATGGCTTATTTTTTAGAAAACCTTTTGAACCTTAGAATGACAATGTCCATAGAAGAACATACTATTACTATTCTATTAGGAAAGGAATCCTGCTATGTTCTTCGACTACTATTACATTCTCTGGGTGCTGCCTGCAGTGATCTTCGCTATATGGGCCAGTGCCAGAGTAAGTACCACATTTCAGAAATATTCCGCTCAGCTTTCCCATCTTGGCCTTTCGGGAAGCCAGGCGGCCAGAAAGGTATTGGAAGCTTCTGGTGTGTATCAGGTTAAAATAGAAAAGACAGGGGGAAGCCTTACAGATCATTATGATCCGAGAACCAATATCATACGGCTTTCCGATAGCGTCTGTGACCGGACTTCCACGGCAGCCATCGGTGTGGCGGCCCATGAGGCCGGCCACGCTATCCAATATGCTCAGGGTTATCTTCCCATTAAGATACGAAATGCCATTATACCGGTAACTAACATCGGTTCCCGTCTGGCCATTCCCCTGATCCTGATCGGTCTGCTTTTTGCAGGAGAGGGACTGGGGAATCTGGCTTATCTTGGGGTATTATGCTTTGGACTTTCTACTTTATTCCAGCTGCTCACTCTCCCGGTAGAATTTGACGCCAGCAGACGGGCTCTCCGTGCCCTGGAAAGCACACATATCTTAACCGGAGAAGAATTATATGGAGCAAGAAAAGTGCTTACCGCAGCGGCTCTTACCTATGTGGCGGCCCTGGCTGTGTCACTTACCCAGCTTTTCCGGCTGCTGGCTATTGTCAACAGGAGAAATGGGAGGAGATGAACCCTCTATTCAGTCATATCCACTAAATTTCCAGCATAAAATTTGTTAAACATTACCCTATTGAATCTTTTCGGGACCTGTGGTAGATTAATTTCAGAAGATATCGGAAACGTTACCGATACCGTTACCAGAAACCGGGCGGACCCATCTGCAGGAAGGTGTTTCCAGATGCCAGTGGATCTGCCAAATGTAAAAAGGAGATCGATCATGAGAGAAAGCGGTGTGCTGCTTCCGGTAGCCAGCCTTCCGTCGGATTATGGAATTGGCTGTTTCTCTAAGGAAGCCTATGAATTTGTGGATCAGTTAAAAGCAGGAGGACAGAAAAACTGGCAGATCCTTCCTCTGGGACCTACAGGATATGGGGATTCTCCCTATCAGTCCTTTTCCACCTTTGCCGGGAATCCATATTTTATCGACCTGGAGACGCTGATCGAAGAGGAGCTTCTCACCAGAGAAGAATGTGACGCCTGTGACTTTGGGGATAATGCAGAATTTATTGATTATGAAAAGATTTATCTTTCCAGATTTAAGATCCTCAGGAAGGCCTTCGAGCGGTTTGTGCCTGATGAAGGGTTTGAAACATTCGCAGAGGAAAATAAGGACTGGCTGGAAGATTACGCCCTTTATATGGCTGTTAAGAACAGTCTGGGAGGCATCAGCTGGAGCCAGTGGCCGGCTGATCTGAAAAGAAGAATGCCCCAGGCCATGGAAGAGAAGAAGAAAGAACTGGCAGAGGAGATCCAGTTTATCCGTTTTCAGCAGTATGAGTTCACAAAACAGTGGACGAAACTGAAAAAATATGCCAACGATCAGGGAATCCGTATTATCGGCGATATTCCTATTTATGTAGCTTTTGACAGCGCGGATGCCTGGGCTGCTCCGGAGCTTTTCCAGTTTGATGAGGAGTGTACGCCTACAGCAGTAGCCGGCTGCCCGCCTGATGCGTTTTCTGCTACCGGCCAGCTTTGGGGAAACCCTCTTTATGACTGGGAATATCACGAAAAAACAGGATTTGTCTGGTGGATACGGAGACTGGAACATTGCTATAAGCTTTATGATGTAGTGAGAGTAGACCATTTTCGGGGATTTGATGAGTATTATGCCATCCCTTATGGAGATAAAACAGCAGAATTTGGAGAATGGAGAAAGGGTCCCGGACTGAAGCTGTTCACGGCAGTGAAGAAAGCTATGGGAGAGACTCCTATCATCGCAGAGGATCTGGGGTATCTGACAGAAAGCGTGATACAGCTTGTGAAGGATACCGGATATCCGGGAATGAAAGTGCTCCAGTTTGCCTTTGATTCCAGAGAGGAAAGCGATTATCTTCCTCATAATTACGAACATAACTGTGTGGTATATACAGGGACCCACGATAATAATACGATCCTGGGCTGGCTGGATGAGATGGCTCCGGAGGACAGACTTCTGGCAGAGCGGTATCTGAATAACCGGTACACCAGAAAAGAAGATATGCCCTGGGATTTCATCCGCCTGGCAATGGCTTCTGTGGCGGATCTGGCCATCACTCCTATACAGGAATTCCTCTGCCTGGGAGGAGAAGCAAGGATCAACCGTCCTTCCACACTGGGTATCAACTGGAAATGGAGACTGTTAAAAGGGCAGATCACCCATGAAGTTACAGGAAGGATGTATGATATGACAAAGCTTTACGGCAGACTATGATCCGGAGCTTTGAGCAGACAGGAAAGGCTCCACGGGGAGGCTTGAAAAGGCGGGATGTAAAATGGCGGGAATGACCATTAAAGATATAGCAAAGAAATGTGGAGTAGGGGTGAGCACCGTATCCAGAGCTATGAATGACCACCCGGATATCAATCAGGAAACCAAGGACAAGATCCTGCGGGTGATCGCAGAGTCCAACTATATCCCCAACAACAGCGCCAGGAACCTGAAGCGGTCGGAGGCTAAGGCCATTGCTGTCCTGGTAAAAGGCCTGGGCAATACCTTTTTCGGAGAGCTGGTAAGTGTTCTGGAAAGGGAATGTGAGAAAAAGGGATACAGCTGTATCCTCCAGCATGTGGAGGAACAGGATGATGAGCTGGATGTGGCTTTGTATGTGGCAAAGGAGAAAAAGCCCAGAGGAATGATCTTTCTGGGAGGAAATTTCTCCCACCCGAAAGAAAAAATAGAACAGTTAGGGATACCCTGTGTCCTCAGCACCATCTGTACATATGGAGATCAGGAACAGAGTTATGGGACGGTATCTGTAGATGACTTTCAGGAGAGCCGGAAGATGACCGAGTATCTCCTGGGACTGGGACATGAGAGGATCGCTCTTCTTACGGCGCCCAGAGAAGATGAGAGTATCGGAAAGCTGAGACTTATGGGATATCAGAAAGCCCTTTCGGAACGGGGGATTCCATTCAGAGAGGAGCTGGTGGCATATATGGACGCCAGCGAAGACAGGTATTCTTTTGCCACAGGCTACCGTCTGGCAAAGAAACTTCTGGACCAGGGAGAACGATTTACTGCTTTATATGCCACTTCGGATACTCTGGCCATAGGGGCCTGCAGAGCTCTGAAGGAAGCGGGGATAGATATTCCCGGGGACTGTTCTGTGGCAGGATTTGACGGTATGGAGATGGGAGCTTATTATATCCCGAGTCTTACTACTATCCGTCAGCCGGTAGAGCAGATCGCAAAGGCTTCCGCAGGACTGCTTTTTAATATGATCAAGGGTAAAGAAAAACCCGGGAAGCTGATCTATGAAGGCCAGCTTTTGATAAGAGAATCCACAGCAAAAAGAAAGAACATGTAACCCCTTATATAGAAATGCGGATCTTGGAACCGCAGGAAAATTTTCAGGAGGAAAATATCATGGAAGAAAGATTACAGACACTGTTAAATGAAAAATTCGGAAAAAATCTGGACACCTGCAGCCAGGCAGAACTTTTCCAGGCTCTGATGATCCTGACAAAGGAAGAGACACAGAAACTTCCCCAGAATCAGGGAAATAAGAAACTTTATTACATTTCTGCAGAATTCCTTATCGGAAAACTGCTGTCCAACAATCTGATCAATCTGGGACTGTATGAGGAAGTGGAGAAGGTCCTGGAAAAACATGGACAGAAGCTGTGCGAGATCGAAGAACTGGAGCTGGAACCTTCCCTTGGAAACGGGGGTCTGGGCCGTCTGGCAGCCTGTTTCCTGGATTCTATCGCCACGCTGGGACTTCCGGGAGACGGTATCGGACTGAACTATCACTTCGGCCTGTTCCGGCAGATGTTTGAGGACCACAAGCAGAAAGAAGTAAAGAATCCCTGGATCACCCAGGAGAGCTGGCTGGTGCGTCAGCCTGAAACCTTCCAGGTGCCTTTTAAAGATTTTACACTGAAGTCTGTTTTATATGACATTGACGTTCCCGGTTACGAGTCCGGCTGCAACCGCCTTCATCTTTTTGATGTAGATACCATTGATGAAAGCCTTGTACCGGAGGACAGTATTGACTTTGACAAAAAGAAGATTCAGAAGAACCTTACCCTGTTCCTTTACCCGGATGACTCGGATGATGATGGACGGAAGCTCCGTATCTACCAGCAGTATTTTATGGTAAGCTGCGGCGCTCAGCTGATCCTGAAAGAGTGTGAGGATAAAGGCTATGATCTCCATAAACTGAATGAGCATGTGGTGATCCAGATCAACGACACCCACCCATCTATGGTCATCCCGGAACTGATCCGTCTTCTTACCGGAAAAGGATTTACCATGGATGAGGCTGTGGAAGTTGTAAGCAAGACCTGTGCTTATACAAACCACACCATCCTGGCAGAAGCACTGGAAAAATGGCCAATGGATTATCTGGAAGAAGTGGTTCCTCATCTCCTTCCTATCATCAAAGAGCTGGATGAGAGAGTAAGAGAGAAATATGCAGACGAGTCTGTGTACATTATTGATGCAGACGAGAGAGTCCATATGGCCCACATGGATATCCACTATGGATTTTCTGTAAACGGTGTGGCAGCTCTTCACACAGAGATTCTGAAAAATACAGAGCTGAACAACTTCTACAAAATCTATCCGGAGAAGT
>DXIQ01000062.1 GCA_019112785.1 Candidatus Blautia stercorigallinarum
ATAATATAAAAAATTCTTCAGGGCAGGGTGCAAGTCCCTACCGGTGGTAAAGCCCACGAGCCGCAAGGCATGATTCGGTGAAACTCCGAAGCCGACAGTATAGTCTGGATGAAAGAAGATTTGGCGTTTGATATTGTATATCTATATCTGTATATACCATGAAAGGTCAGGCTCTGAAATGGATTTCCATTTCAGAGCCTTTTGTATTTCACAATACATCGAGAAGAAGCAAAATCTTTTTCGTATGCCTTTTGTCAAGTGTTTAAAAGTCCTGAAAAATTTTATCAGGGCTTTTTTTTATGCGATATGCCCGGCAAGCGACTACCGTGCTTGCTGCAAAAAGCCCGATACAGAGAAATGAGGTGATAAGAAACATGTGTGCAGCACAGGAAGATGAAAAATTTATGAGAAGAGCCCTGGAACTGGCAAAGAAAGGAGAAGGCTGGGTTTCTCCCAATCCTATGGTGGGAGCTGTCATCGTAAAAGACGGCCGGATCATCGGGGAAGGATGGCATGAAAAGTATGGTCAGCTCCATGCGGAGAGAAACGCTCTGGCTCACTGCAGCCAGCCGCCAGAAGACGGGGTCATGTATGTAACTCTGGAACCCTGCTGCCATTATGGAAAACAGCCTCCCTGCACAGAGGCTATCCTGGAGGCAGGTATCCGGAAAGTAGTAGTGGGAGCAGGAGATCCCAATCCCCTGGTGGCAGGCAAGGGGCTGGAAATTCTCAGGCAGCATGGTATAGAGGTACAGGAACATGTGCTGGAAGAAGAATGCCGGGAGATCAATCAGGTATTTTTCCATTATATCCGTACAGGAACTCCCTATGTAGTGATGAAGTATGCCATGACCATGGACGGAAAGATCGCCGCTTATACAGGAGCTTCCAAATGGATCACAGGAGAGGCAGCCAGAGCCCATGTCCAGAGCCTGCGGCATAAGTACAGGGGGATCATGGCAGGAGTTGGAACTGTGCTGGCGGACGATCCCCTTCTCACCTGCCGTATGGAAGGGGGAAGAAATCCTGTACGGATCATCTGTGATACCCATCTTTCCACGCCTCTGGATTCCCGGATCCTGGAGACTGCCAAAGAGGCGGACACGATCCTGGCCATAGGAGAGAAGGTGGAAAGAGAAAGACAGATCCCTTATGAGGAAAAGGGCTGCACCCTGCTGGAGATTCCGGAGAAAGAGGGAAAGATCGACCTGTCCGTTCTCATGAAAGAGCTGGGAAAAAGGCAGATCGACAGTCTTTTCCTGGAAGGGGGAGGGGAGCTGAACTGGTCTGCTGTTCAGGCAGGGATCGTTAAAAAAGTCATGGCCTATATTGCCCCAAAGATCATAGGCGGGAGAGATGCAAAAGGGCCTGTAGGGGGTCAGGGATATCCGGATCCCCAGGAATGCCTGTTCCTGAAGCCTGGAAAAATAAGCCGCCTGGGGGATGACTATCTGATCGAAAGCGAGGTGGATGAGGATGTTCACAGGAATTGTTGAAGAAATGGGAATTATCCGGGGAATCCGAAAAAACCGGGAATCCGCGGTGGTGTCTGTGAAGGCGGAAAAAGTCCTGGAAGATCTGAAGATCGGGGACAGCGTGGCGGTGAACGGGGTCTGTCTTACTGTGGTAGAATTTTTCCCCGGCGGATTTGGAGCGGATGTGATGCATGAGACTCTGGACCGGTCCACTTTGGGCAGTCTGAAACCTGGAAGTCGGGTAAACCTGGAGCGGGCTATGGCTGCCGGCGGACGCTTTGGCGGACATATTGTAGCGGGACATGTGGACGGACGAGGCACTGTCCGAAAGATCAAGAGAGATGACAATGCCCTCTGGTATACCATTGCAGGGGATAGGGAAATCCTCCGTTATGTAGTGGAGAAAGGCTCTATTGCCATAGACGGGATCAGCCTGACGGTGGCAAAAGTTTCTGAAGATAGTTTTCAGGTTTCTGTGATCCCTCACACCGCCCGGGAAACAGTCCTGCAGGAACGAAAGCCGGGAGATCAGGTGAATCTGGAAACCGATGTGATCGGAAAATATGTGGAAAGATTCCTGGCATTTCCGGCTCAGACAGATAAGAAAGAAAATACAGCCGGAGAAGGGATTACCATGGAAATGCTGAGAAAATATGGATTTTAAGGAGAGTGAGAATAATGCCGAAATTTCAGAGGATAGAAGAAGGGCTTGAGGCCCTGAAAAAAGGCGGTCTGGTACTGGTCACAGATGATCCGGACAGGGAGAATGAAGGAGATCTGATCTGTGCCGCCCAGTTTGCCACTACAGAGAATGTAAACTTTATGGCTACTTATGGGAAAGGACTGATCTGTATGCCGATGACGGAGGAATATGTGAAAAAGCTTCAGATCCCTCAGATGGTGTCTCAGAATACAGATAACCATGAGACAGCCTTTACTGTATCCGTTGATCATGTGAGCACCACCACAGGGATTTCTGCGGCAGAGCGGTCTGTAACTGCCATGAAGTGTGTGGAAGAAGATGCAAAGCCGGAAGATTTCCGTCGCCCCGGCCATATGTTTCCACTGCTGGCTAAGAAAAACGGCGTCCTGGAGAGAAACGGCCACACGGAAGCTACCGTAGACCTTCTCCGGCTGGCGGGACTTAAGACCTGCGGTCTGTGCTGTGAGATCATGAGAGAAGACGGGACCATGATGCGGACTTCAGAGCTGGCTCATATGGCCAGGAAGTGGAAAATCCCGTTTCTTACCATAAAGGATCTTCAGAATTACCGGAAACGTCACGAAAAACTGGTGGAACAGGTGACGAAGACAGATATGCCTACCAGATACGGGCATTTTACTGCCTACGGCTATATTAACAAGCTGAATGGAGAACACCATGTGGCTCTTGTAAAAGGAGCAGTGGGAGATGGAGAAAACCTTCTCTGCCGGGTCCATTCCGAGTGTCTTACAGGAGATACTTTCGGCTCTCTTCGCTGCGACTGCGGCCAGCAGCTTCACGCCGCTATGAGACAGATCGAAGAAGAAGGCAGAGGGATCCTCCTTTACATGCGCCAGGAAGGCAGGGGCATCGGACTGATCAACAAGCTTCGTGCCTATGAACTGCAGGAACAGGGAATGGATACCCTGGAAGCCAATCTCGCTCTGGGATTTAAAGGGGATGAAAGGGAGTATTATATCGGAGCCCAGATCCTCAGGGATCTGGGGGCGAAAACTCTCCGGCTTCTCACGAATAATCCGGATAAGGTATACCAGCTTCAGGATTTCGGTATGGAGATCCTGGAAAGAGTGCCTATCCAGGCCCCGGCAAATCCTCATGATATCCGGTATCTGAGGACTAAGCAGAACAGAATGGGACATCTGCTGAAATATTAAAGCAATACAGGAAAGAGATTTTGCGTAGTTATTTACCAAACGCTGTACGAATATAATTGAAGTTTTAAGGAGGATTACAGTATGAAAACATTTGAAGGAAAATTAGTATCTGAGGATATTAAAGTAGGGATCATTGTAGCCAGATTTAATGAATTTATCACTTCCAAATTATTAAGCGGGGCTTTGGATACGCTTACCCGCCATGAGGTAAAAGAGGAAAATATCCAGGTGGCCTGGGTGCCGGGAGCTTTTGAGATCCCTCTTATTGCCTCAAAAATGGCAGAAAGCGGCAAATATGACGCGGTGATCTGCCTGGGTGCTGTGATCAGAGGAAGCACCAGCCACTATGATTATGTGTGCAGCGAAGTTTCCAAAGGGATCGCCTCTGTATCCTTAAAAAGCGGCATTCCTGTGATGTTCGGGGTACTTACCACTGAAAACATTGAGCAGGCTATTGAGAGGGCTGGCTCCAAGGCAGGAAATAAAGGTTCTGAGTGCGCCCAGGGAGCTATCGAGATGGTAAACCTGATCCGGGAGATCCAGAAAGGCTGACAGAAATTTCCTTCAGGGGGCTATCGGCTAATGCCGATTTTGGCCCCTTGGTAGAAAAGAAAGAGACTATTCCGTAAAATCCAGGCTTTTATAAATTCATAGCTCTTTATGGAATAGTCTCTTTCCTTTTCTTCACTTTATTTTTGGGCGCAAAAACCCCTTCTCTGAATACTTTGGAAGTGCTCCCTTTG
>DXIQ01000007.1 GCA_019112785.1 Candidatus Blautia stercorigallinarum
GGGATCTTAGCTCAGCTGGGAGAGCATCTGCCTTACAAGCAGAGGGTCATAGGTTCGAGCCCTATAGGTCCCATTCTTTTGCGAAAAAGTAAAGAAGTATGGCGAGATAGCTCAGTTGGCTAGAGCATACGGTTCATACCCGTAGTGTCGAGGGTTCGAATCCCCCTCTCGCTATTAAGAGACGGGCTGTCCTTGAAAAAAAGGACAGCCTGTTTTGCGATGCGCCCAGCAAGCGGCTAACCTGCTTGCACAGGCAGGCGTTTGCCGGGCAACGGTCATCCAGCGGCAATGCCACGAGATGAGGGCGGTAAACGGGTCTATTGCAGATCTATATTACAGTTTCCTGGTCTTTGCTATGCAGGCCCGGACAGCGTCCATTACAGCGCTTCGCATACCTTCTTTTTCCAGTACATTTACTCCTTCAATGGTGGTTCCGCCGGGGGAGCATACCATATCCTTTAAAGCTCCCGGATGAAGACCGGTCTCCAGGACCATTTTGGCACTTCCGAGAACTGCCTGAGCGGCAAATTCATAAGCCTGTTTCCGGGCCATTCCTTCCGCTACGGCCCCGTCTGCCAGTGCTTCTATAAACATGAAAACAAAAGCCGGAGAACTTCCGCTGACAGCCCCTACGATGTCAAGGACAGGTTCCGTGACTACGGCTGCTTTTCCGAAAGAACCAAGGAGTGTAAGGACCTGGCTGACTTCTTCTTCTGTCACCAGATCGTCAGGGCATACGCCGGTGATCCCTTCTCCTACCAGGGCAGGGGTGTTAGGCATGGTCCGGATGATCTTCTGATCCTGACCGAATTTTTCTTTCAGCCATGCCAGAGTTTTTCCGGCAGCGATAGATACCAGGATCTGTCCCTCTTTCCTGCTCTGGCTGATCTGAGCGGCTACTTCCTCGCAGAACTGAGGCTTTACAGCCAGAAAAAGATAATCCGCCTGGGCGGCTACTGCCAGATTGTCTGTAGAACAGGAAATGCCCAGGGTATCCTGGATCTTCCTGGCAGAAGCTTCTGTTTTTACAGAGGCCAGAAGCTCTTCTTTTGTAAAAATCCCTTTTTTCAGTCCGCCGTTTATGATCGCGGAAGCCATGTTTCCACAGCCGATAAATCCAAATTTCATTTGTATGACCTCCTATTGATTTTACTGTTTTTTTTATTATGAAGGGCATGGGGATATTTTGCAAGAAAAATTCTGCTGACGGGAGAAATCC
This sequence comes from Candidatus Blautia stercorigallinarum, assembly GCA_019112785.1. Classification (GTDB taxonomy): domain Bacteria; phylum Bacillota; class Clostridia; order Lachnospirales; family Lachnospiraceae; genus Blautia; species Blautia stercorigallinarum. The sequence continues at coordinate 1,220 of DXIQ01000007.1, forward strand.
TTCCGGATCATGTATGAGAAGCGGATTTTTCGCTATACTGGTAATAACAGAAAATTACAGGAGAAGCTTTTGAAAAAAGAAGTGTTAAAAAAATCTACTCTGGGAGGGATCCTGTGGACCCTGATGATCGGCACATTGAGCCATTTTTTCTATCAGTGGTCAGGTGAAAAATTTTTTGTGGGCCTGCTGTCGCCGGTAAATGAAACCGTATGGGAACATCTGAAGCTGCTGTTTTTTCCGGCCCTGTTCTATATGCTGGGGGAAAAAGCCTGGCTGGAAGAGCGGTACCCTGGAAGGTTCTGTGAAAATCTCCGGGGGCTGTGGGCAGGGCTGGCTGTAATGCCGGTACTGTATTATGGATATACTCTGTTTACGGGAAAGGATTATCTCTGGGCAGATATCGGGATTTTCATTATAAGCGTGCTGACAGCTTTTCTGGTACCTTATTTTCTCAGGAACCGCCCTGTGGGATCCTGCAGCCTGAGAAGAAATCTGCTGGTGCTCATGGTCCTGCTGATTTTGTTTTTTCTGGTGTCGGTTTCTTTTATGAGATGAATAAGATCTGCTTTTGGTCTGCCACTTGTAACCGATGGTGATCTGTGCTATCCTAAAAGTCAGCATCCCGGTTTTATCCCGGCAGACAGATATACTTATATGTATATTTCACTATTGCTGTGAGGGGCGATCTTTCTTTTGTCTGCAGGGAAGACGCGGACAATTACCGGGAAGAAAAAAGAGGAGAAGGTAACTTATGAGCAAAGAAGTATTCAGTGTATATCATTGCAAGTCCTGCAACAAGATCGAGGTAACTCAGTATATTTCCAGAGAACAGATGGAGGAGTTGGGTTTTACCGAGGAAGAACTGAGACCTATCTGTCCTGTAACAGGAAGTTCGGATCTGGAGGAACTGGGCCAGATGACAGAGAATGAACTGCGGCATTTTGCCTACAGTGATGTAGAAGGAGTCAGAAAATACATAGAGGACAGAAAAAATCCGGGGCCTCGTCTGTGACCTTTTGGCCCTGTGATCATATCTTATTACTATACCCCGCACCCGATAACCGGCTGCGGGGCTTTTCTTTCTGAAAGAAAAGAAAGAGTAATGGAAAGGGAGAAGGATATGAAAAAGGTCATTGCCTTCCTCTGGGCCGGAGTGCTGGCCCTGGGGCTTCTGACTACAGGCTGTGCCGGGGAAAAAGAAGAAAAAGAAACCGGGGCGGAAGCGTCTCAGAGAGAAGAACTGCAAAAGGTTACATTAAACGAAGTGGCCCATTCTATTTTCTATGCGCCTCAGTATGTGGCCATAGAAGAGGGATACTTTGTGGAAGAGGGGATTAAGCTGGAGGTGGTTACCGGATTTGGTGCAGATAAGGTTATGGCTTCTGTGCTTTCCGGAGAATCCGACATTGGTTTTATGGGTTCAGAATCCTCTATCTATGCGTATCAGCAGGGAGCCAACGATCCTGTGATCAACTTTGCCCAGCTTACCCAGAGAGCAGGCAACTTTATTGTTGCCAGAGAAGAAATGCCGGACTTTCAGTGGACGGATCTTGTGGGGAAAGACGTTCTGGGAGGAAGGAAAAGCGGCATGCCGGAGATGGTCTTTGAATATATTCTGAAGCAGAAGGGGATTGATCCGGATCAGGATCTGAATATTGACCGGAGCATTGACTTTGGCTCTACAGCCGCGGCTTTCGCAGGAGGGCAGGGAGAGTTCAGTGTGGAATTTGAACCTTCTGCCACAGCCCTGGAACAGGAAGGGGCCGGATATGTGGTGGCTTCCTGCGGCGTGGAATCCGGCTATGTGCCTTACACTGCTTATAGCGCCAAGGAAAGCTATATAGAGGAAAATCCGGAGATCATCCAGGGCTTCGTCAATGCTCTTCAGAAAGGCATGGACTATGTAAATTCCCATACTCCGGAAGAGATCGCCGGGATCATCCAGCCCCAGTTTAAGGAGAATGATCTGGAAACGATCACCACCATCGTAAAGAGATATCAGGAGCAGGACACCTGGAAAGAGAATCTGGTCTTTGAAAAGGAAAGCTTTGAACTGCTTCAGGATATCCTGGACAGCGCAGGAGAGTTGGAAGAAAGAGTGCCTTATGAAAAATTGGTGGATACCGCCTATGCCAAGAAAGCCTTGGAAAATTAACAGGATCTGAGATAAAGAAGGCAGCCGGGGAGGGAAAGCTTCAAAGAGAAGGCTTTTGCAATTTTCCGGCTGCCGTAAAACACGGAAGGAATATCAGAATTTTTTGGAGGGCGCTTTACCTGAAAGGGTACTGTTGTGGTAAGCGCTTGAAAAGGTTACATCTTCTCCGAACCATGCAGGAGGAACAAAAGCATTGGCCTCCTCTTCTGTGGGGAATTCTACTTCCGCCAGCCAGAGCCCCTGGTAGGGCGGATCAAAGACATCCAGTTCAATAGTAAGGGTGTCTGTGAGAGGCAGGAGATACCGGGTCTTAGACAGGATAATGCCGTCTGCCTTTTCCAGCAGATGTTCGTAAGCTGTTTTATTCAGGGGCAGGTTATATTCTTCCCGGACCATCAGCCCCCCTCCTTTGTAAGTGAGGTAATAGTCCTGGTCCTGACGGCGGATCCGGACTACCGGATCAGTACAGAGATAAGCCTGCTGGATCTTTTTACGGGGATAAGTTTCCAGATCCTCGGGAAGTTTGTGGATCAGATATTTTCTTTCTATTTCCATGAGAAAAGCCTCCTTGTTTTTTTACAGTTATAACACAGACTGGAGAAAAAGCAAAGGGCCGGGGATTTCTTTATAAAAATTTTAAATAAGAACTGCAAAAAGTATGTTACAATACCCAGTAGAGGCTGTGATTTCCTTAAAACCCCGTTTTGGACGGAGAAAAGGGAACTCATGGAGAATACAGAAAGAAGAGAGGGTAAGACAATGGCAAATGTATATGTATTTACAGCAGACGGATTTGAGGAGATCGAAGGACTGACGGTGGTAGATCTGATGAGAAGGGCAGGCGCCCGGGTGGAGATGGTTTCCATCAGCGACGGTTTAGCTGTAAAGGGAAGCCATGGAATAGAGATCAAGGCAGATACATTCTTTGATGATGTGGATTTTGGACAGGCAGATCTTCTGGTGCTTCCGGGAGGCATGCCGGGGACCCTTCATCTGGGAGAACATCAGGGTCTGGCAAAGCTCCTTGGAGATTTCAACGCCCGGGGAAAGAGGATCGCGGCTATCTGCGCGGCACCCAGCGTACTGGGAGGCCTGGGACTGCTGAAAGGTAAAAAGGCAGTGTGCTATCCGGGTTTTGAAGACAAGCTTACAGGGGCAGCGGTAGAGACAAAAGAAGTAGTCACAGACGGCAATATCACTACCAGCAGAGGTCTGGGGACGGCCATTCCCTTTGCTCTGGAGCTGATTTCTCTCCTTTTTGGAGAAGAAAAGGCGGAGGAGATCAGAAAATCTGTGATATTCCAGGAAAATCAGTAACTGTACAGAGATTTTATAGAAAAAAACACTGGCGTTTTCGGCTTCCTTGTGATATACTGTGTTAATGACTGTAAGTATGAGAAAAAACGCTGTTCTACAAAAGCGTATTTACAGAACAGAATGTATATAGAAATTCAAGGAGGAATCATTAACAATGAGTGTACAGGTAGAAAACTTAGAAAAGAACATGGCAAAGCTGACAGTAGAAGTCAGCCCGGAGGATTTTGAAAAGGCAGTACAGGCTGCATACATGAAAAATAAGAACCGCATTACGATCCCCGGATTCCGTAAAGGAAAAGCTCCACGTATCATGATTGAAAAAATGTATGGTACAGGTATTTTCTATGAAGACGCTGCAAATGCACTGATCCAGGAAGAATATCCAAAGGCTGCAGAGGAAAGCAAGCTGGATATCGTATCTCAGCCGGAGATCGACATTGTTCAGATTGAAAAGGGCAAACCATTTATCTTTACTGCAGAAGTTGCTGTAAAACCTGAAGTTACTCTGGGCGAGTACAAAGGAGTAGAGGTAGAGGTTTCTCCTGTTGAAGTGACAGAGGAAGAAGTTGCTGCTGAATTAAAGAGAGAGCAGGAAAACAACTCCAGAACCATTGATGTAGACGACAGAGCTGTTGAGCAGGGCGATATGATCACTCTGGATTTCGAAGGCTTTGTTGACGGAGTGGCTTTTGAAGGCGGAAAAGGAACAGATTATCCTCTGACTATCGGTTCCAACTCCTTCATCCCGGGATTTGAAGATCAGCTGGTAGGCGCCAAGATCGGTGAAGAGAAAGAAGTTAACGTGACTTTCCCTGAAAGCTATCATGCAAATGATCTGGCCGGAAAACCTGCTGTATTCAAATGCACAGTAAAATCCATTAAGGTAAAAGAACTGCCTGAACTGGATGACGAATTCGCAAAAGATGTTTCTGAATTTGATACTCTGGAAGAGTACAAGGCAGACATCGAGAAAAACCTGAAAGAACGCAAGGAAGAAGTTGCCAAGAGAGAAAAAGAAGATAAAGCAGTTGACGCTGTTATCGCAAACGCACAGATGGATATTCCTGAACCGATGATCCAGAACCAGATCAACCAGCTTATGCAGGACTTCATCAGAAGAATGCAGGCACAGGGACTGTCTATCGATCAGTACTATCAGTTCACCGGTCTTGACAATGCCAAGATCCAGGAACAGATGAGACCTCAGGCGCTGAAGAGGATCCAGAGCCGTCTGGTACTGGAGAAGATCGCTGAAGTAGAGAATATCCAGATCTCCGATGAAAAATTCGAAGAAGAAGTTAAGAGAATGGCTGACATGTACAAGATGGAGGCCGACAAACTGAAAGAAATGATGGGTGACTATGAGAAAGAGCAGATCAAGAAGGATATGGCTGTTCAGGAAGCAGTTACCCTGGTTGCAGACGCTGCAAAGACAGTAGAGAAAAAGGAAGAAGAAAAAGCTGAGTAATCATTCTTCCTTTGACAGATAAATAGGAGGATTTTCATGAGCTTAGTACCATATGTCATTGAACAGACCAGCCGTGGGGAGAGAAGCTACGACATTTATTCCAGATTGTTAAAAGACAGGATCATTTTCCTTGGAGAAGAAGTGACAGATGTGTCCGCGAATCTGATCGTGGCACAGCTTCTGTTCCTGGAATCTGAGGATCCGGGGAAAGATATCCACTTATATATCAACAGCCCGGGAGGATCGGTCAGCGCAGGTATGGCGATCTATGATACCATGCAGTATATTAAATGTGATGTGTCCACCATTTGTATGGGACTGGCAGCCAGTATGGGAGCCTTTCTTCTGGCAGGGGGCACCAAAGGAAAACGTATGGCTCTTCCCAATGCGGAAATTATGATACATCAGCCTTCCGGCGGCGCCAAAGGTCAGGCAACAGAGATTGAGATTGTGGCAGAGCAGATTCTGAAGACTAAGCAAAGACTGAATTCTATTCTGGCACAGAATACAGGCCAGACCCTGGAGACAATTGCGCGAGATACAGAGAGAGATAACTATATGACTGCCCAGGAGGCAAAGGATTATGGTTTGATCGACATGGTTATCGAGCATAGATAGTGACTGAAGATAAGACTCCTGCAGATATATGCGGGGGTCTTTCCACTTTCAGGACGATTAAGGGCGAAATAGAAAGGAAAGAATAATGGCAATGAAGGGAAATGATATAAAGATCAGGTGTTCCTTTTGCGGTAAGACAGATGACCAGGTGAAAAAGTTGATCGCAGGGCCTAACGGCACCTATATCTGTGATGAATGTGTGGGAATCTGCGCAGAGATTATTGACGAAGAACTGGGAGCAGATTTTGAAAACGAAATGTCTGATGAGATCAATCTGCTGAAACCTCAGGAGATCAAAAAATTTTTGGATGAGTATGTGATCGGACAGGAAGAAGCGAAAAAAGTTCTTTCTGTTGCTGTATACAATCATTATAAAAGAGTGCTGGCAGGCAGTACCTCAGAGGTGGAGCTTCAGAAGAGTAACATACTGATGCTGGGACCTACAGGTTCCGGAAAGACTCTGCTGGCCCAGACTCTGGCAAGGCTTCTGAATGTGCCGTTTGCCATTGCAGACGCTACTACATTGACAGAAGCAGGATATGTAGGAGAGGATGTGGAAAATATCCTTCTGAAGCTTATCCAGGCTGCAGATTATGATATTGAACGGGCACAGTACGGTATTATCTATATAGATGAGATCGACAAGATCACCAGGAAGTCAGAAAACGCATCCATTACCAGAGATGTATCCGGAGAAGGCGTCCAGCAGGCATTGCTGAAGATCGTGGAGGGTACAGTAGCCAACGTGCCTCCCCAGGGAGGAAGAAAACATCCTCAGCAGGAGTTTATCCAGATCGACACCACAAATATCCTTTTTATCTGCGGAGGAGCTTTTGAAGGACTGGATAAGATCATAGAGACAAGGAAAGATACCAAATCTATTGGATTTAATACCTTTATCGCAACTCCTCAGGAGAAAAATGTGGGAGAGCTGCTCAAAGAGGTCATGCCTCAGGATCTGGTGCGTTTCGGACTGATCCCGGAATTTGTGGGACGTGTGCCGGTAGTGGTTTCACTTAATGCCCTGGATCGTCAGGCTCTGGTGCGGATCCTTACAGAACCTAAGAATTCTCTGGTGCGTCAGTATCAGGCTCTCTTTGAACTGGACGGTATTGAGCTGAAGTTTGAAGACAGCGCTCTGGAGGCTATTGCAGATAAATCCATGGAGAGAAAAACAGGAGCCAGAGGACTGCGGGCCATTATGGAAAGCGTGCTCATGGATATCATGTATACTTCTCCTTCTGATGAGAGCATCAGTTCCTGTACTATTACAAAAGAGGTAGTAGAAGGAAAAGAACCTCCTGTTCTGGAACACAGGGAGCTGCCGGCTCCTTCCAGAAGAAGCAAGAACAGCGGAAGAAAGAAAAAAGAGGCCCCTGAGATTGCGTAAGCGGATACAAAAGCAAAAGGAGGAGCGACTATGAGCGACACTATACAATATTTACCGGCTATCGCTCTGAGAGGAACCACCATCCTTCCCGGGATGATCGTGCATTTTGATGTGAGCAGGAAAAAGTCTGTGAAGGCTTTGGAAAAAGCTATGGTGGAGGACCAGAGAGTTTTCCTTATTACTCAGAAGATTCCTCAGACAGAGGATCCGGGACAGGAAGACTTATACAGGATCGGCACCATTGCTGTGATCAAACAGCTGGTAAAAACAAAAAACGGGATCATTCAGGTCCTTGTGGAAGGAAAAGAGCGGGGAGAACTTCTCCATCTGGATGAAGAAGGTTTTTTCCTGGAGGCAGAAGTCGGGGTTTTTGAAGCCTCTGCCGCAGAATCTCTGGATGAGAATGTGAAAGAAGCCATGCTCAGGGGGATGAAGGAAATCTTTATCCGGTACTGCAATGAAAATCCCAAGTTGAGCAAGGATCTGGCCGGCCAGATACTGGAATTAAATGATGTAGAAAAGGTCATTGATCAGATTGCTGTAAATCTTCCTATGAAATACGAAGATAAGCAGAAGATCCTGGAGGCTGTTTCTCTGGAAGACCGGTACGAGGTGCTGGGACTGATCCTGACAAATGAAATACAGATCATGGAAATCCGCATGGAACTTAATAAGAAAGTAAAAGAGCGGGTGGATAAAAATCAGAGGGATTACATCCTGAGAGAGCAGCTGAAAGTGATCCAGGAGGAACTGGGAGACGGAGATACTGTCTCTGAGGCGGATCAGTTCCGGGAACAGGCCCAGAAGCTGAAGGCTTCCAAAGAAGTAAAAGAGCGGATCTATAAGGAAATTGACAGATTTAAAAAATCCGCGGCGGTCCAGGCTGAGGCGGGGGTCATGCGCAGTTATATCGAGACGCTGCTGTCCCTGCCCTGGGATAAAGCTTCCCGAGACAGCCGGAACCTAAAACAGGCCAACCAGATACTGGAAGAGGATCACTACGGTCTGGAAAAGGTGAAGGAAAGGATCATGGAATTCCTGGCTGTCCGTGCTCTGACGAAAAAAGGAGAAAGCCCTATTTTATGTCTGGTAGGCCCTCCGGGTACCGGTAAGACTTCCATTGCCCGGTCTGTAGCCAGAGCCCTTCATAAAGAATATGTCAGGATTTCTCTGGGCGGAGTAAGGGATGAAGCAGAGATCCGGGGCCACAGGAGAACCTATATCGGCGCCATGCCGGGAAGGATCGCCAACGGACTGATCCAGGCAGGGGTAAAGAATCCTTTAATGCTTCTGGACGAGATCGACAAGGTAAGCAGCGATTATAAAGGAGATACTTCCTCAGCTCTTCTGGAAGTCCTTGATTCGGAACAGAATGTAAAATTCCGGGATAATTATGTGGAGATCCCTCTGGATCTGTCGGAAGTCCTGTTCATTGCCACTGCAAACGATCTTCAGACTATCCCAAGACCGCTTCTGGACAGAATGGAGATCATAGAGATCAGCAGCTATACAGAAAATGAAAAATGGCATATCGGATGGGAACATCTGATCCCCAAGCAGATCAAGGCTCATGGACTGAAAGAAAAACAGCTGCAGATCCGGGAAGACGCCTTAAGAGAGATCATCAGCGGCTATACCAAAGAGGCAGGAGTCCGGAATCTGGAGAGAAAGATCGGAGACATCTGCAGAAAAGCAGCAAGAAAGATCATGGAAGAAAAGGAAAAAGAGGTCGTGGTTACCCCGGAAAACCTGAAAGATTTTCTGGGAAGAGCCAGATATACCCGTCAGAAAAAGAACCAGACGGATGAAGTGGGTATTGTCCGGGGACTGGCCTGGACCAGCGTAGGCGGCGATACTCTTCAGATTGAAGTCAATCTCATGCCGGGCAAGGGAGAGTTTCTTCTTACCGGGCAGCTGGGAGATGTGATGAAAGAATCTGCTCAGGCAGGAATCAGCTATATCCGCTCTGTGGCAGATCGGTATAACATAGATCCGGAATTTTTCCAGAAACATGATCTACATATCCATATTCCGGAGGGGGCTGTTCCAAAGGACGGACCTTCCGCCGGGATTACCATGGCTACAGCTATGCTTTCCGCTATCACTGAAACTCCGGTAAGGGCCAATGTGGCCATGACCGGAGAAATCACCCTGAGAGGAAGAGTCCTTCCTATCGGAGGACTGAAGGAAAAGCTTCTGGCTGCCAAAAGCGCAGGCATTGAGAAAGTGCTGATACCTTCTGAAAACCAGCCAGATGTGGCAGAAATGGACAAAGAGATCACCCAGGGCCTGGAGATCGTACCTGTGAACACTATGGAAGAAGTGCTGAAACACGCACTGGCAGACAAACAGAACTCTTAGATATGGAGGAACATACATGGTCATAAAACACGTAGCACTGGATACTGTGTGCGGGATCACCAGTATTCTTCCGGAAAACCAGGTGCCGGAAATTGCTTTTGCGGGGAAATCCAACGTTGGGAAATCCTCATTGATCAATGCGCTGATGAACCGGAAATCCCTGGCCCGTACCAGCGCCTCACCGGGAAAGACCCAGACCATCAATTTCTATAATATCAATCATGAAATGTATCTGGTAGATCTTCCCGGATACGGCTACGCGAAAGTTTCTCAGTCTGTGAAGGAACAGTGGGGAAAACTCATAGAGAAATATCTCCATCATTCCAAACAGCTGAAAGCAGTATTTTTACTGGTGGATATCCGTCATAAGCCTTCGGAAAACGACAAACTTATGTATGACTGGATCGTTCATAACGGATATGAACCTATTATTATTGCCACAAAGGCGGATAAACTGAAAAGAAGCCAGCTCCAGAAACATATCAGTGAAGTGAGAAAAGGACTGGACCTCCCTTCTGAAACAACAGTGATTCCTTTTTCCGCCCTGTCCAAGCAGGGAAGAGAAGAGATATGGGATCTGATCGAAGACCTTATGCCTCAGTCTTCCGATATTTAGAAAAGAAGGTAAAATATGTTAAAGGGAATAATTTTTGATATGGACGGCGTGCTGATCAACAGCGAACCCTTTCATTACAGAGTCTGGAAAGAGACCCTCAGAGAAAGAGGGACAGATCTGGACTATGAGGTTTACAAAGACTGCATTGGATCAACCATAGGGACTCTGATGCAGATCCTTCATAAACACTATGGAATCTCCCTTGAGGATACATCCCTGAGAGAGGAGATGAATGCGAAGAAGGAGGAGCTGATCCGAAAAGAAGGCTACCCGCCCCTGATCCCTTATGTAAAAGAACTTCTGGAAAAGCTTTACAAGGGAGGCTACGGTCTGGCTGTGGCTTCCTCTTCGCCGCTTTCTTATATTGAGAAAGTAACAGATCACTGGGGGATACGTAAGTATTTTCACAGTCTGGTCAGCGGAGAGTCTGTGGAAAATCCAAAGCCCGCGCCGGATGTTTTTTTAAAAGCAGCCCGGCAGCTGGGATTTTCTCCGGAAGAGTGTATTGTGATAGAAGATTCTGAGAATGGCTGCAAGGCCGCAAAAAACGCTGGAATTACCTGTATCGGCTATAAGAACCCGGATTCGGGAAAACAGGATCTGGGAAGGGCCTATATGGTCATCGAAGGCTATGAGGAGATCGACTGCAAGTTTATGGAAAAGGTTTACTGTCACAGCCATCATCTTCCGGCATTGGTCTGCGAGACCAGCCGGCTTCTGATCCGGGAGATGAAGAAAGAAGATATTCCCCGGCTGATGGAAATCTGCGGGCAGGAGACCTCCAGAGACGCCTGCGAGGGAGTGGCCAGACCTCTTTCAGAAGAACTGGAAGGCTTTGATTCCTATCGTACTTATATGTATGAACTCTGTGATATGGGCTACTGGTCTGTACTGAAAAAAGATACCGGTGAGATCATCGGCAGAGCAGGAGTAGAGCCTAAGTTCTGGAATCGGAAAAAAACCGTTGTGGAACTGGGATATATCATTGACGAGAAATACCGGCGGCAGGGTTATGCCTACGAGGCCTGTCAGGGGATCATACAGGAATCTGCCAAAAGAGGGGCGGTATATCTTCACTGCCGTATCAAAAGCGGGAATAAGGCCTCTGTAAATCTGGCAGAAAAGCTGGGATTTCAGAAAATTGATTATCGTCTGGAAGATGACGGGGAAGATATGGAGGTCTGGCGCTATACCTGTTAATGGAAAAGGGAGAAACAAAAGACTATGGAGATCATAAAAGCCAGAAAGTTAAAGTATGATTATTTAAAATATGATGAGAATGGACAGGCCAGCGAAAGCCAGACAGCTGTGGAGAATGTAGACCTGGATATCCAGCCGGGCCAGTTTATTTCCATACTGGGACACAACGGTTCCGGAAAATCTACCCTGGCAAAGCATATGAACGCATTGCTGATCCCTACAGAAGGGACTATCTGGGTGGATGGCATGGATACGGCCATGGAACCGGAACTGTGGAAGATCCGGCAGAAAGCCGGTATGGTCTTCCAGAACCCGGATAACCAGATCATTGGAACCGTAGTGGAGGAAGACGTAGGTTTCGGACCGGAGAATCTGGGAATTCCCACAGAAGGTATCTGGAGCAGAGTAAATAAAAGCCTGGAAGCCGTGGGAATGACAGCCTTTCGCCACCGCTCCCCGAACAAGCTGTCCGGAGGACAGAAGCAAAGGGTAGCCATTGCCGGGGTTATGGCTATGCAGCCTAAATGTATCATCATGGACGAACCTACCGCCATGCTGGATCCAAACGGCAGGAAAGAGGTGCTGGAGGCTGTCCATGAACTGAACCGGCGAGAGGGGATCACTGTGATCCTCATCACTCATTACATGGAAGAAGTGATCGATTCTGACAGAGTTTTTGTCATGGACCAGGGCCATGTGGTGATGCAGGGAACTCCCCGGGAGATTTTCTCCAGAGTGGAGGAACTGAAGGCATACCGGCTGGACGTGCCTCAGGTGACCCTTCTGGCATACGAACTGAAAAAAGCAGGAATCCCTCTTCCTGAGGGGATACTGACTACAAAGGAATTGGTGGATGCGTTATGTCATTGAAATTAGAACACGTTACCTATACTTATAATCCGGGGACGGCCTATGAGACACATGCTTTAAAGGACGTATCCCTGGAGATCCCCCAGGGACAGTTTGTGGGGGTGATCGGCCACACCGGAAGCGGGAAGTCTACGCTGATCCAGCATTTTAACGGACTGATGCGTCCTACTTCCGGGACGGTTTTTTATAATGAGGAGGACATCTGGCAGGAGGGATATTCCCTGAAAAGGCTGAGAAGCAAAGTGGGACTGGTCTTTCAGTATCCGGAGCACCAGCTCTTTGAGGCGGATGTGCTGTCTGATGTGTGTTTTGGACCAAAAAATCAGGGGCTTTCTCAGGAAGAGGCCCAGGAGCGGGCCAGAACCGCTCTGAAACAGGTAGGGCTGAAGGAAAAATATTATGCTTCTTCCCCTTTTGAACTGTCCGGAGGGCAGAAGCGGCGGGTGGCTATTGCCGGTGTGCTGGCCATGGAACCGGAAGTCCTGATCCTGGATGAGCCTACGGCAGGCCTGGATCCAAAAGGAAGAGATGAGATCCTGGATCAGATTGCCTGGCTTCATCAGGAGAGGAAGATCTCCGTGCTTCTGGTTTCCCACAGCATGGAGGATATTGCCAGATATGTGGAACGGATCCTGGTGATGAACCACGGGGAAAAAGTTTTTGATGGTGTGCCGAAAGAAGTTTTTTCTCATTATAAGGAGTTGGAAGCCATAGGCCTGGCGGCGCCGCAGATCACTTACATCATGCATGCCCTGAGAGAGAACGGCCTTCAGACTGATACTTCCGCTATTACCGTAGAAGAAGCCAAAAACAGTATTTTAAAAGCACTGGGGAGAGGAGAAAAATGATCAGAGATATTACGATAGGACAATATTATCCCGCAGATTCTTCTCTGCACCGACTGGACCCCAGAGTGAAATTTATCGGAACTTTTCTGTTCCTGATCTCGTTGTTTGTGGCGGATTCTTTCTGGGGATATATTCTGGCTACCTGTTTTCTGGGAGGTATCATCCTTCTTTCCAAGGTGCCGGTGAAATTTATGGTAAAGGGGTTAAAACCTCTGTTCATTATTCTTCTGATAACGGTAGCCTTCAACCTGTTCCTGATCCCGGGAAAAGAAGTCTGGAGTCTGGGCTTTCTGACCATTACAGTGGAAGGTATCCAGCAGGCAGTAAAGATCGGTATACGGCTGATCTACCTGGTCATGGGATCTTCTGTTATGACCCTTACCACTACGCCTAACCAGCTTACAGACGGCCTGGAAAGGATCCTGCGGCCTCTGAACAGGATACGGGTGCCGGTCCATGAGATATCCATGATGATGTCCATTGCCCTTCGGTTTATTCCTATCCTTATGGAAGAAACGGACAAGATCATGAAAGCGCAGATTGCCAGAGGAGCGGATTTTGAAACAGGAAATCTGATCCAGAAGGCAAAGAATATGATCCCTCTTCTTGTGCCCCTGTTTATCTCTGCCTTTCGTAGAGCAGACGATCTGGCCATGGCTATGGAAGCCAGATGTTATCACGGAGGGGACCACAGGACTCAGATGAAGCCCTTGATCTACCAGAGAAAAGATTATGTGGCTTACGGGATCGTTCTGGCATACCTGGCAGCGGATATTGCGATCCGGGTACTGTTATGACAGGAACAAATCCTATTAGGAAAGGAAAAGGAGCATTCGGGGAATGAAGAGAATCAGACTGACTGTAGCCTATGACGGGACCAATTACTGCGGCTGGCAGATACAGCCAAACGGGATCACCATTCAGGAGGTCCTGGAAAACTGCCTGGAAGATCTTACAGGAAAGAAGACCCCGATCATGGGGGCCAGCAGAACAGATACAGGAGTCCATGCCCTGGGAAATGTGGCGGTTTTCGATACAGATATGCGTATGCCGGGAGAAAAGTTTTCTTTTGCATTGAATCAGAGGCTGCCGGAAGATATCCGGATCCAGAAATCCGAAGAAGTACCCCTGGATTTTCATCCCAGATACCGGGAAAGTGAGAAGACTTATGTATATAAGATCCTGAACCGGCAGTTTCCGATACCAACCCAAAGGCTCTATACCCATTTTACCTATGTGCCTCTGGACATTGAAAAAATGAGAGAGGCGGGACAATATCTGGTAGGCGAACATGACTTTAAAAGTTTCTGCGGAGCAGGAGCCCAGGTAAAGACCACGGTGAGAAGAGTTCAGGAAGTCTGTATCAGCCGGGAAGATCCGCTGATCACCATAAAGATACGGGGAAAAGGCTTTCTGTACAATATGGTCCGGATCATAGCCGGGAGTCTTATGGAGATCGGACAGGGAATGTATCCCCCGGAACATATGAAAGAGATACTGGAGGCAAAAGACCGGCAGGCAGCCGGCCCTACTGCTCCGGCCAGAGGACTGACCCTGGTGGGGATCCGGTACTTGGAAGAAGAGGCATAAGGACCGGATCCCGGAGTGATCAGTGAGACTTAAAACCTTCTCCAACTACTTCGTTGGATTCTACAATAATGATAAAGGCCTTAGGGTCGATCTTTTTGACAGAGCTGCGGATACTGTACATCTGCTTATTATTGCAGGCGCACATGACCACAGCTTTTTCTTCTTTAGAAAAACTTCCTTCCCCTTTCAGAAAGGTGCAGCCTCTTCCTGTGACCTGATCGATCATATCGGCGATCTCCTGGGCCCGGTCAGTGACGATAAGAGTCATTTTTCCTGCGTCGATCCCATACATGACTTTATCTACCACAACGGACAGAAGAAAGGCGATGATCATACCATAGATCAGGCTGTCAATGTCTTTGGATACCATCAGGGTTCCGAGAAAAACGATCATACCGTCCATGACAAAAGCAATCTTTCCCAGAGAAAGATGGGGCTTTTTGGCTTTGATAGAAAGCATGACAAAGTCCGCGCCTCCTGTAGAAGACTCCCGCATATAGATCAGGGCATAGCCCAGACCGGATAAGACTCCTGCACAGATAGCGGCCAGCATCCGGTCTCCGTCATAGACAGGGAACATAGGAGCCAGGTAGTCCATGATCACAGAAGTAATAAAGATCGTCCGGACAGAACGGAAAAAGTACTGCCTGCCCAGTATGGGAAAACAGAACAGGGCGATGGGAATATTCAGGAGCAGGGCGGTCCGGCCGATTGGAAAGCCGAAAAGGTGATAAAAGATCAGGGCGATACCATTAAGACCGGCCATGGGAAACTGAGCCAGGGCGGCAAAGTTGTAAGTCCCGAGGGCGATCAGAATACCACCCAGGATATCCACCAGTATGTCCAGGCTCCACTTCTTTATATAGAAGGATTTGTGATTTAGAAATTTTTGCATAGATACCCTCCTTTTTTAGTATTAGAAATCAAAAAGAGCACCTGCGAACTTCCCTATAATTCGCAAATGCTCTTTTCCAAGATTTAGTATACACGTTCTGAGGCCAAAAGGTCAAGAGAAAAACTTGCGAAACCATGAGAAGATCTTACCGGAGGGTTTGACATTCCCGGTTGCCTGGGGTATGATAGGAAAAGAAAAAAGAAAGGAATGAGAGATATGGGATTTAGAGAAGTTCCGATTGAGTCCATAGAATTTAATCCTTTTCAAAGAATCGGAAAACAGTGGATGCTGGTCACAGCAGGAGACCAGGAAAAGTTTAATACGATGACTGCCAGCTGGGGAGCTGCGGGGGTAATGTGGGGAAAGAATGCGGTTACTGTTTATATCCGTCCCCAGAGATATACCAAAGAGTTTATTGACGCCAAGGATACTTTTACTCTTTCATTTTACGGGGAAGAGTACAGGAAAGCCTTAAGCCTCCTGGGAAGCGTTTCCGGAAGGGACAAAGACAAGGTGAAAGAAGCAGGGCTTACCCCTGTGCCGGTAGAAGACACCATGGCTTTTGAAGAGGCCGACCTGGTGCTGGTGTGCAGAAAAATGTATCATGCGCCTATGCCTCCGGAAAATTTTGATGATAAGAGCAATGATGAAAAATGGTATCCTCAGAAAGATTACCATGTGATGTATATCGCAGAGATCACAAAAGCTCTTGTAAAAGAATAGAGACATAAGGAGATTTTTATGAGCCAGCAGAAAGTAGACAGATATAAAAAACAGAAGAATGACCGGGAGAAGATCCAGAGAAGAGAAAAATGGGAGCTACGTCTGGAGAAGCTTGCCATTGCCGTGGTATGTATCGCCATGGTGGGCTGGATCGGCTATTCCGCTTATGATCTGGTGACCAGAGAGGATCCGAATGCGGAGCAGGAAGTGGTTACTACAGAGATGGATGTGACTGCCCTTACCGATTATCTCAGCAGTCTTTCCCAGACGGATACAGAATAGGCAGAAATCTGCCCGGAAAGTCAAAACCCCGATGCTTGTGCTTGCATGCTGCATCGGGGCTTTTTGACTCTTGCGGCATTCGCCAAATGGATATGCGAGCATGGCCGCTTGGCTCGTTGCCCGCAGGAATAAAAATCAGAAAAAGAAAAGGAGACAGCTTATATACTGTCTCCCTTTTCTTTCCCCAAAAACAGAATTATAATTTATTTACATTGGCTGCCTGCATGCCGCGGGCGCCCTCTGTCAGGTCATAAGTCACAGCCTGGCCTTCTTCTAAGGATTTGAAGCCTTCGCCGTTGATCGCAGAAAAATGAACGAATACGTCCTGTCCGTCTTCGCCTGTGATAAATCCGTATCCCTTTTCAGCGTTGAACCATTTCACAGTTCCCTTGTTCATAGTGTTACCTCCATAAAATAAAAAGAATAAACATGGATATATCCGGATAAAAAAATTAAATGGTCTTTAGAGATAATATTGTGTATAAAAATGATAATACAATCTCTAAAAACCATTTAATATTTATATCCAATATACCTTTTGACATATCTAGTATATTCTGTATAATATCAAAAGTCAAGGGAAAAGTGGAATTGACGAAAGAAAATGTGTATGTTACTATAAGGTTGTTGATTAAGCCTGTATCTAAGGAGAAAGGACGTGCTTCAAAATGAAGATATTGATTAAAAACGGCCGAATGTTAAATCCCTCGGATAAGACTGACGAAATCGGAGACCTTTATATTGAGGACGGTGTGATCAAGGAAAAGGGACCTTCTCTGGATCCTTCCGGTCAGCCGGATAAAGTGATAGACGCCCGGGGCTGCTACGTAATGCCGGGCCTTATTGATCTTCACGTACATCTGCGTGATCCGGGACTTACCCATAAAGAAGATGTGGCCAGCGGTTCCAGAGCGGCCGCCAGAGGAGGATTTACCACCATTCTGGCTATGCCAAATACCAAACCGGTTATCGACAGCCCCGACCGGGTGCTGTATGTGACTAATAAGGCTAAGGAGCTGGCTCCCATCCATGTGCTGCAGATCGGAGCGGTGACCAGACAGCAGAAGGGAGAAGAGCTGGCGGATATTGAAGGGATGATCCAGGCAGGGATCCCTGCCATCAGCGAGGACGGCAAGTCTGTGATGAACGTGAAGCTTTACAAAAAAGCTATGGAGATCGCGGCGCAACACAATATTCCGGTATTTGCCCACTGTGAAGATCAGAATCTGGTAAACGGAGGATGTGTAAACGAGGATCAGCATTCCAGAGAACAAGGTCTTCCGGGGATCAGCAATGCGGTGGAAGATGTGATCGCAGCCAGAGATATTGTCCTGGCTAAGGAGACCGGCGCCAGACTTCATCTGTGCCATTGTTCTACTGAAGACAGCGTGGAGATGATCCGCCTGGCCAAGGAGGAAGGGATTCCTGTTACCGGAGAGGTATGCCCCCACCACTTTACGCTGACGTCCGATGATATGGTGCCGGGAGATACGAATTTCAAGATGAATCCCCCTCTGCGTACACCGAAAGACCGTCAGGCTCTGGTGGATGGACTGAAGAATGATATTATAGATGTGATCAGTACAGACCATGCTCCTCACAGCAGGGAAGAGAAACAGCAGTCTATGCAGAAAGCGCCTTTCGGCATTGTAGGACTGGAGACGTCTGTGGCCCTTACCATTACAGAACTGGTAGACAAGGGGATCCTGACACCTATGCAGATGGCAGAGAAGATGAGCTATAATCCGGCCAGGATCATCGGTTCTGACAGAGGAACCCTGGATATCGGAAAGCCGGCAGATGTGACGGTTATCGATCCCGAGAGGGAATATGTCATCGATTCCATGACATTTCTTTCTAAAGGAAAGAATACGCCTTTCAACGGATGGAAGGTAAAGGGAATGGTAAAAGCTACGATCTGTGACGGAAAAGTAGTATACCAGAGCGAGTAAAAGAGATATAAAACATCAGGGCAGACAAAAAGCAGACCTTCCGGGTCCGGTCTGCCCTGTTTGCTGAAAAAAAGAATACCTGGAGGAAGAAAAATGATCAATAAACTTACCGCAAAAATTCAGAAAACAAATGCGCCTATCGTAGTAGGACTTGATCCTATGCTGAACTATATCCCGAAACATGTTCAGGAAAAGGCTTTTAAGGAATACGGAGAAACTCTGGAAGGTGCGGCAGAAGCCATCTGGCAGTTTAATAAAGAGATCGTGGATAAGACTTATGACCTGATCCCGGCTGTGAAACCTCAGATCGCCATGTACGAACAGTTCGGAATTCCCGGACTTATGGCTTATAAAAAGACGGTAGATTACTGCAAGAGCAAAGATCTGGTTGTGATCGGAGATATTAAAAGAGGAGATATCGGTTCCACATCTGCGGCCTATGCCGTAGGTCATCTGGGAAAAGTACAGGTAGGAGAAAATAAGATCGCGGCTTTTGATGAGGACTTCGCAACAGTGAATCCTTATCTGGGATCAGACGGAGTAAAGCCTTTTATTGATGTATGCAAGGAAGAGAAGAAAGGAATTTTTGTTCTGGTAAAGACCTCCAATCCTTCCAGCGGAGAGTTCCAGGACCGGCTTATTGACGGAAGACCTCTTTATGAACTGGTAGGGGAAAAGGTTGCCCAGTGGGGAGAAGAGTGTATGGGAGATTCCTATAGCTATGTAGGCGCAGTAGTAGGGGCTACTTATCCGGAAATGGGAAAAGTCCTTAGAAAGATCATGCCTAAGGCTTATATCCTGGTACCGGGATACGGCGCCCAGGGAGGCCAGGGAAAGGATCTGGTACACTTCTTTAACGAAGACGGGCTTGGCGCTATCGTCAACTCTTCCAGGGGTATCATCGCTGCCTACAAACAGGAAAAATATGCAAGATTCGGCGAAGAGAATTTCGGCGATGCTTCCAGAGCAGCCGTAGAAGATATGATCGCTGACATTGACGGAGCCCTGAAGGCAGCAAAATAAGGAGGAGACTATGGCAAAGTTAAAAATGACCAGCAGGATCATCAGCCAGGAGATGATCAGCCCGGATATCTACAGTATGTGGCTGTCAGCGGCAGAGATCGCCGGGCAGGCAGCGCCGGGACAGTTTATTTCTCTGTACTGTCAGGATTCCGGCAGGATCCTGCCAAGACCTATCAGTATCTGTGAGATCGATAAAGAAAAAGGAGCTCTGCGGATCGTATACAGGATCGCAGGCGCGGGAACCCGGGAATTTTCCAAAAAACAGCCGGGAGAGACTATTGATATCCTGGGACCTCTGGGAAACGGTTTCCCAATGGAAGAAACCAAAGGGAAAAGAGTATTTCTTATGGGGGGCGGCATTGGGATCCCTCCTATGCTGGAAACTGCAAAACAGTGCCAGGGAGAGGTGACAGCCATTGCCGGATACCGGGATAAAAATGTTTTCCTTCAGGAAGAGTTTGAAAAAGCGGGAAAATTTGTGATCGCCACAGAAGACGGCAGTCTGGGGACCAGAGGAAATGTAATGGACGCCATCCGGGAAAACCATCTGGAAGCAGACATGATCTTTGCCTGCGGGCCGGCTCCTATGCTTCGTGCTATTAAAGCCTACGCCCAGGAACAGGATATCCCCTGTTATATTTCTATGGAAGAGCGGATGGCCTGCGGTATCGGCGCCTGTCTGGCCTGTGTCTGTAAGTCAAAGGAAGTAGATGCCCATTCCCAGGTACACAATAAGAGGATCTGCAAAGACGGTCCTGTATTCTTAAGTACGGAGGTGGAGCTTTGATGAATATGAAAGTAAAGATCGGGGGAGTAGAATTAAAGAACCCGGTTATGACAGCCTCCGGAACCTTCGGTTCAGGAGCAGAGTACAGTGAATTTGTAGACTTAAATAAGCTGGGAGCAGTGGTAACCAAAGGGGTGGCAGATGTTCCCTGGCCGGGTAATCCCACACCCCGTATCGCGGAAATCCACAGCGGGATGATGAATGCTATCGGCCTTCAGAATCCGGGAGTTGAGGTGTTCTGCAAAAGGGATATCCCCTACATTCAGCAGTTTGATACGAAGGTGATCGTCAATGTCTGCGGCCATGCCCCGGAAGAATATCTGGCAGTAGTAGAAAGGCTGGCTCAGGAGCCGGTAGACATGCTGGAGATCAATATTTCCTGCCCGAATGTAAACGCTAATTTCCTGGCTTTCGGACAGGATCCCAAACATGTGGAGGAGCTGACGGCTCAGATCAAAAAGATCGCGAAGCAGCCGGTGATCATGAAGCTGACTCCCAATGTGACTGATATTGCCGAGATCGCAAAAGCGGCAGAAGCAGGTGGGGCAGACGCGGTTTCTCTCATTAATACTCTTACGGGAATGAAGATTGACGTAAACAGAAGGACCTTTGCTCTGGCTAATAAGACCGGGGGAGTTTCCGGCCCCTGTATCAAGCCCATAGCAGTGCGTATGGTCTACCAGACTGCCCAGGCAGTAAAGATCCCGGTGATCGGTATGGGCGGTATCCAGAATGTCGAGGACGCCCTGGAATTTATCCTGGCAGGAGCTTCCGCTGTGGCGGTGGGAACAGCCAACTTCATAAATCCCTATGCCACACTGGAGATCATTGACGGCATCCGGGAATATATGGAGAAAAATCAGATTGAAGATATATACCAGCTGATCGGAGCGGTAAAATAATAATAATGTAAAAAGAAAACTCTACGTGAATGGGGGGATTTTATTCCCACGAGAGTCTAATACCCTGATGCCTGCATCGTTGCTAGTTTGATGCCTCGTATGCCTGCATCGGGGGCTTTGACTGACCATTTGCGCAGAGTTTTTTCTTTTCTTAAGAAATTTATGAGTTTTCGGAAGTTACCGATCGGTTCCCGGATTTTCTCATTTTAGATGGCAGCGGACAGAATTTTTCAGGCATGAAGGAGCAGATTTTGGCTGCCGGGAAACTGTATCATAGGGACAGAAAAAATAACAGGAGAGCTGTCTTTCTGTCTGAGTTGTGATATTATTTAAGTAAGAGAAAAGAAGAGGAGGGGATATTATGTATGATAACAATTTGTTTATTGGATTGCTGATCTTTGCTACAGTTCTGGCTGTTGTGGGATTAGTGCTGGTTTTTCTTCAAAAGAAAGGAATCGTAAAATCCTTTACAACAGTAACCCAATCTGGACCGGACTATGTAAGTGTAGGAAAAGCCTTTATTGTTCCGGTATTTCTGGGCGTGCTCCTGCTTTACAGATATTCCCTTTTATGGGCGGTTCTGTATGGGGCAATCTTTATCGTGGCTTATATATTGATCCAGGTGTTGGTGAAATAAAAATCCAGAATTGTCAGGAACCGAAAATAAATAGCACCTAATGTAATTATTGACATTACAACGAAGAAATGTTATGATCTCTTATGGATGTAATATAAAATATTACAATAAAAACAGGCAGAGTATACACATCAAATAGTTTTTAAAAACACAGGAAAAAAGAGGAATTTGTAATGATCAATAAAACACAGGAAGAAAGACTGGATTACCTGCTGGAGGAGTTTAAGAAGGACTCTGTCTGGTACAAGGATCTGGAAGTTGGCAGAAATTATCAGGAGAAGCGGAGAGCTCTCCGGTCCCTGATGAACATCCGTATGCCGGGTGCCATGGACTCTGAGGTTCTGAAAGTACAGGATGACTTTCTCCGGGAAGAAGCAGCGGAGAAAGGGATCGTAACTTTGGAAGAGATTCCCACGGCGGCCAGGCAGTATGGAAGCCACAGGCCTTTCGGGGATAAGATTTCTGTATGGCAGGGGGATATTACCAGACTGCAGGTAGGGGCTATTGTGAATGCGGCCAATTCTCAGATGCTGGGCTGCTTTCATCCTTGTCATGGCTGTATTGATAATGCGATCCACAGTGCGGCAGGAATTGAACTGAGAGAAGAATGCAGCCGGTATATGGACCGGAGAAGAGCCCGGTATGGAAAAGATTATGAAGAACCTACAGGACAGGCAGTACTGACAGAAGGCTATAATCTTCCGGCAGAGCATGTGATCCATACGGTAGGACCTATCGTGTATGGAAATCTTACGGAAGCACTGAAAGAAGACTTAAGAAACTGCTATAAAAATGTGCTGAAATGCTGTGTGGAGCACCGGATCCGATCCGTTGCTTTCTGCTGTATCAGCACAGGAGAGTTTCATTTTCCAAATGACGAGGCTGCCCGGATTGCGGTGGCAGAAGTGGAAAAATTTCTGGAAAAACATGAAAGAGATTTTGACAGGATTCTTTTTAATGTATTTAAAGATGCAGACAGAGAATTATATGAGAAACTTGTGTAAAAACAAATAGCAATGAGGGAGTTGTCCCATTGATCAAAAGTGATCAGTGGGCGGCTCCTTTTTCTGTTGGAAAAATCCCTTATCTGGAGAAATCCGGGACTGGGTCTGAAAATATTTTAAGATTTTTATTGACAGAAGAAGCAAGAATGGATATAATGTGCTTACTCAATAAGCACACTTTAAAGAGGGGATGAGAGTATATGCAGATCATTATCAGCAATAATGCGGATAAACCCATCTATGAGCAGATCACATCTCAGATCAAGGCCATGATCATGAGCGGCGAGCTCCAGGGAGGAGATACTATTCCTTCTGTAAGGACCCTGGCAAAAAATCTCCATGTCAGTGTGATCACTGTACGAAAAGCCTATGAAGAGCTGCAAAGGGACGGGTTCATAGATACTGCCGTAGGACGGGGAAGTTTTGTGGCAGAGAGAAACCGGGAGTTTTATATGGAGGAACAGCAGCGGCTGGCAGAGGAACATCTGCGCCAGGCAGCCGAGATCGGCAGGGTCCACCATATCCCCCTGGAAACCTTACAGGATATTTTGAAAATGTTTTATACAGAGGAGGAATAACATGGACTATGCTTTAGAAGTAAAGAACCTGTCAAAAACTTATAAAAGATCAGGTTTTGCCCTGGATAATGTTTCTTTTGGGGTGCCTAAAGGCGCCATCATGGGATTTGTGGGAGAAAACGGCGCCGGTAAGTCAACCACAATCGGCTGTATATTAAATACTTTATTCAGAGATAAAGGAGAAATACGTGTACTGGGAAAAGAAATGAGGGATCAGGATACACATCTGCGCCAGCGGATCGGAGTGGTTTATGATGGAGATAACTTTCCCGGCTATTATACCGCAGAACAGGTAGGGGAAGTGATGAGCGGGATTTACCGGAAGTGGGATGATGAATATTTTGACAAATATCTGGACAGATTCGGCCTGGACAAAAAGCAGAAGATCAAGACCTATTCCCGGGGAATGACTATGAAACTGGCCATTGGGGCCGCTCTGGCTCACAAACCGGAGCTGCTGATCCTGGACGAGGCAACCTCGGGGCTGGATCCGGTTATGCGAGAGGAAATGCTGGAGGTTTTTCTGGAATTTATAGAAGATGAGAACCATTCCATACTCCTTTCTTCGCATATTACCAGTGATCTGGAAAAGATCGCAGATTACATTACCTTTCTCCATGAGGGAAAGGTGCTCCTGACAGTGGAGAAGGATGAAATCCTGTATCATTACGGGATCCTGCGGTGCAGGAACAGAGAGTTTGAAGCTTTGGATAAAGAAGACTGGATCGCCTGGAGAAAGAGCGGCTATCAGATCGATGTGCTGGTCCCGGACCGGGAAAAGGCAGCCAGGAAATATAAAGGCGCTGTAATAGACCATGCTTCTGTAGATGAGGTTATGCTGCTTATGATAAAGGGGGAAAGAAGATGAAGGGATTGTTAAAAAGCTGTTTTTTCGGGATCAAAGGAAATCTTCGCGTGATAGGAGCGGCGGCTGTGATTTTAGGAGGAATATGCCTTATCATGGGAGACCCTTCCGCAGTGGGCATTTTCCCATTTCTTCCCGCGCCGGTCCTGGGGGCAGCGGCTGTAGCCTGCCTCCGAAGGGAGAGCGCTTCCAGATGGAGCAGATATAAGATCACCCTCCCGGTGAGGAGAAGAGACATTGTGAAAAGCCAGTATATCAGCCATGGGATCTGTGCTTTGGCGGGAATGGCCTGTGCAGGGATATTCCTGTGTCTGGCTCTTATCATCCATGGAAACATTTATTTTTACTATGGGTTCCGGGATGTGCTGACCCTGATCTTAGGGGGAGGGATCCTGGCTGTATTTATGGGCGCGATCGCCTACCCGCTGTATTACTGGTGGGGAGAAGAGAAAACAGAGGTCATCATAGCCCTGGCCATTTTAGGAGCTGTGGCAGTGATCCTGGCCCTTAGCATGCTGATCAATTTCCTGACAGGGGAAGGGGGCGTGACAGATACCCAATATTATGTCAGTCTGGCAGTGATCCTTCTTATTGCCTTAGCTGCCTACGCAGGATCCTGTTTCCTGTCTGCACAGATTTATGAAAAAACGGAGTGGTAAGGCAGTTTTGCGGATTTATAACAAGTGCAGGGAGATTTCTGCTGGACTTTGCCAAGGGATTCTGCTAGTATTATCTTCATAATATTTACAGGGGGAGACGTGTTATGTATGAGATCATGAGCGCAGATGAAGCGATCCGGCTGATCCGGGACGGAGACAGTATTTGTGTCAATTCTTTTGTGGGGATTGAAAATCCGGTGGAACTTCATGAGGCAATTTACCGGAGATATATGAGAATGCAGTCGCCCCGGCATCTGACCATTGTTTCCAGCGCAGGATTTGGCGTCTGGGATGAAGAACATAATGCGGAAGGTTATATCCGGGAAGGCGCGGTGGACCGGCTGATCTGCGGTCATTTCGGAGCAATGCTCAGTACGAAAAAGCTGGTGCTGGAAGACCGTTTTGAGGCTTATAATCTGCCGCTGGGCTGTATCTCTCATGCCATCCGGGCCCAGGCAGGAGGCGTGCCGGGAGCCCTTTCCAAGGTAGGACTGGATATTTTTGTAGATCCAAGAAAGGAAGGACCGGGGATCAACCGGATCTCCATTGATGATTCGCTGGTGAAATATGTAGAAGTGGACGGAGAAGAATTCCTCTACTATAAACTGCCTAAGATCACAGTTGCTCTGATCAAAGGGACGGCGGCGGACCGCAAGGGGAACATTTCCTTTGACGATATGTTTATGTCCGGAGATGCCCTGTCTATCTGCCAGGCAGTAAAGGCCAATCATGGAAAGGTGATCGTTCAGGTGGACCGTCTGGTGAATACTCCCTCCCGTCCAAGAAATGCCATTATTCCGGGATGTCTGGTGGACGCCATCGTAGTGGCGGAGCCGGAGGAACGCAATGAAGCTTATAAGGCCCTGACGGGAAGTTTTGAGATCCCTTATGAAGACTGGAGTATGTGGAACGAGAAGATTGATACAGTATCCGCAAAACAGTCTAAAAATAACGTGGCAGGAAACATTATCGGCAGAAGAGCGGCAAAAGAGCTGCGGGTGGATGATATTGTCAATATTGGCATCGGCCTTCCGGAAATGGTTTCCAGACATACCAGAAAAAACGGCATGCTGGATATGGTGACCCTTACTGTGGAATCGGGAGGTATCGGGGGATTTCCTGTTTCCGGAGAGGTTTTCGGCGCTATGATCGGGGCCTCCTCCGTCTATGATATGGCTAATCAGTTTGACCTTTATGACAATGGAGGACTGGATATCTGCTTTATGGGAGCTCTGGAAGTGGATAAAGAGGGAAATGTCAATGCGCACCGGGGGCCGGGAGCCTTTGCCGGGATCGGAGGATTTGCCAATATTACGGCCAAGACACCTACCGTTGTATTCTGTATGACTTTTGATACAAAAGGGTTGGAGGTGTCCCAGAAAAAGGGAGTTGTGACCATCCATAAGGAAGGCTCCATTTCCAAATTTGTGGACAGGGTAGCCAGTGTGAGCTTTTCCGCAAAGCGGGCTATTGCCAACGGGCAGAAGGTTTTGTATGTAACAGAGCGGTGTGTTTTCCGGCTGACACCCAAAGGGCTTAAGCTTGTCGAGGTGTATCCGGGGATCGATATGGAAAAGGATATTCTGGCCCGGCTGCCTTTTGAAGTGGAAAAATAACAGAGCAGGGGAAGGCCTGCTGTTTCTGATAAAATCGCTGTACCATAAAAGTGCGTGGTCCGGCGATTTTTCTTTGCCTTCGGGAAAAACAGGACTTTCTCAGGAGACCTACTGAAAATGAAGATATTTTGCAAGCCTTTTGTCCGAGAAAATGATAGAATAAAGTCTGGCAGGAGGAAAGAAAAACGTGAAAACAACGGAAAGAAAGATCGGATATGATGAAATTTTGAAGATCGAAGCCTTTCATCTGGAAGGAATCTTCCAGCCCTTTCCCAATCATTTCCATGAGTATTATGTGATCGGTCTTATAGAGAAAGGCAAAAGGAAGCTTTTCTGCAAAGGAAGAGAGTATCTGGCAGTAGAGGGAGATATCCTTGTGTTTCACCCGGGGGATAATCATTCCTGTATGCAGGAGGATGAGGAAGAGCTGGATTACAGAGGCCTGAATATCCCCAAAGATACTATGACAGCCCTGGTGCAAGAACTGACAGGAAAAGGAGAACTGCCTGGATTTTCCCAAAATCTGATCAGGGATCAGGAAACTGCCTGCTGTCTGAAAAATCTTCATGAGCTGCTCATGGCAAGAGACCGGGATTTCGGTAAGGAGGAAAAACTGTTCTTTCTGCTGGAACAGCTCCTGCAAAAATACAGACAGCCTTTTTTCGAAGAAATTCCTTTGTGCAGAGAAGAGATACAGGAGGCGTGCAGATTTATGGAAGAGAACCTGGATAAACCTGTTTCCCTGGAGCAGATCTGCAGGTATACCGGCCTGGGAAAATCCACCCTTCTAAGAGCCTTTACCAGAGAAAAAGGGATCACCCCTTACCGTTATCTGGAAACCCTTCGTATCAATAGGGCCAGAAAACTTCTGGAAGAGGGCAGGTCTCCCGCAGAGGCGGCTTTAGAAACGGGGTTTTCGGACCAGAGCCACTTTACCAATTATTTTACCAGTTTTACAGGGATCTCTCCCGGAAGCTACCGGGATATTTATCAGAGAAAAGCAGGATGGGAAAAAGGAAAATCCCGTCTTAAAGAAAGGACAGGAACAGGGAAACATGGAGAATAAAAACTATACAGGACATTTCACAGCAGCTTTGACCATCCTTATCTGGGGGACCACCTTTATTTCTACCAAGGTCCTTCTGGAGGATTTCCAGCCTGTGGAAATATTGGTTTTCCGATTTATACTGGGATTTGTGATCCTGCTGCTGCTCAGTCCAAGAAGACTGAAAACCAAAGGAAAGGGAGAAGAACTGCTGTTTGTGGGAGCCGGTTTATCCGGGATCTGCCTCTATTATCTTCTGGAAAATATTGCCCTGACTTATACCCTGGCCTCTAATGTAGGAGTTATTATCTCCGTAGCTCCCTTTTTTACCGCTATACTTGCCCATTTATTTCTGGGTACAGTGAGCCAGGAGGAGAAGCTGGGGATTCCGTTTTTTATTGGTTTCTTTCTGGCAATGGCGGGAATTATCCTGATCAGTTTTAACGGAGCGGAACTAAAGCTGAATCCCGCAGGAGATCTTCTGGCCCTGCTGGCGGCCCTGGTGTGGGCGGTATATTCTGTTTTATCCAGAAAGATCAGCAGCCTGGGGTACCCGGTGGTGCTGACTACCAGGAGGACTTTTTTCTACGGGCTCCTGTTTATGATCCCGGCATCTTTTCTCCTGGATTTCCAGCTGAATGTGGCGCCTCTTTTAAACCCGGTAAACCTGCTGAATATCCTTTATCTGGGAGCCGGAGCCTCGGCTCTTTGCTTTGTGACCTGGAATTTTTCCGTAAAGAAGCTGGGAGCGGTAAAGACCAGCATTTATATCTATCTGGTGCCGGTGATCACTGTGGTCACCTCTGTTCTCATTTTACATGAGCAGATGGGTCTGATGTCGGCTCTGGGCGTTCTGCTTACCCTGGCCGGGCTGGGACTGTCGGAGATAAAATGGAAAAGAAAAAGTTCTCATTAGAGGAGGTAAAAATGGATATTTACGAAAAGGTCAAAGAAACTGCCATGCAGAGCGGTATGTGGCAGACGGGTTATATTAATACGCGGGATTTGCTGTTTTACCCGGAAATACGGAAAATCTGTAAAGAAAATAGTTGCCGCAATTACGGAACAACCTGGGCCTGTCCTCCTGCAGTTGGCACAATAGAGGAATGTAAAAAAAGAGTTATGCAATACGAGAAAATGCTCCTGATCTCTATCAAATATAACTTGAAAGATTCCTATGATATTGAGGGGATGGGAAATGCCCTGTTTTCTTTTAAAGGCAGCGTAGATATTTTCGATGAAAAACTTAAACTGTTTTTGTCGGATTATCTGCTGCTTTCCAATGAAGGGTGTGGAAGATGTAAGAAATGCACCTATCCTGATTCACCCTGCCGTTTCCCAGAGCATCTGCATCATTCTATAGAAGGTTATGGCTTTCAAATCTATGAACTTGCGAAGGCTGCCGGGATCAAGTACAACAACGGCGAAAATACGGTAACATTTTTCGGAGGATTGCTTTTGGGAAAATAGGCCTGCTTTGTGCAAACCCAGTACAGGGCAGGCTTTTTTCAGGTTATAGTTGGAAATTTATTGTGTATGCCGGGGAGATTTGCTATTATCTTCCTAAAGATAAAAAAACGGTCAGAAGTATTTTGAAAGTTGTCTGCAGGAGGGAATATGGATCATAAGGCAGTGCAGGCCATAGGCAAAGCCACGATGGAATATATAAAAACCGTACTGAACATTTGAACCCCATATTTCCAGGAAAAATTCTCAGTATGGGTATAAGTGGGAAAATATTTATTGTCTGGAAAATGGAAAATTAAAGGAAGTGTAGATATGGTTCGGGAAGCAGTATATGAAGATTTAAAGGAGATATTGGAATTGTATCTGGATCTCCACGAGAAAGAGATTCCTGAGGAGTCGGAACATCTGGAATCTGTATGGAGACAGATGATAACAGATAAAAAACATCATTTAATTGTAAATGTGCAGCAGGATAGAATTGTATCTTCCTGTGTCTGTGTGATCATTCCTAATCTTACCAGGAACGTCAGGCCTTATGCGTTTATTGAAAATGTTGTGACTTTGTCAGGGTTCAGAGGCCGGGGATATGCTACGGAGTGTCTTGATTACGCCAGGAATATTGCGGAACAAAACAACTGTTATAAAATGATGCTCCTTACAGGAGCGAAAGATCAGAAAACACTGGATTTTTACAAACGTGCAGGATATAACAGCGAGGATAAGACGGCATTTATCCAGTGGATAAAACCTTAAAAGAACAGGAGAAGATATTGAACAGGGCCGTACTGATACAATCATTAAAACAAATGGTGGGAAATGTCATAGAAAAATAAGAAAAAATCATTGTTCAGGAGGGATTGGAAGTTGGCAAATATAAAAATATACAAAGCGGCATATGCTGATCTGCCTCTGCGGTTTCAGAAGAAAATAGAACATGATCTGCAATATTTGATAAAATCTCATATCCACGGGTTAAAAAAAGTTTTTCTTTTTGGAAGTTGTGCCAGAGGTGAGGTAAGAAGTACCAGTGATGTGGATTTATTGATTTTAACAGAGACAAAAATATCCGACCGGGTACTGGCGGCGGATATTCGGTGGACGCTAGATGAACCTATTGATGGAGTGCGCACAGATGTGACTTATACCCATGAAGGAGCAGAACTGTCCAGCCGGGTTTTTAAAAAAGAAGTGGATAGAGACAAGAAATTAATTTTGGAGGTAATAAAATGATTAAGAATAATTATCTTGATATCGCTGAAAATGATCTTCAATATCTAGAAGCTGTTTTAAAAACAGGAAACACATTTTATAACCAATTAGCAGTACAATGTCAGCAGGTTGCTGAAAAATTTTTGAAAGGCTATTTAGATAGAATCCTTTTAGAAGAAGATGGTTCAGATCTGCTCAGAAAGCACAACATGAAAAAAATTGCAGCTAAATTAAACGAAATAAAGCCGGAATTAAAGCTAGACACAATAGGATTGGCCTATCTTACAGATTTTTATTTTGACGCACGATATCCCGGTGATGACTTTTATACCGTATCTAAAGAAGAATTTGAAAAGTGTCTTGCTATTATGTACGATACAGTGAATCAATTAAAATCAATGGATCTGTAATGGTTATGAATGGAGTTCTTTTATTTCTGCCTTTTTTTGCAGTCCGGTTTTTGCTGCCGCTGGTTTTAAATCCC
>DXIQ01000008.1 GCA_019112785.1 Candidatus Blautia stercorigallinarum
CTTTTAAGTACTGGCCATACTGGTTTTTCTTCAGAACCTCATATACTTTCATTACATCATCTTTGGTGATCCAGCCGTTTAAGTAGGCAATCTCTTCCAGGCAGGCAATCTTTCTGTGCTGATGGTCTTCCATGGTCTTTACAAAGTTGGTGGCTTCTACCAGACTTTCGTGGGTACCTGTATCCAGCCAGGTAAAGCCCTGTCCCAGGAGCTCTACATTTAACTGTCCGGCCTCCAGATAGATCCGGTTCAGATCTGTGATCTCCAGTTCTCCTCTGGGGCTTGGTTTTAAGTTTTTCGCATAGTCTACAACCTTATTGTCATAGAAATACAGACCGGTAACACAGTAGTTACTCTTTGGATGTTCCGGTTTTTCCTCGATGGAAACTGCTTTTCCTTCAGAATCAAATTCTACGATACCGAAACGCTCGGGATCGTCTACATAATAGCCGAATACGGTAGCCCCCTGGCCGCTTTCTGCGTTTTCCACAGCGGCTTTCAGTCTTTTCTTCAGGCCGTGGCCTGCAAAAATATTGTCTCCCAGTACCATGGCTACACAGTCGTCTCCAATAAAGTCTGCGCCGATGATAAAGGCCTGGGCAAGTCCATCGGGACTTGGTTGTACTTCGTAGGAGAGATGGACGCCAAACTGATGGCCGTCTCCCAAAAGGGCCTCAAACCGGGGAGTATCCTGAGGTGTGGAAATGATCAGAATGTCCCGGATCCCTGCGTTCATGAGAACAGACAAGGGATAATAGATCATAGGCTTGTCATAGATGGGAAGCAGCTGTTTGGAAGTTACCATAGTCAGCGGGTAAAGGCGGGTTCCCGATCCGCCGGCAAGAATAATACCTTTCATGAATAGATCTCCTTTGTGTATTTGTTCTTTTTTATTATTCATTAGTTTTCCATCAGATGTCGGATTATAAACTGCTATGTTAAATCTATTATATAAGGTGACGTTACGTCACCTTCAACCCCTATTTACCAAATTTAAGAAATTTTTTATAACTATCCATCTATAAGGAGTCATTTCTGCAGTCAGCAGGTCAAGGGAATATGCCTGTATCACTGCTGACCTGATGGCCCATATGCCTGCAGCGGGGTATCACTTATTGCATGCAAAGAACCCGGCATCTTTGGTAATATAGAATCCCTCTGCTGTTTTTTTGGATACAAAGGACCGGAATTCCTTATATCTGTCCAGAATGTATTGATTCTGGTTGCCGTGGCAGGACAGGATGTAGGCGATGAGAGGTTCTGCCTGGGTCACCAGAAGGCTGTCCTCATATCTGTGCCATTCTACCCTGGAAAAATAGGGACTAAGAAGTGAAGGTCCATTTTCTCTGCCGAATTTTTCGTAGAGTTTGTCTGCAGACAGGATGATCCGGCTGTCAAAGTCCTGGACCAGGCGGCTGATCTCAGCCATATGGTCTGCGCCATAGGCGCTGCAGAAAAAAACGCCCTCAGGCTTTAATACTCTTTTTATCCCCTTCAGAGTTTTATCCAGATCATCACAGTAGAACAGTACATGATTGGCAATGATCATATCAAACTGCTCATCGGGAAAAGGTATCTTCTGGCAGTCGAAAGGCTGGAAACTGAAACGGGGATCTTCTCCGCCCAGGTTTCTCTTGGCGTCCCGGAGCATTCCCTTAGAGATATCGGAAAGAGTCAGGGAGATATTTTCCGGAAGCTTTTCTTTATTCTGGGACCAGAGCGAACCGTCTCCACATCCTAACTCCAGGATCTTCATTCCCTCCCGGGGCTGGTACATGCGGAAGAGCCATGGAAACCAGCCTTCTTTATTCTGAGAGTACAGACTGTGGAGCCGGATCCGGTCGGAAATATTTTTGGAATTGAGATACTGACCTTTCAGGCTCGTTTCCATTCCGGTAAGGTGGATCAGATCCAGCATGTGGCTCCAGTTAATACCGCGGTTTTCCTTTATTTCTTTGGTGGTATCTTCAATGGCTTTTTCTACAAGCTGCAGCTGCTCGATCCGGTCCTGGACCAGCTTCTGCTGAAGGGCCAGGGAGTTCAGGGTAAAGTGGTAGTCGGTGTCATCTATGGTCATTTCCTTGATATCTTCCAGAGAAAATCCCAGGTATTTCAGCAGCAGGATCTGCTGAAGCCGGGCAAAATCCTTATCTGTATAGAAACGTGACCCTGCCGGGGAGACATAGGAAGGCTTTAAGATATTCTGTTTGTCATAAAAACGGACAGTGCGCACGGAAATGCGGGCCATCTTGGCAAACTGTCCGGAAGTATAGTATCCGTCTGGTTTCATAGAGGTATTTCCTTCTTAGATTTCTATTATCCTTATTATAAGGGGAAAATTGGAGGGAAGACAAGAAATTTGCGATGAAATTTCATTGAGCTGAATTATAGGCCGTGATAAAATTTACTTACAGAGAACAGAAATGATATAGAAACTTTTCTGTATTCTTTTCCTGAACTTCTATTTACCAGATCTTAGGATCTGCTGTATCTGATTGTCTGGACCAGACAAAATTCCCATTATATGTTATGAAAAAAATTGCGTTCTGTTCTTTGGTGGTTTTATCAGGTATAATAAAATATACAGAGGGTTCCTGTATCAGGCAGAAGGAGGCTGTATGCAGGAAAAATTAAAGAAATATCCCACGGATTATATACATTTAGAGGATATGGCCATGAAGACTGCGGCTCAGTATTTTGGCGAAGAGTTGCTGGGCTATCTGGGAGTGAAAGAAAAACCAGTCAGAGTAGTGCCTACCGAGATTATCCAACTGGAAGCAAGACAGCTCTATCAGGATTTCAATTTCGAGATGGAAAATGGCTGGTGGTATCACTTTGAGTTTGAAAGTGACGAAATCACAGAAGAGGATCTGATGAGATTTTGGGAATACGAGGTGGCTACCAGCCGTATCTATAAGGTTCCGGTAGTAACCTGTGTACTCTGCTCAGCAAAAGTGAAGAGGCTGAAGGACGAAATCACCTGAGGGCTGAATACATATAGAGTGGAAATCATCTGTTTGAAAGGAGAAGATGCAGATACTCTGTTTGGAAAATTAGAAAAGCAGGGAAAAATGCAGCGGGAAGATATGATACCTGTGCTTTTGAGCCCTTTGATGGGAGGCAGAATGGCGATAAAGGATAGGATCCTTCAGGGAATCTATTATGTGAAAAATGAAGAGGGCAAATTGCCGGAGATTGAAATCGGAAAGATGCAGGCAGTGCTCTATGCATTTGCAAATAAGTTCTTAAACGCAGGAGAGCTGGAAGAAATTAAGGAGGCGATCGCAATGACGAAACTGGGAGAAATGCTTTTTGATGATGGGGTAAAGGCTGGAGAGAAGAAAGGAGAAGAAAAAATGAGTAAGCTGACGATCCGGCTGTTAGATGAAAAACGATACGGGGATCTGGAGAGAGCGGTGAAAGACCAGGAATACAGAGAAAAATTATACAAGGCCTTTGGAATCTGACAGGAGCCTGTGGATAAACTGCTGGTATATTCCCATCCTTTTTGCTACAATAGGAGAAAAGATCTGTCAGACTTTTTCTAACATATAGAAAGTCTGAAATTAGGAGGAACAGAAGTATGAAAATCGCATTATTAGAGCCTATCGGAGTACCAGAAGAGACTATCCAGGCATATGGGGACAGGATCCGCAGCCTGGGACATGAATTCGTAAGTTATGACACAGTGACTACAGATCCGGAGGAGCTGAAGGAGCGCTCCAAAGGCTGTGAGATCGTTATGATTGCCAACCACCCATATAAGGATGAAGTAGTTGCCGCTTCTGAAGATTTAAAGATGATCTCCGTGGCGTTTACAGGAATCGACCATGTAGGAACGAAAGCATGCAAAGAAAAAGGTGTGACTGTGTGCAATGCAGCAGGATATTCTAACGAGACTGTGGCAGAGCTGATCCTGGGATTTGCGGTAGACGCTTTGAGAAATGTGGCAAAAGCCAATGATATAGTGAGAAAAGGAGGCACCAGCGCAGGTATCGGGGGAAGAGAAATCTGTGGAAGAACCGTAGGTATCATCGGCCTGGGCCAGATCGGAACCCGGGCAGCTCAGCTTTTCCAGGCTTTCGGCGCAAAGGTGATCGCCTATAACAGGAGCCAGTCCCAGAAAGCTTTGGATATGGGGATCGAGTATCGTTCTCTGGATGAAGTCTTGGAGGAAAGTGATATTATTTCTTTGAACCTGCCTTTAAATGACGAGACCAGAGGATTTATCGATAAAGAAAAGATCAGTAAGATGAAGAGAGACGCAGTCTTTATTAACTGTGCAAGAGGTCCTATTGTGGATAACAAGGCTCTGGCTGAGGCTTTAAATGAGGATAAGCTGGGCTTTGCCTGTGTGGATGTTTTTGACATGGAGCCGCCTATCCCGGAAGATTATCCTCTCCTTCATGCCAAGAATACACTGCTGACTCCTCATCAGGCGTTTATTTCTGAGGAATCTATGCTAAGAAGAGCAGAAATTGTTTTCCAGAATGTATTTGCGTATCTGGAAGGAAAACCGGAAAACGTGTGTAAGTTATAAAATGACTTTTTTATGCCGGCTGTAAGCCGGGCAGAGAAAAAGCAGATGGCTGTCTGGAAGAGCAACAGGATCTTCTGTAACAGTCATCTGCTTTTTGCAGCTCTATAAAACTATACCGGCCAGACAATCGTGGAAATTGCCATCAGCACTGCCTGGGTCAGGAGGATCAGGAGGAACAGTGGAACAAACCATTTCCACCATTTCTCAATCTTGATACCTGCGATGCCGCAGATGATAGGAGCTGAAGCTGTCGGCCACAGTACGTTGGAGAGACCGTCGCCAAACTGGAAGGCCAGGATGGCGCTTTGCCGGGAGATCCCTACCAGGTCTGCCAGAGGCGCCATGATAGGCATGCTGGTCACTGCCTGTCCGGAGCCGGAAGGGATCAGGAAATTGATCAGAGTCTGTACGATCAGCATGGCTATGGAAGAAAGCCAGCCCGGAAGGTTGGTCAGCGGGATAGACAGACCGTAAACCACAGTATCGATAATATGCCCGGCCTGGAGGATGACCAGGATACCACGGGCGATACCGATCATCAGACAGGCTACGGCGATATCTTTAAATCCATTGGCCATTTTTTCTGCGATGGTGTTAGGTCCCCAGCCCATGATAAAGGAGCTGATAACACCCATGATCAGGAAGGTGGTGGCAATATCGCCAAAGCCCCAGCCCTGGACTTTTACACCCCAGACGATCACCACGATCCCGGCTACCAGAACAGCCAGAACGGCTTTCTCCCGAATGCCGAAAGGATGTTTATGTACGTCATCTTCTGACATGGCAAGGTGGCTGAAATCATCGCCATAGACCAGACTCTTGGAAGGATCTTTCTGGATCTTTAAGGCGTAGCGGATGGTAAATATAGAAGCTACCACGATCATAGCCAGGTGGCAGACCAGCCGGTAGCCGGAACCGGAAAGCTGGGGCACCCCGGCAATCTCCTGAGCCATACCTACGGTGAAGGGATTCATGATGGATCCGCTGTATCCAAGACCAGTGCCCAGAGCCACAATGGCCAGTCCCACAATGGCGTCATAGCCCATGGCAATGGCAATACCTACAAAGATAGGGATAAAAGGAAACATTTCTTCAAAAACAGCGATACTGGAAGAGGCAGCCCCGATCAGGGTGATAAAGATCGGTATGATAATGACCCGGGAATTTCCCTTCAATATCCGGAGCATCCAGGCCACCAGACCATTGAAGGCCCCCGAAGCAATGATCAGGCCGATAGAGGCATAGGCTACAAATACAAAGAAGACGACATCAGCGCCTGCCACCATGCCTTCATAGATAGATTTAACAGTTTCAAAAGGTCCCACAGGACTTTGCTCTACTTCATGGTAGGTGCCCGGAACCACCAGTTCTGTACCGGATTCATTAGGTTCCCGGTCGAATTCGCCGGCAGGCAGGATCCAGGTGGCTACCGCACATACAATAATAAAGGATACCAGCAGCACATAGATGTGAGGCAGGTGAAATTTCTTTTTCTCTTTTTTTTCCATAAAAAATACTCCGTTCTTTTTCTTGGGGCTGTCGCATTAGTCATATGTCAGGAATATTTATACATTTTATGCGAATTTGTCGAGCATAGCATTGAGACTATAGGCTCAATGCGGCACAGACTGAGCAATAAAATGTATAAATATTCTCGATTTTGATTTGCGACAGTCCCTATGTATTATTTTTTCTGTTTCAGGGAAGTTTCCCAGGAGTTTGCAATCTTTTTGCAAAAATCCGGTTCGTTGTAGATCTTCAGGAACAGCTCTGTCAGCACGGCGGCTCCGGACAGCATGGCCTGATGGGCCTTATCCGTCCGGCAGGCATTGCGGAAATCTGTGGTGTGAAGAGCCAGATTTTCTTCTGTGACTGCGATAAGAGGCTGAATGGAGGGACAATGATAGCTGACATTCCCCACATCGGAGGAGCCGGAGGGGAGGTCTATGGTTCCCACTTTTTCCCCGTATTTTTCCAGAAGCTGAGCTACGGTATTTTCCAGGGGCGCTGTGCGCACCATGTCGAAGAAGTCAGAAAGCCCTGGGGTCAGAGTTACGGTACAGTCCAGTGCCATGGCGGCAGCATCGGCGCATTTACGGATAGCCTCATCCATGACTTCCAGTTTTTTCATAGAATCTGTCCGGAATTCCATACGGATCCGGCAGAAGTCGGGGATGATATTAGGTGCTTTGCCTCCGTCAAGGATCACGGAATTTACATGGACATCCGGGGTAAAACATTCTCTTCTGGCATCTATAAGATCCAGAAATTTTCTCCCGGCAGCCAGGGCGCTTTTTCCTTCCCAGGGCGCGCCTACAGCGTGGGCGGCTTTTCCGTGGAAATCTACTACATAGCACCGGAGGCTGAGTACATCCATGTCAGGGATAGAAAGACCTCCTGCGGTACTGTGCATCATGGCGGCCAAAGCCATTCCGTCAAAGATCCCCTGCTGGGCCATGCCGATCTTGGCTCCGTTTTCTTCTTCGGCCGGTGTGCCGATGACATAGAGTTTTCCCTTGAAAGAATCTTTCAGTTCCATAAGCCCCAGGCCGGCAAGAACAGAAAGAGCCCCGTGAAGATTATGACCGCAGCCGTGTCCGATCCCCGGAAGAGCGTCATATTCTACCAGAAGCGCGGCGGAAGGTCCATCTCCATTGTCCAGATAACCGCAGAATGCGGTATCGTATCCTGCATAAGGATAAGTTACCTGAAAGCCGGCTTCTTCTAAGATCCCGGCGATTTTTTTGCTGGATTCATATTCTTCATAGGGCAGCTCCGGATGATCGGAAAGATCCAGGCTCAGAGCTACGGCCTCTTGAAAATGTTTTTCAAGAGCCTGAAGAATCTGATTTTTTTCAACTTGCATAACAATCCCCCTTTTTATGATCAGTAATAGGACTCTCAGCAGATAAAGGGATGCTGGTGTACTGACACGACACTGATCCAGGCAGGTCATCCATTCCTGCGGGCAACGGGCCAAGCGGACATGCTGGCATGTCCATTTGTCGACTGCCGCGAGGGTCAAATACCTCGATGCTTGCATCGGGGTATTTGACTTGAAAATGAGCGTGCAGCTACAAGCCCCCCCTGCATACAGAGTACAAAATTAGTGTATTACCAGATTATAACATTAAAGTGAAGAAGGTACAAGAAATTTCAGAAATTTTAGACAACAGTTCTTAAATACGGATTATTTTGCATTTATATATTTTTTCTGAAAGGCCTTCCGGTACTGGCCTGGAGTCATGCCTTCCTGCTTTTTAAAGAGCCGCATAAAATATTTTTCATCAGGAAATCCGCAGGTGTGGGCGATGGAGGCTACAGAGAGAAATTCTCCCTGGCACAGGAGGTTTTTGGCTGCGGCCAGCCGTACATGGTTGATATAGGTATTTACAGAATATCCCGTATATTTTTTCATAAGGGATGTGAGATAGGCAGGGTGATAGTGGTACCGGGCCGCCAGTTCTTCTACGGTCATGGCCTGATCATAGTGGGAACGTATCCACTCGACCATGTCCAGAAGCTTGCCGGGAGCTTTGTCTTCCAGAGTCCTGTCTGAAGAGAGGAGTTCTGAGGAAAGTTCAAGCAGCAGAAGATTCAGGGCATACCTGGTCCTCCAGGAGGACTGGTAATTTTCCCGTTTAGCGATATCCAGCAGCTGGACAAAAAGAAGGAGGCTCCGCTTTTCCGGAGAAAGACGGCCGGACTCAGGAAGGATAAAGGATTCTTCCGCCGGGGAAAGGGGAGACAGTAAAGAACTGTTCTGGCTGTTTTGGGATCTTAGAAGTTCTTTTGAAGTCAGGATCCTGCTCTGGGGATCTGTCATATGAAAATGGACCCAGTAATAAGAAAGACGGCCTTGACTGGGGGCATAGCCGTAATGAACCTGATGGGGAAAGAGGAGGAGAGTTTCATTCTGGTGAACGTCCAGATCCTTTCCATTTTGATTTATGTGGAGGGTTCCCCGGCATACCAGGATGAGCACACAGGCGTCTATGCATCTTCGCTGGTGGAGAAAACCCCCGTCGCTGACCAGATTGCCGCAGGAGAGAAATTCTGCCGGATGAGAGGCCTGGGAAGTATAGTATAACATCTTGGATTTGTCCACCCTTTCTTCGGAAATGTCAGTTGTCTTAATGGTTTCATGTGTTATTATGATACCACAAAACAACGAACCAAGTGAATAGTCCTATTCATTTGTCAGGAAAAGAGAAGAACAAGAAAGAGAGGATGATGAGAATGTTTGAGAAAAAATTAGCACCGGTATCTCTTGACCATGTGCAGATCCGGGATAAGTTCTGGAAGGGATATATGGAGCTGGTGAGAAACCATGTGATCCCTTATCAGTGGGAGGCATTAAATGACCGGATCGAAAATGCCCAGCCCAGCTATTGTATCCAGAATTTCCGGGTAGCGGCAGGACTTCAGGAAGGAACTTTTCAGGGAATGGTGTTCCAGGACAGTGACGTCTACAAATGGTTAGAGGCAGTAGCCTGGTCCCTGATGTGGCATCCGGACAGTGAACTGGAGAAAACCGCAGACGAGACCATTGACCTTATCGGAAAGGCTCAGCAGCCCGACGGTTATCTGGATACCTACTACATCATTAACGGTCTTGAAAAAAGATTTACCAATCTTATGGACAACCATGAGCTGTATTGTCTCGGACATATGACAGAAGGGGCAGTGGCTTATTATAAGGCAACCGGAAAGAGAAAGTTCCTGGATATTGCGGTGGGATATGTGAACTGCGTTTATGAACATCTGGGAACAGAAGAAGGAAAAATTCCCGGATATCCCGGACATGAAGTGGCGGAGATGGCTCTTTGTGCTCTGTACGATATTACAAAAGACGAGAGACATCTGAAGCTGGCAAAATACTTTATTGACCAGCGAGGACAGCAGCCGCTGTTTTTTGATGAAGAATGCAGAAAAAACGGAAACAAATGCTACTGGGATGACACCTATATGAAAAAGCAGTATTATCAGGCGGGGAAACCGGTGCGGGACCAGGACAAGGCCGAGGGACATGCAGTAAGAGCTGTCTATCTTTATACAGGAATGGCTGAGGTGGCTTCCAGAACAGAAGATGGGGAACTTTTTGAAGCCTGTGAAAAACTCTGGGATAATATTGTAAACCGGCAGATGTATGTAACAGGAGCTATCGGCGCTACAGAGCATGGGGAAGCCTTTTCCTTCGACTACGACCTTCCTAACGACACGGTTTACGGGGAGACCTGTGCGGCTATCGGACTGATATTTTTTGCCAGACGTATGCTGGAGATCACCAGAGACAGCCGTTATGCGGATGTGATGGAAAGAGCCCTGTATAACGGAGTGATCAGCGGTATGTCTCTGGACGGAAAGAAATTTTTCTATGTAAATCCTTTGGAGGTAGTGCCTGAGACCTGTGAGAAGGACTATAACAAGCGCCATGTAAAACCTGTGAGACAGAAATGGTTCGGCTGCGCCTGCTGTCCTCCGAATGTAGCCAGACTTCTTTCTTCCCTGGCAGGATATGCCTTTGAAGAGAATGAACAGGAACTTTATGTCAATTTATATACAGGAGGAATCCTGGATACGGTTAAAGGCGGAAAGAAAAACAGACTGGTCATTGAGACAGAATATCCCTGGAAGGGTCAGGTAAAGATCCAGGTGGAAAATCAGGAAGATACGGCATTTACCCTGGCACTTCGCATTCCCGGCTGGTGTTCCGGCTATGTCCTGAAAGTAAACGGCGAGAATGCAGAGAAGAAAACAGACAAGGGATATGTACTGTTAGAGAGGACCTGGAAGAATGGCGATGAGATTTCTCTGGAAATGGATATGCCGGTACAGATCCTGGAGGCCAATCCCAGGGTTCGGGAAGACATCGGGAAAGTAGCTGTAACAAGAGGCCCTGTTGTGTACTGTCTGGAGGAAGCGGATAACGGAGACCAGCTTCAGGAGATTTATCTGAAGGAGGAACCGGAATTTAAGACAAAATATGAACCGGATCTTTTAAAAGGCGTGGTCACCATTGAAGCAAAAGGAAAACGGGTTTCCCGGAAAGGCTGGGAGAAAGAGAGCCTGTACAGGACTTATACAGGAAAGAAATTTGAGGATGCAGACCTGAAATTTATTCCTTACTATGCCTGGACCAACCGTACGCCAGGGGAGATGACTGTTTGGGTACGGGTGTGAGAAGGTTCTGCAAAACCAGGACCCAATAATACGGTTAAATTTTCAAAAACTTCAATTTCAACCGTACAAAAGTGGAGAAACATACGGTTGAAATCTCCAAAACCTCAATTTCAACCGTACAGAGGAGGAGAAATATACGGTTGAAATCCCCAAAATCTCAATTTCAACCGTACAGAGAAGGAAAAAAGTACGGTTGAAATCCCCAAAACCTCAATTTCAACCGTACAGAGAAGGGGAAATATACGGTTGAAATCCCCAAAACCTCAATTTCAACCGTACAGAGAAGGGAAAAAGTACGGTTGAAATCCCCAAAACCTCAATTTCAACCGTACAGAGAAGGGAAAAAGTACGGTTGAAATCCCCAAAACCTCAATTTCAACCGTACAGAGGAGGAGAAACATACGGTTGAAATCCCCAAAACCTTAATTTCAACCGTACAGAGGAGGAAAAACATACGGTTGAAATCCCCAAATACTTAATTTCAACCGTACAGATCAGAAAAAAGAACGGTTAGGATCACCCAAATTGGATCTTAACCGTTCTTTTTTGATATTTCTGGCAAGAGACTGCTATATGCCAATATAATAAAATATTTCCCAGGCATTTTTGCAGTATACAGTAAAATTCTTGATCTTAAGGAGCAATCTCTCCCTGATCTGCTCCAGTATCCGTAGAATCCGCTCCTTCTGTCTGTGTATCTGCCGTGTCATTTGCATCTGTTGTGCCGCCAGCATCTGTCGTGTCGCTTGCATCTGTTGTGCCGCCAGTATCTGCCGTGCCGTTTGTATCTTCTGTGCCGCCAGTATCTGCCGTGTCATTTGCATCTGTTGTGCCGCCAGCATCTATCGTGTCGTTTGCATCTGTTGTGCCGCCAGTATCTTCCGTGTCGTTTGTACCTTCTGTACCGCTTATATCTGCCGGGCTGGTATTAGATTCCGGAACAGGTTCCAGAACATCCGCCAGGGAAGTGTCTGTCATAAAGGTGTCCACGTTGTAGAGAAAGAGGACATCGGTAATACTGTTTTCTGTGATCAGCCGGTCTACATCATCATAGTAATACCGGGGGTCAACCACGATAATACTGCGGAAATAAGGCTGCAGGAAAGGAATAAAGCAGTTTGCATAGGAATCCTTAAAGATCAGGAGATTCTTATTTTCTTCTACCGGGGTGGAGATATCGATCCGGCTGTGATTGCCGCCGAAGAATACCTCGTACTGATCCTTCTGGTCCAGAGCGCTGCTCACATACATGGAAGATGATTTTTCCCCTTCTTCCACATAATTTACCACATATTCCGTGTCCACATCCTGGGGTACATAGATATCAATGGTATCTTCAGAGCGGTCATAGCCGCTTTTGGAAGCCAGGGTGCCGGAGAAAGTATGGGATACAGGATATATAGTGTAGTCCTGAGTCGGCTCTGCAATCCCCAGAGCGCTGTAAAGGGTGTCGAAAGCGTACCGGGCGCCAAGACTGGTCCAGTGGTGGTCAGTCTTGTAATAAATAGCCTCGTCCTGGTGGGAGGACATGGTATCTGTCAGGTCTACGTAGGTCAACACATCTCCCACAGTATCCTCTGCAAGGCCAATATCCTGGGACTGGTCTCTTACCGGCGCGTTTGCAGGGGTGAGCTGCTTCAGGATATAGGCTGCATTGGGAACCAGAGTCATAACTGTATTCACATCTTCGTGCCGCTGGGCAAATTCCCGGATGCCGTTTAGATTGTCCTTTACAGAATCCATGTCGATGTTGTTTTCTGGGATCTGCATCAGATACCCGTGCTTTCCGATATATACGCCGTTGGACTCTCTTTTTCCAAGGGCCAGATCCTCCAGGACCTTCAGGTTGATCCACTGGTCACGGAAGAAAAACTGATCGGTGACATAGTCTTCCATATCTGTCATGTATTTGCCGCTGGCCAAGTTGGTCAGGGAAAATTCCGGAAACTGGGCCAGCATCCGGTTCTCGGATTCTGAATATTTTTTATCCGGCAGGAAGATATTAAAGCCGATAGCCAGGATCATGAAAAGCAGGAAAATACAGGTGATCCGCAGATAGATCTTTCCGGTTCTCTGCCGATAGATCCGGAGTCTTCTTTTCTGCCTTTCCTCAGGGGTTAATTTCTTTTTTCTCATAATAACTGAATACTTCCTTCTATATAGATAGTTCCCTTTTTCCTAAAAACGGAAGTAAAGGAAGGGATTATAGGTTGCATTGACCAGATAGGCGATGGACAGAACAAAAATTGCAGCGTACACCACCGTTGCCGTTATGGAAGGATAATTTCCGGGCTTCAGAGCAAATCTCCGGAAGCGCTTCCATACAAAAGGCGTGGCACAGAAAAAGCAGATCACCAGAAGGATCAGATTTCCTGTCAGGTAATACAGGCCGGTGGAATCAATGATCCCGTGGCCGCCGATGCCAAACATATTTCCAAGGTATACCAGAGCGTCCGGCAGAGAGGCTGAGAAGAAAAGCACCCAGCCGATCAGTACCAGCAGGAAGGAATAGATCTGCTGGACGATATCCGGCAGTTTCTGAAGCTTTGGCGCCAGGAAATATTTCTCCAGAAGGAGAAGGAGGCCGTAATAAAGTCCCCACATCATAAAATTCCAGGCAGCTCCGTGCCAGAAACCGGTAAGCATCCACACTACAAGGATATTCCGCACATGTTTCAGCTTGGAAACCCGGTTGCCTCCCAGAGGAATGTATACATATTCCCGGAACCAGGTGCTCAGGGAAATATGCCATCTTCTCCAGAAGTCCGTAACACTTTTGGAAATGTAAGGATAATTGAAGTTCCGGACAAATTCAAAGCCCAGCATTTTACCAAGACCTACAGCCATGTCAGAGTAACCGCTGAAGTCAAAGTAGATCTGCATGGCATAGGCCAGACAGCCGATCCAGGCAGTGAGCATAGACCGGTCCCCGGGAGCGATAGCCGCGATGGCGTCAAAGGTCATACCGATGTTATTGGCCAGAAGGACCTTCTTGCCAAGGCCCCGGAGGAACCAGGCCACGCCCTGTCCGAATTTGTAGAGGCTGAGGCTTCTCTTGGCAAGCTGTGCGTCAATATCCGCATACCGGACGATAGGGCCGGCGATCAGCTGAGGGAACATGGTCACGTAGGTACCGAAATTTATAAAATTCTTCTGTACCGGAACCTCTCCTTTGTATACGTCGATAATATAGGAGAGAGTCTGGAAGGTATAGAAGGAAATTCCTACAGGAAGAGCCAGCTCCCGGTAAGGAATATCCACAGGGAGAATGGCGTTGATATTGTCCAGCAGGAAGCCGTAATATTTGAAGAATCCCAGGATC
This sequence comes from Candidatus Blautia stercorigallinarum, assembly GCA_019112785.1. Classification (GTDB taxonomy): domain Bacteria; phylum Bacillota; class Clostridia; order Lachnospirales; family Lachnospiraceae; genus Blautia; species Blautia stercorigallinarum. The sequence goes on from DXIQ01000008.1 coordinate 14,046, forward strand.
GCCAGGTTTACCACTACGGTGAACCAGAAGCTGAAACGGAGAAACTTTTCATTATTTTCTTCCCGGTATTTTTGGATCTCAATACCGCTGATATAGTTAAAGAGGATGCTGAAAAGCATCAGGAATACGTATACCGGTTCGCCCCAGGCATAGAAGATCAGGCTGACAATGAGGAGGACCGTATTTTTCAGCTTCCATGGCACGAGAAAGTAAAGGATCAGAGTCACAGGCAGGAAGACGAAAAGAAAGAAAATACTGCTGAATATCATTGATTTATATCCTTTCTAAAATTTTAAAAATTACAGGCTGTTCCGGAAAGCTTCATCCGCCGCCTGGGCATTGGGATTTACCACATAGAGGATAAAATTTCCCTGTACATCCAGGATATGGTCTTCCAGCATGGCGTACTGTTCAATACCGTATCCTTCAAAGCTGTTCATCTGGGTTTCCAGCCGGGCATTTATAGCCTCGGTGACCGCTTCTGCCTGGGAGTTATCCTTTAATTTGATGATAAGAAGTTCCTGGGCGTCCATGTTGCTGACCGGGGAGTAGAGGGTCACCCCTTCGTAATCTCCTGCGTCCAGACCGTAGAATTTCTGGAACATACGGTTATTGCTTTCCTGCATGCCTTCCTGGTCTACAGCGGCCAGGACTTTTTCGCTAACACTTTCCAGGGAAGCATTGCTGCTTTTATTTCCGGCCTGGAGAACAATCACGAAAATAAGGAGGGCTACTACCATAGCGATGCGAAGGATCGTCAGTACGGAAATATTCTGCTTATTCATTTTCTGTCACCTCCGTGATCATATCAATGGCCCAGTATTCGTAAAAGGCCTTCTGCATATGGATGCCGTCTACGTCATACAGGTCGCTGTGGGCCTCCACATCTTCCGTGATATCAATATAAGGAATATCGTTATCCTCGCAATGCTGGCGGATGGCATCGTTCCAGTCAGGGATATCCCGCCATTTTTCCGAACGTTCAAAGGCCGGATCTATAGCCGGGATTATGGAGTTGATATAAATTGTTGTATTTGGCATTGCTTCCTTAAGATCTGCAATGATCTGGTCCTGCTCTGCGATATAGTCATCTACATTATCCCAGTAGCCGATACTGATGTCATTCAGTCCATAGCAGAATATAATACTGGAAGGATTCAGAGCTACCAGCTGGTCTGTATACTGTTCAATATCCCTTATAGTAGCGCCTCCTGTTGCGAAGACTCTGCTCTCGTCCACCAGATTATAAGAATAAAAACCTACTGCCCGGGAATCTCCCAGGATGGCGATATCTGTAAACTGGGACCATACGTCCAGATCACCGCTTTCCAGAGCGGCTTTTCGTTCTTTTTTTCGGAGTTCTTTCACCTGTTCCTCTACAGAAGCGGTGTCGGTGGCTTCCAGTCCTTCTATGTAAGCTCTGCCCTCTTTGATATCGTCGGTAGTGATATTCTGCCCGGACAAGGCAATAAAAATAACAATTCCGATGATCACCACTACAGCAGCCAGTTCTGCCAGCAGCCGTTTCCGGGGATTTCGGAACTGTCTTTTCAGAAATCTCAGTATCCGTCTTGGAAGCGGATATTTTTTTCTTCTTTTTGGCATGATGTATTTCCCCTCGTTATTTTTTTCAATATTTCTATGCATTCATCATTCAGTCGGGATTTCCGGAAGAGATTCCGGCAGATAAAATTCATTTATTATTATATAGCTTTTTTAAAATAAGGCAATATCCGACGTGCCTCGACACGAAAAAAAATACAAAAAAATATGGGATCCGGGAGTTATAAGCCGAGAAAAGAAGGGTAAAATTCAAAAAATCACAGGAAAGGACGAAATATTTTATGAAGGGATCTTGTGATTTTACCAGGATTTTACGTAATTTTTCTACATTTGTGATAGTTGGAGATCCCCTTTGTGCTTACAATATCTACTGTTCGAGTGAAAAATGTATGTAGAAAACTTACAAGAAGGAAGGAGAAAACGCCGTGTCAGAGATTACATTAAGAAATGTATGTAAAGAGTATGACAAAGGGCATTTTGCTGTGAAGGACTTTAACCTGGATATCCAGGACAAGGAATTCATTATCTTTGTAGGTCCCTCCGGCTGCGGCAAATCCACTACCCTGCGTATGATCGCGGGACTGGAGGATATCAGCGACGGAGAACTGTGGATCGATGGAGAGCTGTGCAACTATTACGAACCCAAGGACAGAGGGCTGTCTATGGTATTTCAGAACTATGCCCTGTATCCCAATATGACAGTATATGGAAACCTGGCTTACGCCCTGAAGATCAGAAAGGTTCCGAAAAAAGAAATTGATGAGAGAGTACATAAAGTGGCCAAGACCCTGGAGATCGAACATCTCCTGGACAGAAAGCCGGCGGCCCTGTCAGGAGGACAGAAGCAGAGGGTGGCTATCGGAAGCGCTATTATCCGTAAGCCCAAGGCCTTCCTGATGGATGAGCCTTTATCAAACCTGGATGCTAAACTGAGGGCCCAGATGCGCGTGGAACTGGCAAAGCTTCACGATGAACTGGAAACTACTATTATATATGTAACCCATGACCAGACCGAGGCCATGACTCTGGGAACCAGGATCGTAGTTATGAAAGACGGTGTGGTGCAGCAGGTAGAAGCGCCTATCCAGCTTTATAACAATCCGGCAAACCTTTTCGTGGCCGGCTTTATCGGATCTCCTTCCATGAATTTCTTCGACGCCTATGTAGGCGAGGAAGAAGGAAAAGTCGTGGTTTATCTTGGCGGCACCGAGCTTGGAAAGAAAGTCTACTTAAGAGGCGAGAAAGCGGAAGTGGCAAGACAGAGAGAGATGGGTAAAAAAGTAATCCTGGGAATCCGTCCTGAAGATATCTATGATTATGAAGAGGCAAAAGAAAGAGGCATCCACATGGATACTCAGGGACTTGAGGAAACTGTCTCCGCCAGAGAGATGCTGGGAGCCGAGGTGATCCTGTATTTTGATGCCCAGGGTAAAACCAATGCAGTAAGGTTAAGCCCTGAAAACCAGACCCAGACCGGAGAGAAGATCGACTTCTATTTTGATACAGACAGGATCCATATTTTTGATAAAGATACAGAAGAAAATATATATTACAGAGAGGAGATTCGGTAATGAACACAGGGAAAAAGAAAAAATTAAACTGGACCCCATACTGTTATCTGATCCCATGTATGCTGGTGTTCGCCATCTTTTTGTTCTATCCCTTTTTCAAGACGATCTATCTGAGCCTTTTCCTGACAGACAGAATGGGACAGGCAAAGATTTTTGTGGGAATGCAGAACTATATAGACCTTCTTACTTCTGAATCCTTCAGACAAAGTTTGAAAGTAACATTGATCTTTGTTGTGATCGTAGTGATCGGAGGCATGCTCCTGGGCCTTATCGCCGCGGTGCTGTGCAATAAGGCATTTCCGGGAATCCGGGCTTTCAGTACCGCATATGCTCTGCCTATGGCTATCGCTTCTACTTCAGCAGCCATGATCTTCCAGATCATGCTCCATCCTACTGTTGGTATTGTGAACAAGCTTACAGGGCTGGATATTAACTGGCTGAACGATCCCGATACGGCCCTGATCTGTGTGGCCGTCCTTACAGCCTGGCTGAACAGCGGCATTAACTTCCTGTATTTCTCAGCAGGTCTGGGAAATATTGACGAGACCATCTACGAGAGAGCTTCCGTAGACGGAGCCAGCAGCGTGCAGCAGTTCTTCAGTCTGACTCTGCCGGGACTTTCACCTATCATGTTCTATACACTGGTTGTAAATATCATCCAGGCCTTCCAGTCCTTTGGTCAGATCAATATCCTGACCCAGGGAGGACCGGACGGAGCTACCAATGTTATTGTGTACTCTATTTACCGTGACGCCTTCTTTAACTATCGTTTCGGAAGCGCCGCAGCTCAGTCCGTGATCCTGTTTATCATCATCATGCTGATCACGCTGGTCATGTTCCGTCTTGAAAAGAAAGGAGTAAACTACTAATGAGTCAGTCAAGTAATATGGCTTTAAGGGGCCAGAAAACCATCAGCAGAGAAGAGCTCCTGGCGCTGAAGCAGGAAATGAACGCCAAAGCTTTGACAAAAAGAAGGATCCGTACAGGGGGCCTTCTGGCAGGAAACATTGTATTTGCCATCCTGATCCTCCTTCCTCTGCTTTATGCCATCAGTATTGCGTTTATGCCTTCAGGGGAACTGTTTACCACAGAATTGAATCTGTTTCCAAAGAACCCTACAATTAAGAACTTTGTAGACGCGTTTACAACCATTCCTCTGCTTCGCTTTGTATTGAACTCTTTCATTATGGCAGGCAGTATTACCATAGCCCAGATCATCACCTGTTCTCTGGCAGCATTCGCTTTTTCTTTCCTGGAATTTAAAGGAAGAAATGTGCTGTTTATGATCGTTCTGGCAACGATGATGGTTCCCAGTGAAGCCACTATCGTTTCTAACTATTTAACAGTGGGCAATCTGGGTATGCTGGATACTTATCCGGTATTGATCGTACCTTACCTGACATCTGCAATGGGAATTTTCCTGTTCCGTCAGTTTTATATGTCCTTCCCGATCTCTTTGTATGAATCAGCAAAGCTGGACGGATGCAGCAACCTGAGATTTATTGTGAGGATTCTGATCCCGCTGACGAAATCTGCTATCGGAGCCATGGCTGTATATACCTTCATCAATGCATGGAATATGTATATGTGGCCGCTGCTTGTTACCGGTTCCAACAATATGAGAACGGTGCAGATCGGTATCAGTATGCTCAACAGTGTGGATTCCCAGTCCATCACCATGATGATCGCAGGTGTGGTAATGGTTATCATCCCATCAATCGCGATCTTTATCGTAGGACAGAAACAGCTGATCCGGGGTATGTTCTCCGGTGCGGTGAAAGGTTAAGTGACAAAAAGGAAAAGGAGAGTAAGAATGAAGAAAAAAATCGTTTCATTATTATTAACAGGTGTTATGGCAGCAGGTATGCTGGCAGGCTGCGGCGGCGGACAGAGCATTGCTGATCAGCAGGCGGCAAATGGTTCTGCTTCAGATTCCGCACAAGGGGGAGACTCCGAAGAAAGTGCAGCAACTATGGCAGCTGCTGATGAGGTAGACGGCACAGAGATCACCTTCTGGCATTCTATGGGCGGCGTGAACGGACAGGCTATTGATGAGCTGGTGAACCGCTTTAATGAAGAAAATGATCTGGGGATCACTGTTGTATCTGAGTATCAGGGAGAATATGATGATGCCCTGAATAAGCTGAGAAGTGCTCAGATCGGAAATATGGGAGCAGATCTGGTACAGGTATATGAGATCGGTACAAGATTTATGATCGATTCCGGCTGGATCGTACCTATGCAGGAGATGATCGATCAGGACAACTATGATATCTCTCAGATCGAGCCAAACCTGGCTGCATATTATACAGTAGATGACCAGCTGTATTCCATGCCTTTCAACTCCTCTACACCACTGATGTATTATAATAAGGATATTTTTGATAAGGCAGGTATCACAGAGATCCCTACCAGCCTGGAAGGTATTGAGGCTATCGGCGACCAGCTGTTAAATGAAGGGGGCGCAGGAGAGGTTATGTCTCTTTCTATCTACGGATGGTTCTTTGAGGAGTTCCTTGGAAAACAGGGTCTTGATTACGCAAACAATGGAAACGGAAGAGAAGAAGCTGCTACAGCCGTGGCTTTTGATGAAAACGGCGGGGCTGCAAATATCCTGAATGCATGGAAATCTCTTAACGATAAAGGTTACGCTCCTATCGTAGGAAGAGGCGGGGACGCAGGCCTGGCAGACTTTTCCTCAGGACAGGCGGCTATCACTCTGGCTTCCACAGCGTCCCTGAAACAGATCCTTCAGGATGTAAACGGAAAATTTGAAGTAGGTACTGCTTACTTCCCGTCTGTAAAAGACAGCGATGAAGGCGGCGTATCTATCGGCGGTGCTTCTTTGTGGGCGCTGAACAACAATGATCCTAAGAAATTAAGAGCTACCTGGGAGTTTGTGAAATTCATGATCTCTCCGGAATCTCAGGCTTACTGGAACGCACAGACCGGATACTTCCCTGTAACAGTAGCAGCTCAGGAAGAGCAGGTATTTAAAGATAACATCGCCCAGTATCCTCAGTTCCAGACAGCTATCGATCAGCTCCATGATTCTTCACCGGAATATGTAGGCGCGCTGTTAAGTGTATTCTCTGAGGCGAGAGATACAGTAGAATCTGAGATCGAGAGTATGTTAAACGGCGAAGTGGATGTAGATGAGGCCGTTTCCAATATGGCCGACACCATTAATAAGTCCATTGAAGAATACAACCTGGTAAATGGCTGATCCTGAGATGGTGTCAGAGCAGCAATATATGATTCCCATAAGGTTTTGCTTATCCGGAACCTTGCGCATGGGAGACATCATGATATAATAGCTATAGACAGGTAAATGAGGGAGCTGTCACATTAGTCATATGTCAGGAATATCCTTGAATCTGATTAATGCGGCAGCCCTTTCTTTGCACCTTTGATCTGGCAGGATAAGCAGTCAAAGAAAAAATCGGAAAGAAGGAAAGAGATCATGACAAAAGTATTTGCCCACAGAGGCGCCAGCGGATATGCGCCGGAGAATACTCTTCAGGCTTTTAATCTGGCCCAGGAGCAGGGAGCAGACGGAATCGAGCTGGATGTGCAGCTTACAAAAGACGGAGAAGTGGTGGTGATCCATGATGAGGCCATTGACCGGACCAGTACAGGAAAAGGGTATGTGAGAGATTATACTCTGGAGGAACTGAAGAAATTTTCTTTCCATAATCATATGGAAAAATATAAAGGGGTAAAGATCCCTACATTAAAAGAAGTTTTAGATCTGGTAAAACCAGGCAGGATGGAAGTAAACATTGAACTGAAGACAGGGATCTTCTGGTATCCGGGTATTGAAGAGAAGACTATGAAGATCGTGAAAGATGCAGGAATGGAAGACAGAGTAATCTATTCCTCATTTAACCACTATAGTGTCCAGAAGGTACGGAGTCTTAATGAAAATGCGGAAACTGCCTATTTATACAGTGATGTGATGCTGGATGTGGAAAAGTATGCGAAAAATACCGGCGTATGTGGATTACATCCGGCAGTCTATCACTTATATATGGCGGACTTCCTGGAAAAATACAAGGCCAGCGGCCTGAAAGTACGGGTCTGGACAGTTAATAAGGAAAAAGATATGAAGAAATTCATAGAGGAAGATCTGGAAGCGGTGATCACCAATTATCCGGATACGGCCCTTTCGGTGAGAAGGCAGGTGGAAAATGGAGAAAGATAAGGGATTTATAAAAGATAAACGCCTGTTTCTCCTGGACATAGACGGAACGGTATGCATCGGGCAGAGGCTGATCGACGGCACCCGAGAATTTTTAAAAGCAGTAAAGAACAGCGGCGGACAGTTTGTCTTTATTACCAATAACTCTACAAGGAGTATCGAGGATTATATCCTGTCTTTTCAGAAACTGGGAGTTATGACAGATTACACCAATTTTATCACAGCTTCTTTTGCCACGGTCCAGTATCTGAAAAAGCACTATGACGGGAAACTGATCTATGTGATGGGGACAAAATCTCTCCTCCGGGAGCTGAAGAAGAACAAGATCCGTGTGACTACGGACTGTATGGATGAGGATATCGCCTGTGTCCTGGTTTCCTATGACAACCAGCTTACCTATGAGAAGATCCAGGATACCTGCCAGGTACTGAGTACCCGCAAGGTGGACTATCTGGCTACCAATCTGGACTATGTGTGTCCTATTGAATTCGGCTATGTACCGGACTGCGGAGCTATCTGCGAGATGCTGGAGCACGCGGTAAAAAGGAAGCCTAAATATCTTGGAAAGCCAGGCACCGCTATGGTAGATTATGCCCTGAAGCTGAACCATTTCTCCCGGGAGGAAACTCTGGTAGTGGGGGACCGGCTTTACACAGATATCCTCTGCGGTCATAATGCCGGGGTGGAAACCGCCCTTGTCCTCACAGGAGAGGCCACAAGAGAAGAGGCGGAGGCCTGTGACTACGGACCGGATTATATATTTAGTTCTATAGCGGAATTATACCGGGAATGGATGTAGAAACACCAGGCCCCTTCTTTTGAGATTACCTTCCAGGTTTTACTCCACTGCCGGGGAAATATAGCTAAATTGAAATTTCCTTATTAATAAAAATGAAATATCAGGGTAGAAAAGAGATAGAGAATTTTCACCTGGACAAAGAAAACGCGGAGACGCTCTCTGGAATTAGAGAGGTCTCCGCGTTTTTGTGCAAAAAAAATCTAATTCATTTAGTATATGTAAAAGTAGAAAAAACATTCAATAAATACAAAAAAAATAATACCACATAATATCGATTATGTGGTAATTCAATTCTAAAAGTTTCAGAATTCTAAATATTTCATAATATTTTAATTAAGTGTACACCAAAAAAATAATCAAGTCAATCATTCTCCCCCTTATTTCAAGCGGCTTTTGAGGCGTTTTATAAGCAAAACCATTACATATTCAAAAATAATTTGCAATACCCATAAAAAGTGTAATGCATCTCTAAAAATTCATTAAATTTTTTAACCACATAATCGATATTATGTTGTAATTCCATGGGAAATAAAACCAGCGGACAGGCCTTTATTTCCCGACTGTAAATAGAAAAGGAGGTCTGGATAAAGTATGCCTGACAGAAAAGAAGAAACCTTTTTAATCCGTATATATGACTGCCAAAATGCTACCTGGCAGGGAAGTATCCTGTGGGCGGAACGGCAGCAAAAAACATGTTTCCGCAGCACATTGGAGATGTTGAGCCTCATAGATGAGGCAGTCCAGCTAGACAGAAAAGAAATAGGAGGAAATGAAGATGAGGAAGAGGAAACCCAATCAAAAGATGCAGATATGAATTAAATATCCAAAAGAAAACCTACTTAGTTTAGAAATAGAAATGGCGAGTCTGCTTTAGTTTTCTGGCAGATGCCAAAAAGAAAGGATGGGTGTTTTAATGAAAGAGAAAACACAAATATTAAAAGAAAGGAGAACTTGGAGTCACCGCTTATCCGCCATGCTGGCCATTATCCTGGCTGTGGTCATGGTAGTGGGAATGATGCCTCAGAGTACATTGACTGTGTATGCAGCGACAGAAAGTACCCAGGAAAGTGGAGAAGAGAATGGCGGATTCTTCAGTAATCTGATAGACTCGGTGACCAGCTTTCTGGGTATAGGTGACAGCGGGAATTCGGAGACGGCAGAGAACACTGAAGAAGATGGAGTACAGACCTTTGCTGTCGAGGATTCGGATACACAAGTGGATCCTGACACAACGATGGGGTGGGAAAACTTTACCGCACCAAGCGGCATAGTTTCTACACAGAACATCGGGCGCATTTGGACCGACAAGAGCGTGTTCAATAGTTCCTACGAATTTGACGGATCACTGAGTGGACAATCCATCACGAAAGGCGATTCTGATTTTCTGGTCGGGCTCTCCGCATTGTCTTCAATGTCAAATCTGAGAACTGTTACAACAACTACTACACCGTTGGATATCGTGTTAGTAGTGGATGTGTCCGGTTCTATGGACAACGGGCAGGGGGACAGTATGGGATATGTCTATACTGAGACGTATAGTGTTCGTAATAACAGTAGTTATTATATCCAGCTCGATAATGGAGATTGGCAGCGAGTTAGCTATAGGAACAACAGTGGTTGGTATTACACTACCGGTTCAGGATGGAATACGCAAACACATACTGTTGATTATAAGCGAAGTGCTGATGACCAGACCGAGGGGCGCGTGCAGTTCTATACTCGTGAAGAGGTTAATAAAATGGAGGCGTTGCAGAACGCAGCAAATGCCTTTGTTGATTCTGTTGCAGAGATGAATGACAGTATAACTGATGTGAATCAGCAGCATCGAATTTCTCTGGTGAAGTTTGCCAGCGATGAGAACAATTCTGTGGGTAATGACTTTACAAGACAGGGTTATAACTGTTCTCAGATTGTGTCCGATCTGACAGCATATAATTCCGGTACTTCTTCGAGTTTAAAGAACACTATCAATAGCTTGTATGGAGAAGGAGCGACCCAGGCAAATTATGGTCTTCATCAGGCACAGCGGGTTTTGGATGGAGATGGGGATCTGACAGGAGCCCGAGAGAATGCCCAGAAGGTAGTTATCTTCTTTACCGACGGTAATCCAACTACATCTTCAAGTTGGAGCGACAGTGTTGCAGGTGAGGCAATCAATTATGCTTATGAAATGAAGCAGGACGATACAATTATTTATAGTATTGGTGTGTTCCAGAGTGCAAATCCGAGCGATACAGATGGGGATTTTAACAGATATATGAATGCGGTCTCCAGCAATTACCCCGATGCACATTGCTATACGACTGATTGGGGGGGAAATGAACAGGAGAGTAACAACTTCAATAATCTTCATCTGGGAGATCGTGTAACCAGCGACACATCGGGAGAGGAGAATCCGCAGTACTATTTTGCTGCTACCAATGCCGATGAACTTGATCAGGTATTCGAGGATATTACAGAGTCCCTTCCCACAAGTGAGGGATCAGGTTCTCCAATTGAAGATGTGGTTCGGGAGGGAGAAACTAATCCCGGAACGCTTACATTTACTGATACCCTTGGATCATATATGGAAGTAACGGCCACAGGTGCAGGTGAAGATACAATCCAGCTTGCCTATGGAAATGAGATATTCTCCAGCTCAAGCAAAACAACGGTAGACAATGTGGATACATACCATTTCGAAGGCACTTATACAGCTAACAGTATTTATGGTGCAGCCGATTTGGAAAACCTGGTTGTGACAGTTACCCGCAGTGATGATCCTGCCATAGGCGATACGATCACAGTTACTATTCCTGCATCACTGCTTCCAATGCGAAATTATGACGTAGATACTGACAACAGCACAATGACAGTGACTCCGGCATATCCGGTTCGTCTGTTCTATGGTGTGAGTGTGAAGCAGGCTGCAATCGATGCGTTGAACAATCCGGCAGCAGAAGGAAATGCCGAGATTTATAATGCTATTATGGAATCCAATCTTTCAGATGACAACTCTACGGTTGACTTCTACAGTAATTTGTGGAGCAGCGGCAATGGTACCACTACCGCAACTTTCACACCGAGTGCTGGAAATAAATTCTATTATTATACGGAAAATACAGAACTCTATACTGATGAGGAGTGTACAGACCGGGCAACATGGCAAGATGTTCAAAGTGTCAATACGCTGTACTACAAAGACGTATATTGGGTTCAGGATAATGCTGACACCGGAGCAGCTCATGAAGAGACAGATGGTTATATAACGATTAACCGCAGTGGAGACGAATGGAACGAAATCGCATATGATAGTAATAACAATGCGTATATTCCGGCACAGACGGAACGCGCCGACCGTCCAGCTACTCTTGAATCTAATAAGAGTACAAATGAAACAAGTACGGCAGCAACTGTACTTGTTCCTAAATGGAATACTGATGGCAGCGTATCACAGGCACTGGGTAATAACGGAAAGCTTTCCGTTGCAACTCCCGGTGATCTTGAGATTAAGAAGACCGTTGATTGGGGCAATGCCTCTGACGAAACTAAGTCAAGTAAGAATAACTTTACTTTCCAGATAACACTTACTGATTCCGAGAACACAGCCCTTACCGGCTCCTATTCTTACGCTGTATATGGTTCGGCAGAGAGTCCGGTAAGTACTGGCACGATTGCCAACAACGGCACAGTGAGTATTGCGGCTGATCAGCGTGTCGTTATCACCGGTCTGCCGGCAGATACAAAGTTCACAGTAACTGAGCAGGGTGCGAATAGCAACGGTTTCACTACTACCGACAGTTCTGCGGGCGAAAATGCAAATACAACGGATGGTACTGTTGCCGGTACAATTGTTGCCGGTTCGCAGCAGTCTGTTTCCTTTACTAATACATATCATGCAGATTCTGTGAACCTCAGTACAAAGGCAACGCTTCAGGTTCAGAAGAATCTGGATGGTCGTGATTGGCGAACAAGCGATGAGTTTATATTTGAGATAGCCGGCCTGGGCAATACGGCAGTTGGCAATATTACGACTCCTGAGCCTACAAATACTACTGTCACAGTGACGGACGAAACTCAAAACTACACAGCAGCGTTTGGCGATATTCAATTTACCGCTCCGGGCGAGTACCGATATGCCATTACTGAGAATAATGATACGAATCCGATTGACGGTATTGACTATTCCGCTGCGCGCTATCGAATAGTTGTCATAGTTATTGATAATGGCACAGGAAATCTTGTTGTGGACTCTGTAGCTATTGAGCAGAGATTGAATGACGATGGACAGATACCCGAACAGCAGCCGGAAATTACTAATAACACAGTAGTATTTACGAATACTTATGATGTAAGCAATGGTACTACGAACATTGACGGTACGAAGAGTTATACAGATACGACCGGCGGAAATCCAATTAATGCTGATAAGTTTACGTTCCAGCTCCGGGCACTTGGTGGATTTGAGACTGCTTCCGGTACATCAGGCAGTTATACAGTAGAGGCTGCCGATGTCCCAATGCCTGAGGGGGCCGATGCAAACCATGCTATTACTACAACGAATACAGGTTACGGTTTCGGGTTCCCGACTATCAGTTACGATGGCAATGATGTTGGCAAGACCTTTGAATACGAGATAACCGAGATCCCCGGAAGCGAACAGGGAATGACATATGATAATACTTCGTATACTGTTCAGGTGACAGTAACAGAGACTGCAGACCCGGAGAATCCTGATCAGACAATCATCCTCGCGACACCAAATCTGACACCTCAGCAGATTGTGTTTGACAATACATATGATCCGACAGATGCTGATATTACTTTGGATGCGGGCACGGCAATCCATGGCGTTAAAAACCTGACAGGCCGTAGCATGCAGGACGGTGAAACATTCTACTTCCAGCTGACGGCAGTTAATGAACTTGCTCAGGAAGTACTTCCGATGCCGGAGATAGTTACAGTAAATGCTGACGACGACGATATGGCGTTTAACTTCAACGATATGACATTTTCCAAGACAGGTACATATACTTTTACAGTAAATGAGGTTGCCGATGAAAGTGGAACTGAAACTACTGATGATAATGGCATGACCTATGATAAAAATATTTGTACTGTAACGGTAAATGTAACGGACAATAATAAAGATGAAGATCCTGATAACGATGGAAGTCTTACAGCTACGGTTACTTATTCCAATGTAGGGCATAACGACACCGATCAGGCAGCGTTTACAAACGAGTATAAGGCGCACATGAACTATGGCGCTGAAGGGGCAGGCGGTATTGCAGTAACTAAGCAGATTCTTGACCGCCCCATGGCTGCAGGTGACTTTAACTTTACAATTACTGGTGAAGGTGATGCATCTGAACTTGTGACAGAAGCAGATGCAAACTTCTCTAACACTGCAGCAGAAACTGATGGTACGGTGACAATGAATAAGCTTCAGAGCCTGTCTTTTGATCAGGATGATGCGGGCAAGACCTATACATTTATTGTGGATGAAGCGGACCCGACGGATGATAACAGACTTGCAGGGGTAGAGTACGATAAGAGCCAGTATAGGATTGATATTACTGTAGTTGATAATGGTGACGGTACAATGCATGCGGTAACTACAGTTACGAAGACAATGGATGCAGACGGTAGTGAAACTAATGAGATTATTGTGGATCATGCAGTTTCCGGTACTGAGGGATACACTGTTCCAACTTTTGGATTTGTAAATGATTACAATCCGAATGGTGCCCAGCTTGGCGAGGCTACTAACAATGCACTCCAGATTACTAAGACTGTAACAGGAGCTTCGTCACCTGAGGGTGTGCAGTATGGCTTTACGCTGACAGCCACCAGCAGCAATATGAGCAGCATTCAGGGACTCGATGATAACCATCAGGCTCATGTGAATACAACGGATATTATTGCGGCCGGTGAGTCACAGACGCTCAGCTTCCCCACATTGACTTTTACAGAGCCGGGTACTTACACTTTTACAGTTCAGGAGGACACACCTGCGGCTGATGATGGATGGACATTCGATACTGCGATTAAATACATCACTGTGGTAGTGACTGATCGTAATTCAGACGACGAATATGACGGTAATCTTTACATCCAAAGCGTGACAGGTAATCCTGCTGAGGCGGTTAATGAATATGAGGCTAACCCGATTACAGTAGGAGGAGACAGTACAGTTGACGGTATCCAGGTACAAAAGACTGTAACTGGTAATGATTCCACAGAAGAATTCAGTTTTCAGTTGGAACCGGTTGATCCGGATAATGAGAAGTGGCAAAATGTTGAGTCTGTTGAACAGAACTACGATGGTATTGCTTCCATTACAAGTGGCGTGACCCAGGAGACTCCTGTTACCGTTGAATTCGGCGGCATCACCTTTAAGGCAGTAGGGGAATATGAGTTCAACATTACCGAAATTCAGGCACATGACGATCAGGACGATCCGGCAGGCTGGACCTATGATGCTCATACCGTAAAGGTAACGGTTCATGTAACTGATGAAGACTTCGATGGACAGCTTGATGCTGAGGTAGAATATGATAATAGTGGAGCAGTAACTGATTCTGATAAAGCAGTAACCACGGCTGCAGCATTTACCAATAGCTATCAGCCAAGCCAGGTGACAACAGATGAGGATGCCGATACTGCTATTCAGGTAACAAAGAAAGTTACCGGTGCAAATGCGATTGAGAACTTTGTGTTTACTTTGAGCCTTGCGGAAGGACAGGACGGCACCAACATCTTCGAAGGCACAGGCGATGACCTGACAGCATTTGACGGCATGACTGTAAATACAGCTAATGACATTCAAGCTGGAAAGACAGATACACAGACATTCGGCGACATTACATTTACAGCTGCCGGAGACTACAAATTTGTAATTGATGAAACAACAACAACTACGGCTGGCGGTTGGACATATGATAGTAAAACAGTAGAAGTTACTGTTCATGTGGAAGACCAGAATGGCGCATTGGTTATTACAGGTATTGATAATAATAACCCTGAATTTATCAACAGTTATACACCGGGAAGCGTTTCCCTGAGCGGAGACAGTGCTCTTAAGGTAACAAAGGTTGTAAGCGGCGGTACAGCTGCCAGCGATTTCCACTTTACCCTTACCTTTGATGCAGAAAGCAGTTCAGGCAAAGCAGAAAATATTGAAGGCCTTAATAACGAAACCCTTACATCCACAGTTTCTAAGGATAACTTAGCAGAAGATGGAACTGAGACAGTAAGCTTTGGAGATCTGACCTTTAAGGCAGCAGGAGATTATGTCTTTACCGTAAATGAGGACGAGGCTGACGGTGAGATACCCGATGGCTGGACATATGATAATTCGGACAAGACAATTACCGTCCATGTAACCGACGAAGGCTTTGACGGACAGCTTGACATTACAGTAGAGGGCAACAACCCCACATTCTACAATACTTACTATAAACCGGAAGATGCGAAATCTGTACAGGATACAAATGGCAACAATATTGACGGACAGATGGTAGGTGTAGATGATGAACTTACATATACTATCGACTGGGTAAATAACGCTGTTGATAAAAATGGCGTACCGGTCAACGCAGATGTGGTTATTACTGATACAGTTCCAGCAGGTACAACACTTGTAGCGAAGAGCATTTCCGAAGGCGGAGTAGAGCAGGATGGAACAATCACATGGACATTTAAGAATCAGACTCCGGGAGCATCCGGACAGGTATCCTTCAAGGTAACAGTGGATGAACCTGCGAATGGAAATCCCACTGAGGATATTACAAACAGTGCTGATATCACAATCGGAGACAATGGTCCCCAGACCAGTACTGTAACCAATCCGGTGCCGAGTAAGACAGAGACTACAAATCCGGGCAGTATTGGTGAAGGAACTGTGCTTACCTATCAGATTTCTTTCACAAATACGGATGGAGATAATGCTTCAGCCGAAGTAGTAGATACTTTGACCAAAGGACAGGGCTATAATGCAGGTTCTGCGACAGTTCAGATTGGTAGTAATGAGGCAGCTCCAATGGAGCCGACAGCGACGACTGGAGATGCAGCAGGCGGACAGACCCTTACCTGGAATCTGACTGACCTTCCGGACAATACAGAAGTGGTGATCACATTTAAGGTGACGGTGACAAGAGATGCCGGAGCATCCGTGGACAACACAGCTACTGTAAACGGACACAAGACCAACACAACAATAACACCGTATCCTTCTGACGATAAGAAAGATGTAGCATTTGCCGATGAGCCGGAGACTTCCATCAATGGACAGATGGTTGGTGTAGGTGATGAGATCATCTATACAATTGACTGGGCGGCAGAGGAAGATGGTGAAGTAACCGTAACAGATAAAGTCCCAGCCGGAACCCAGCTTGTCAAAGGTGATGACGCAATCTCTGATGGAGGAGTATATGAAGACGGTACCATAACATGGGATCTCGGAGAGAAACAGGCGGGTGATAAAGGAACTGTTACATTTACTGTAATTGTAACAGAGGATGCGGTAGACGCTGATCCGATCACGAATAAGGCGGAAATTTATGTTGGCGAAAATGATCCAAAGACTACGAACGAAGTAACAACAGATATTCCGAAGAAAGAAGTTTCAGACACAACTCCGGATACAGGAATTCAGGTAGGTGATACACTGACTTATACAATCGAGTACCGCAATGATACCGACGAACCCGCAACGGTAACAGTAACCGATATATTGCCGGCTGGCCTTACCTATACAGGAGTTCCGGAAGGACAGCCTGTACCGGAAGAGGTGACGAACGATGACGGCAGAAAGGTTCTGACATGGACAATTAAAAATGTAGAACCGAGCAGTACAGCAAGTACCGTTACTTTCAATACGGTAGTAAATGAGAATGCCACCACAGTGAAAGATCCGGTTACGAACAAAGCAACCGTATCCGTGGGAGATCATGATTATGATACAAATACTACCGGCGGTGATGTGGAAGTAAATACCGGAGATTTGACCATCAGTAAGGAGATTATTCTGACAGAAGGACAGGGAACGGAGATCGACACTGACAAAGAGTTTACCTTTACAATTACACTCAGAGGTACAAACGATCAGCCGTTAACAGGTACCTATCAGTATAAGATCGGTGATGGCGATACACAGGAACTTGATTTTAATGATGAAGGCCAGGCAACATTGAACCTGAAGCATAATGAATCTGCAACAGTTACCGGACTTCCGGAAGGTGCAAAATATACAGTGACAGAAGCAGATTATACAGCGGATGGCTATACAGCAACATCAACGGAAAATGCTGAAGGAAGTATCACAGAAGCTGGATCAGAAGTTCAATTTACCAATACCTATAATCCGTCAAGCGTAGTGATCGGTAATGATACCAACGCCGGAATTACTGTACAGAAGACCTTTACCGGCCGTCAGTGGACAGAGGGCGATGAATTCCAGTTCACAATTAGCAATATATCTGCTCCGGAAGGTGTAACTGCGCCGATGCCTGAAGGCACAACAATTACAATTAGTGCAGAGGGCGCAGAGGCAGGTATTAATCATGGTACATTTGGTAGCATGACCTTTGGCACTGTAGGAACCTATACATATGAGATTTCTGAGATTGACAGCAGTCAGACAGGAATCCAATATGACGGCCATAAGGCTACAGTGACAGTTGAAGTAACAGACAGCGGTAACGGCAGTCTCAAAGCTGATGTGACTTACGATAATACAGAGGCGGAAACTGAGTCCGATAAGGATGTGAAAGGCGCAGCGGCCTTTACCAATACTTATAACCCTGAGGAAGTGGTGATCGGCGGCGACGGAGATAACGGAATCAAGGTTCAGAAGACCTTGAAAGGCCGTGACTGGGCAGAGGATGAATCTTACAGCTTTACTATTAAGAATACCTCAGCGCCGGATGGTATGGATCAGACGGATATTCCAATGCCGGAAGAGACAACCATTGAAGTCGGAAAACCAAGTGAAGGCAATGTAAATAATGCAGTATTTGGTGAGATGACATTTACCCAGGCAGGTACCTATGTATATGAGATCACAGAAAACGCCGGAAATGCGGAGGGTATGACTTATGATGACCATACTACAACCGTTACAGTTGCAGTTTTCGAGAATCAGACAGAAGGAACACTGTGGGCTCAGGTATTGTATGATAACAGTACCGCCCTTACTGAAAATGACCAGTATGTAAGCGACGCAGCGGCATTTACTAATACGCAGGCGGCAGAAGCAGTATTTGAACTTAATGGTACGAAAGTCCTTGAAGGACGGGATTTCCAGGAAGGGGATTCCTTTACCTTTAATGTAAAAGCTGAAGACGGAGCGCCAATGCCGGATATGATTGATGAAGATGGAAATATTACCATTCAGCCTACAGATGGCAGCAGCGCAGATATCAGCTTTGGCAAGATTACGTTCACTAAGGCAGGCGAGTATATTTACCATATTACGGAGCAGTCTGGAAATGCTGATGGCATGACCTATGACACAGCTTCTCATGACATTATCATTACTGTAACAGATGACAATCAGGGAGGTCTGACAGCTGAGATCACTGTAGGAGAAGATCAGCTTACCTGGACCAACAGCTGGACATTCCAGTCAGGGGATTCCTTCTCTCTGGAAGGAACCAAGAACATGACAGGTAAGGAATTGACAGACAGTCAGTTTACATTCCGGGTAGAAGCCCAGGATGGCGCGCCTATGGGTGAAACTCTTCAGGCTAACTTCAATGGAGCAGCTACAGATAATGAGGATGGAACATGGACTGCACCGATCACACTCCTGAAGAATATTACTTATACCTCTGCAGGAGACTATGTATACCTCATTACTGAGGTCAATGATGGACAGCCGGGAGTTACTTATGATACTACACAGTATAGAGTAACTGTACATGTGGCATCCAATGGCGATACAAATGCAACCATAGAGAAAACAGCAGGAAGCGCTGAAGGAGAACAGGAATGGACAGAGGCTGGAGCAGTTGTTTTCAACAACAGCTATAAGTCTACCGGTACAGCGACTCTGGATGGCGCAGCAAATCTGGCAGGAACCAAGACACTGACCGGCCGTGACTGGATCGGAGCGAATACAGATACACTGATGGCAGACAGTTTCACATTTCTGCTTGCCCCAGGCACTGTAGGAACAGAGAATGCAATTAACGATGGAACAATTGTAATGCCAGAGACTATGGTGGCTGTTCAAGGTGGATTCTCCCAGGGAGCAGCGGTACCGTTCAATTTCGGCGACATTACATTCAACCAGGCGGGGGAATATGTATTTACAATTTCTGAGCAGCAGCCGGGAGCAGAGGGATTTGTAGGAAATACTGGAGGAATGACCTATGATGACCATATTTATACGATAACGGTTTCTGTTAAAGATAATGGAAAGGGAGGCTTGACAGCAGAGGTTACTGATACAGAGGGAGATTCTAACTGGACCAATACTTATAAGGCAGGACCGGGAGAAGAACCTGGCAGTGAAGTCCTTTCCGGATCAGAAAACCTGAATGTGACGAAAGTCATTGACGGAAGAGAATGGCAGGAAGACGACAGCTTTACCTTCGTGCTTACAGGCGGAGATGATGCTACAAATGCAGCTATCAATGCAGAAGAGCCTACTGTGATCCTTCCGGAAAATGCAGAAGGAATTACAATTGATTCCGCAACAGAAAATCATCAGGCAGCATTTGGTGATATTACCTTTACAGAGACAGGAAACTACGTATTTAACATAAGCGAGCAGATTCCGGCAGATGATGAGAAACTTGGAGGAATGACCTATGATGAGACGGTTCGGGTAATTGAAGTCAGTGTGACAGATAATCTTGACGGCACTCTTACCGCTCAGGTTACGAGAGTTTC
Source organism: Candidatus Blautia stercorigallinarum (assembly GCA_019112785.1). GTDB lineage: Bacteria > Bacillota > Clostridia > Lachnospirales > Lachnospiraceae > Blautia > Blautia stercorigallinarum. The sequence goes on from DXIQ01000008.1 coordinate 34,060, forward strand.
GCCGGAGGCAGGTCTGACCTTTACCAATACCTATCAACCAGGCGGATCGGTAACTGTTGAACCTGTAGAAGGACAGATTCAGCTTACAAAAGTACTGGAAGGAAAAGCCTGGGATGGTGATTCGTTTACATTCGAGATCACTGCTAAGAGCGGAACTGCAGCAGACGGTGCTTTGATCAGGCCTGAATCCGGAAATATCCCAATGCCGGAAGAAACAAGTGTTACGGTAAATGCACCTACAGGTAAGACAGAATCCGGCAGTGATATGGCCGTCTTTGGATTTGGACCGATCACATATGAGGCAGCAGGAACTTATGTATATGAAGTCCGGGAAGCAGCAGGAACAAATCCGGGAATGACTTATTCTCAAAATGTTGCTACAGTTACAGTAACGGTAACGGATAATCTCCATGGCGGTTATGCCGCGGCAGTCAGCATTACCGGAGAGACCTTTACCAATACCTACGCGACCAGCCTGGATTATAACGGTGAAGGCGGACTGAATATTATCAAGAACCTTGCAAACCATGATATTGGTTCCGGACAGTTTGGATTTACTGTAACTCCTGCAGATTCTGAATCAGCAGAAAAAGCAGACCTTGCTCTGGGCGGAAATCCTGTGACTGCGGAGGCTGTGACAAATTCCGAGGGAATTGCTTCTGCTACTATCCCTGTATTTAGCAGCATGCAGTTTACACAGGCTGACAGCGGAAAGGAATATACCTATACAATCTCTGAAAACCAGGGAGATGATGCGGGATATACCTATGACGGCACTACCTACACAGTTGTTATCTCTGTGGCAGATGACGGAAATGGAATACTTACCGTTACTACAACAGTAAGCGGCGGTGCAGATGGGGAAATGACATATACCTATGACAATACAGATTCTGCTTATGAACCGGCATCAGTAACCTTTAATAACAGTTATAATGCTACGGGAGAACTTGGAGGAAACGGAGAGGTAAGTATCCAGGCTTCTAAGGAATTGACAAACCGCGACCAGGTTGCGGGAGAGTTCAACTTTATTGTAACAGATAAGGCTGGCAATACTGCTGCAACTGGTTCCAACAGTGCAGACGGATCTATCAGCTTCAGCCCGATTTCCTACAGCAAAGAAACAATGTTCCGGGACGCAGCAAATGGTATAGCCCAGAAGAGCAGTGCGGACGGAAAAGATATCTTTGCTTACCAGTATACAGTATCTGAAGATACATCAAACCTGCCGGAAGGCGTTGCGCCAGTAGCTGCAAGTTTCCAGATTACTGTGACTGTGACAGACAACAACGACGGTACACTGGGTATTGCAGTAACTTATCCGGAAGAGAACGGCAGTCTTACCTTCAGGAATACCTATGGAGCTTCTGCAGAGGCATCTGTATATGTAGGCGGCTCTAAGAATCTGGAAGTAGCATCTGGAGATAACGCGCCGGATATTGCAGGACAGTATACCTTTGAAATTTCCGGTTCGGAAGGTGCTCCAATGCCGGAGAGAACAACAGCAACCAATGATGCAGCAGGTAATGTGTCCTTTGGATATATTACTTATACAATGGAGAATGTGTTTGGCGATTCCGGTGTAACGGAAGAAACTCCTGAGGAAGACGAGACAGAGGCTGAAAATCCTGAAGAAGGACAGACTCCTGAAACTGATGGAGACGTTCAGCAGGAAGAGACAGCACGGACAGAAGGCAGTCCTGAAGAAAATGCAGAAAGCGTAGCAATTCCTGATGAGGATGCTTCTGCTCAGGCGGTAACAGAAGAAACTCCGGCTGCAGAAGAAAACAGCAGCGAAGTAACAGGAACTACAGAACCTGTTACAGCACAGACAGGAGAAAATTCTTCGGAAGGACTGAATGCACAAAGAAGCAAAGTCTACACCTACACGATTACAGAGACAGGAAATGTTTCCGGCGTTACTAATGATCCGGAGGTTACCAAGACTTTCATGGTGACAGTAACAGATAATGGAGACGGAACAATCACGGCTTCCTCTTCTGAAATTCCTGGTGCACAGTTCAGCTATACGAATACTTATTCTGTAACACCATTAGATCCTACATCTCCTACAGACGGAGCTGTAACGATCACAAAGGAACTTACAGGAAGAGATATGACGGAAGGTGAATTCCACTTTGTAATGACGGATTCCCAGGGTCAGACTGTAGCAGAAGGTACAAATGGAGCAGAAGGTTCTGTAACATTAAGCGGCGTAAGTTTTGATACACCTGGTACTTATAACTATGATATCAAAGAACAGATCGGAGACTTAGGCGGTGTGGATTATGACAGGACTGTTTACAAAGCGTCTGCAGAGGTAACAGATAATGGCGACGGTACTTTATCTGTCAATTGGACAGTGGCCAATACAGATGGCGAGGCTGTTGACAGCATTGTATTCCACAATGAATACAGCTATGGAGATCAGGGAACAGATGTAAATATCGGAGCTGTGAAAGTTCTGGATGGTCGTGAGCTGAAGAACGGAGAATTCACATTCCTGCTTACAGACAGTAACGGAGAACTTGTTTCCAAAGCAGTTAATAACGAGAATGGATCTGTACAGTTTGCCACTCTTACCTTTACGGAACCGGGAACTTATACTTATACAGTTTCCGAGGAAAAAGGCGATATGGAAAATATAACATATGATGATACTGTTTATACAGTCACCATAACTGTTACAGACAGCCTGAAAGGTTATCTGGAAGCCGCCGTTGACTTCGGTGGAGAAGTACCGGTATTTACAAACCGATACACAGCGCCGGAAGAGCCAGCTCCTTCACAGCCAGAAGAGCCGGAAAAGGACGAGCCTGACCAAAATACAACAACCAACAATACTACAAATAATACCATCAACAATACTACAAATAATACTACCAATAAGACTACGAATACTACGATCAATAAGACCGTAAACGAAAAGACAACCACGACTACTGCAAAGAGAGTTAAGACAGGAGACGAGACCAATGCGATGATCTGGATTGTCCTGGGTGGTGTAGCTGTTCTGGTATTTGCAGGCGGCGTAATCAGTGTTAGGAGAAGGAAACGCAATAACAAATAAAGGAAAGAACGGAACCTAAGGTGAAGAGAAATCCTGTATGAAAAGGACCGGGGCCCTGCCTATCAAAGGCAGGCTCCCGGTCTTTTTTCACTGTTTCAAGAAAGAAGCCAATTGAAGTGCAGAAGGAAGGATAGTATAATAAGGGAAAAAATGAGGATTTCAAAATAGCCCTCACAAATCAAAGGATTGTTAAAGAAAGCAGCGAGGTAATGAAAATGAGCGAATTACAGAAAAAATATCAGATCGGCACAGAAGAAAACAGAAAATTTCAGGAGGAGATCCGGGAGAATCTGCTGAATTTCGGCCACAGATTTCCTTCTCCGGGAGGAAGCTCCTATTATCTGGGAGATGATGGAACACCCTGGAAGGATAGAAGCCGGGAGACATGGATCACTTCCAGAATGACCCATGTATACAGCATCGGCACCTTCCTGGGCCATCCGGGCAGTGAGGAACTGGCGGATGCAGGTCTTAAAGGCCTTCGGGGAGAACTTCACGATACACGCAACGGAGGCTGGTATGCAGGCCTTACAGCAGATGACCAGATCCTCCCAAATAAACAGTGTTATGCCCATGCCTTTGTGATCCTGGCAGCTACATCTGCCCTTCTGGCAGGACGGCCTGGAGCGGAGGAACTTCTGGAGGATGCCCTGAAACTCTATGATCTCCGTTTCTGGAATGAGGAAGAGGGTCTTTCCTGTGATACCTGGAATACAGAGTTTACAGTACTGGATGATTACCGGGGACTGAACGCCAATATGCACACGGTAGAGGCTTTCCTGGCAGTAGCTGACGCCGCGGGCAAAGAAGAATACCGGGTAAGGGCAGGCAGGATCATTGATCATGTACTAGGCTGGGCTTCTGCAAATGAGTGGAGGATCCCGGAGCACTTTACGAAAGACTGGACACCGGATCTGGAATGCAATAAGGATCAGCCGGCAGATCAGTTTAAGCCATACGGGGCTACCCCGGGACATGGGATCGAGTGGGCAAGACTGATCACTCAGTGGGCCCTTTCCACCTATAAAGACGACGCCCAGGGAGCGGCCAAATATATTGAAGCAGCAGAGAACCTTTTTAACCGGGCAGTAAAAGACGCATGGAACGCAGATGGAGCTCCGGGTATTGTATATACTACAGACTGGAATGGAAAACCAGTGGTCCATGACCGTATGCACTGGACGCTGGCAGAGGCTATCAATACCTCCTCTGTGCTGTACCATGTTACGGGAAAAGAAGAGTACGGCCGGTATTACGCAGAGTTTATGAAGTATCTGGACGAGACGGTAATGGATCATGTAAACGGCTCCTGGTTCCATCAGCTGGATGAGCACAACCAGGTGATCGGCACAGTATGGCCGGGAAAATCCGATCTGTACCACGCTTTCCAGTCCACCCTGATCCCCTTCTATTCTCCTGCGTTATCTATTGCCGCAGCGGTGAAAAAAGGAGAAAAATAAGAAATTAAGAAATCTTGACTTTTTTGCAGATCAGAGAGATAATTTCAGGCAGATTATGATTAGAAAAGAGGAAAGATTTTGGAAAAAGCAGATAACCGGATTATGGGAACTGAAAAGATCCCAAGTCTGATGATCCGGATGGCAATACCTTCAGTCATTGCCCAGGTCATCAATATTTTATATAACATTGTAGACCGTATCTACATAGGACATATTTCGGGAGTGGGAGCCGCTGCTCTTACGGGAGTGGGGCTTACCTTTCCCATTATCACTCTGATCTCCGCCTTTTCCGCTTTTGTAGGTTCCGGAGGAGCGCCTCTGGCATCTATCTGGATGGGGAAAAATGACAAAAAACATGCGGAGAAGATCCTGGGTACGGGAGTATTTATGCTCCTGTGCTTCTCTCTGATCCTGATGGCTGTATTTCTCATCTTTCAGAGACCTCTTCTTTATGCCTTTGGAGCCAGCGATGCTACCATCGGCTATGCCATGGAGTACCTGACCATCTATCTGATCGGAACTGTATTTGTAGAGATCGCCCTAGGACTGAATCCTTTTATCATTGCTCAGGGAAGATCTACGACAGCTATGATGTCTATTGTCATCGGGGCTGTGATCAATATTGTGTTGGATCCGATCTTTATCTTTGTATTCCATATGGGTGTAAAGGGCGCAGCCATTGCCACAGTTATTTCCCAGGCTGTAAGCGCTGCCTGGAATGTGAAAGCCCTGGTGGATAAGAAAGCGGTGCTGAAGATCGTTCCTTCCTGTATCCGCCCGGATATCCGGGTCATCGGACAGATCTTCTCTCTGGGGATCTCGCCGTTTATCATGAGATCTACGGAAAGCCTTATTTCCATTGTGCTGAATCATCAGCTCCAGAAGTTCGGCGGAGATCTGTATGTAGGCTCCCTGACCATCATGCAGAGCGTTATGCAGCTTTTTTCCGCCCCTTTAAGCGGTTATACCCAGGGAGTACAGCCTATTGTAAGTTATAATTTCGGAGCGGGAAAATTTGACCGGGTGCGGACCACCTACCGCTATATGATCTTCGGAAGCTTTCTGATCTCCTTTGTGACAGCGGCTTCCGCCATGATCTTCCCGGAATTTTATGCTATGATGTTTACCAATGAAGGGGATCTGATCGCTCTTACGGGAAAAGTCATGCCGGTATTTATGGCGGGAATGCTGATCTTTGGCCTTCAGAATGGTATCCAGCCCACATTTCTGGGTCTGGGACAGGCAAAGATATCCCTTTTTATCGCGCTTCTGCGAAAAGTGATCCTGCTGGTGCCGCTGGCTCTGATCTTCCCTAATTTCTTCGGGGTCATGGGTGTTTACTATGCGGAACCGGTGGCGGATATTACTTCAGCGGTGATCGCAAGTATACTGTTCCTGTGCAATATCAAGAAAATACTGACTATGGAAAATTTAAAAAAGATCAAATAAAAGGTTCAGATCCGGAGGAGCTGTCCCATTAATCAAGATCGGGAATATTCCTGACATATGTTTAATGGGACAGCTTTTCTATATTTTGTCTATAAATATGATTGACTTATAAATTCTGAATATTATAATTATATATAGAAATCGTTTAAAACTATCAGTCTTATGAGATTTGAGGACGCTTTGATGAACCTGCTGGTGGACAATCTTCATCCCGATGTGATTCTGTCTCATGACGACTGGGGTTCTAAATGGAAAATAAGGAGGGATAAACTTTGGAAGAGGTATATGAATTTCTGAAAAAATGCGGAACCTATTATCTGGCAACTGTAGAAGGAGACCAGCCCAGAGTCCGGGCTTTCGGTACCATTGATCTTTTTGAAGGGAAGCTTTATATTCAGACCGGGAAGGTGAAAGAAGTATCTAAACAGATCATGGCAAATCCTAAGATCGAGATCTGCGCTTTTGACGGCAGCCGCTGGCTCCGCCTGACGGCCAGGGCCCTGGAGGATGACAGATACGAAGCCAGAAAGCATATGCTGGACGCCTATCCGTCCCTCCAGAAAATGTATCAGCCTGACGACGGCAATACCCAGGTATTTGCCCTGGAAGACTGCACGGCTGTTTTTTCCTCTTTCACAGAGGAGCCCAGGACGGTAAAATTTTGATCATAGATGCAGGTTCTGAGCAAGGAGTTCTTTGCTGTAATTTAAGCCGAAAACATTTTGTATCATATCCGGTATGTCCTCTGGGGCGTACCGGATTTCTTTTCGTTCTTGGCCGGTGCGCCAGATCAGGGTATCGTCACGGAAGTTTTTGTATCCGTCGGGAGTCCTGAGATTGATCACCAGATGATTGGAAAAGAGATTGTCCGGCCTTGCCAGCAGGGCGTCCATAAGAGGCGTGAAATCTTCGGACAGAAATGGCACAGTGGCAAAGATGATCACAGGGCTGTCTGTACCATCTGCTTCCCGGCGGAGAAGAAGTTTCCATCCGTCGCCGGTATCTGTGATCCGGTAGGTTTCCCCTTTTCTGGTCTGAGGCTCAGAGGAGAGTTCTACGGCGAAAGGCGCCATAGGCCCTCCAAGTCCTACGTCACAGAGATACTCTCGCCCATCTAAACGGACAATGGAGGCCCGGTGGGTCAGGGCCCGAAGGGTGGTAAATCCTGCGGCTACCCTGCACATACAGGCATAGGCTTCAAAGCCCAGACTTTTAAGGAGAAGGAGAAAGAGGCCGTTAAGCTCAAAACAGAAACCTCCGTGACGTTCCTCCACGATCTTCCGGTACAGATCCTGAGAGGAGAGAGAGACAGGACAGGCCAGGAGACTGGTGTCTATGTCCTCAAAAGGGACCCGGCACTGATGTGACCAGATCAGAGTATGCAGAGTTTCCAGAGTGGGAGCTGCAGGATAGGAAAGGCCGATCCTTTCCAGATATTTTTTTGTCTGTTCTTCCGATAAACGGTCGTATTCCACGGTATACATATAATGAATCCTCCTTTTTACAATGCCGGGTACAAGTCTTTCATTCCCATGATATAGGGCTTTTGCCCTCAACATCATTTTATAAGATACAGATAGATCTTACAAGATAAAACAAAAGAGATTGACAGGGGAAAACTTGAAGTATACAATAGTTGCATATACAACAATGGAGGTGCGAAAAAATGCTTCGAAGGCTGTTTTCTTACATGGGACGATATAAAAAATATGCGTTCCTTGCTCTGTTCTGTATTGCTGTGGAGTCTATCTTTGAACTGCTGGTCCCTCTGATCATGGCGGACCTGGTTGATGTGGGAGTGGCTTCGGGAGACAGAGCCTATATTTTTCAAAAAGGCGGGGAAATGGTGATCTGCGGAGTGCTGGCCCTGATCCTGGGAGTGGGAAGCGCCAGATTTGCAGCTTTAGCCGGCCAGGGCCTGGGAGCCCAGCTCCGTCAGGCGGAATATGAAAAGCTTCAGAAATATTCTTTTTCCAACATTGACCATTTCCGGGTCTCTTCCCTGGTGACAAGGCTTACCAGTGATGTGACAAATATTCAGAACACGGTCTCCACAGGCATGCGCCCTTTCTGCCGGGGTCCGGTGATGCTGGTGGCGGCTACGGCAGTAGCTTTTTCTATTAACCGGGAGCTGGCGGTGGTATTTCTGGTAGCTCTGCCTTTGCTGGCCTGCCTGCTTTTCCTTATTACCATGAAGGTGCGTCCTCTTTACGGGACCATGCAGGGGGCTATTGACAATGTAAACCGGATCATTCAGGAAAATCTTACGGCGGTCCGGGTGGTAAAGGCCTATGTAAGAGGAGATTATGAAAAGGCAAAATTTGAAGAAGGGAATGAAAAGCTGAAGGAACAGTCACAGCAGGCCTTTTGTCTGGCGGCATTGAATATGCCTGCCATGCAGTTTGTTATGTACGGAACCATCCTTTCCATCCTCTGGTTCGGCGGGGAGCTGATCAACACCGGGGGAATGGAAGTGGGGGAACTGACAGGATTTTTAAGCTATGTCCTTCAGATCCTGAATTCTCTTATGATGATCTCTAATGTGTTTCTGATGATGACCCGTTCTGTGGCTTCCGGAGTCCGGATCATGGAAGTCATTGATGAGAAAGTGGATATTACTGATGAGAAAGCCAGAGATATTCAGGTAGAACGGGGAGAGATCACTTTTGATCATGTATGGTTCAAGTATAAGAAGGAAGCCAGAGAGTATGTCCTTTCAGATATTTCCTTCCACATAGAGCCGGGGCAGACGGTAGGGATCATCGGCCAGACAGGAGCGGCCAAGACTACCCTTGTACAGCTGATCCCCAGACTTTATGAGGCGGAGAAAGGAAGGATCTATATAGACGGCATTCCGGTGGAGGAGTACCCTATGGAACATCTCCGGGACGCCATTGCCATGGTCCTTCAGAAAAATACCCTGTTTTCCGGGACCCTTCTTTCTAATCTGAAATGGGGAAATGAGAATGCCTCTAAAGAGGAAGTAGAACTGGCCTGCCATATTGCCTGTGCCGATGAATTCATTGACCGGCTGCCCCAGGGCTACGAGACGGAAATGGGCCAGGGAGGGGTAAATGTATCAGGAGGACAGAAACAGAGACTCTGTATTGCCAGAGCCCTGCTGAAAAAGCCTAAGGTCCTGATCCTGGACGATTCTACCAGCGCAGTGGATACGGCTACAGAAAGCAGCATCCGGGAGCGTATGAAAGAATATCTTCCGGATATGACAAAGATCATTATCGCCCAGAGGATCTCTTCCGTCCGGCATGCGGACCAGATCATCATTCTGGACGACGGGAAAGTAAACGATATAGGCACCCATGAAACTCTGCTGGAGAGAAATGAGATATACCGGCAGATCTATGATTCCCAGAAGGAAGGAGTGGAACTGTAATGGCCAGATATGTAGGATATAAAAGACCGAAAAATACAAAAAAGACCCTTCTTCATCTGCTGAAGTATCTGGGGATGCATAAATGGAGTTTTACTTTGGTGGCTTTGCTGGTGTTTATCAGCGCCGGAGCCAATATTATGGGAACTTACCTTTTAAAACCGGTGATCAACAAGTTTATCCTTCCCGGAGATAAGGAGGGGCTTCTTCTGGCAGTAGGAGGAATGGCGGTGATGTATATCTGCGGAGCCCTGGCTACCCTGGGCTATAACCAGCTGATGATCCGTTCTGCCCAGAAGGTAGTAAAGGAGATCCGCCGGGACCTTTTCGCTCATGTCCAGAAGCTTCCTCTGAAATATTTCGATGCCCACACCCATGGAGAGCTGATGAGCCGTTTTACCAATGATGTGGATACCGTCCAGGAGGCTATGAACAACAGTTTTGCCATGATCATACAGAGCTTTATGATGCTTTTCGGCACAGTGGTGATGATGATGGTCCTGAGTCTCCGGCTGTCTCTGATCGTAGTGGTCTTTCTGCTGATCATGTTTGCCTTTATTAAATTTAACGGGAAAAGAAGTAAAAAATACTTCCAGAGGCAGCAGGAGGAATTAGGAAAGATCAATGGATTTGTAGAGGAGATGACTGCAGGACTGAAAGTGGAAAAAGTTTTTAATCATGAGAAAAAAGACTTTGACACTTTCTGCCAGATGAACGAAGCGCTCCGCCGGGAATCCACCAATGCCCTGACTTTTTCCGGCATGATGGTTCCTACTATTGTAAGCCTGTCTTATGTAAACTATGCGGTTTCCGCCTGTGTGGGAGGCATTTTCACTTTGATGGGCCTGCTGGACCTGGGAAGCCTGGCTTCTTACCTGGTTTATGTGCGCCAGAGCGCCATGCCTCTGAACCAGTTTACCCAGCAGGTGAACTTCCTTCTGGCGGCCCTTTCCGGAGCAGAAAGGATCTTTGAGATGATGGAGGAAGAACCGGAGCCGGACCAGGGATCGGTAACTTTGTGCAATGTGCAGGACCATCAGGGAGAGCTGGAAGAGACTAAAGGATATACAGGAAAGTTTGCCTGGAAGATGCCCGGATCCGGGAAACTGGTGCCTCTGAAAGGAGATGTGCGCTTCCATGATGTGGTCTTTGGCTACGTGCCGGAGAAAAAGATCCTTAATGGGATTTCCCTTTATGCAAAACCGGGACAGAAGATCGCCTTTGTAGGGTCTACAGGAGCCGGAAAGACCACTATCATCAATCTGATCAACCGCTTTTATGAGATCCAATCGGGAAAGATCACCTATGACGGCATTGATATCCGGGATATTAAAAAGGATGACCTCCGCCGTTCCCTGGCTATGGTCATTCAGGACACCCATTTGTTTACAGGGACCATTGCGGATAATATCCGGTACGGAAATCTGAACGCCTCTATGGAAGAAGTGAAAGAGGCTGCCAGGATCGCTAACGCAGACTCCTTCATACGGAGACTGCCTCAGGGTTATGACACTATTCTTTACAGTGACGGAAGCAACCTTTCCCAGGGACAGCGGCAGCTCCTGGCTATTGCAAGAGCGGCGGTGGCAAAGCCCCCGGTGCTGATCCTGGACGAGGCTACCAGCTCTGTGGATACCAGGACAGAGCGGCTTATTGAAAAAGGAATGGACGCCATTATGGAGGGCAGGACGGTATTTGTTATTGCCCACAGACTTTCCACAGTGCGGAATTCCAAGGCCATTATGGTTCTGGAAAAAGGAGAGATCATTGAGAGAGGAAGTCATGAGGAACTGCTGGAACAGAAAGGGCGGTATTATCAGTTATATACCGGCCAATTTGAATTGGAGTGAATAAAATGGAAAAAAATGATATCAGGAAGATCCTTCACCGCCTGGATCTGGAGCGGCGGCAGCTTATGCGGCCCAGGTTTCTGGAGATGGGGCTCACTGTGGGAGAAGGCCAGCCCAGGATCCTGAACTGTCTTATGGAGCAGGGGGAAATGAGCCAGAGAGAACTGGCAGACGCCTGTATGTTTGATGTGACCACCCTTTCCAGGACCCTGGATAAGATGGAAAAAGCAGGGATGGTGACACGAAAGGTGAATCCTGCCAGCAGAAGAGCCCATCTGATCGCTCTGACCCCTGAGGGAAAGGAAAAAGCCGGGCGGGTACAGGAACAGTTTGCCTGGCTGGATCAGGTCCTTTGGGGAGACATAGAAGAAAAAGAGATGGAGAGCCTGTACAGGACTCTTGAAAAAATAGAAGAGAATGTAAAAAAAGAAAAATGATCATTTCATATAAGAGCCAGTCTGTCCCGGAGCAGTTATATGCTCCTGATTCAGACTGGCTTTTTTTATCGGCTTTTTTATCGGCTTTTTTATCGGCTTTTTTTATCGGCTTTTTAAACAGAATAAGCTGAAAGGTATCTCCGATTTCCATAAACTGAGGATCCGGAAGACCATATCCATTTGACTCATGATATCAGATTAGAAATCTACTTCAGTTCCATAATAGGTACAGGTGAGCAGTTTTTCCATCTGGGCGGGAGTGATCTCTCTTGGGTTGGAACCTGTGCAGGCGTCTCCTACAGCCAGTTCGGCGATCTTTGGAAGTTTTTCTTTAAATTCCTCTTCCTGGATACCGAAGTCTTTCAGAGTAAGAGGGATGTTCATCTGTTTGTTGAAATCCTGGATCTTTTTCCGCAGACTGTTGATCAGCGCCTGTCTGGAATTACCGTCCAGTCCCATTCTCCTGGCTATTTCCGCATATCTTTCCGCAGCTTCCGGATTCTTTGCGTTGTACTGGATCACATAAGGCAGATAGATGGCATTTGCACATCCGTGAGGAATATGGCCTGTGGAGAAGGCAGCTCCTGTTTTATGAGCCATAGAATGGACAAGGCCCAGAAGAGCGTTGGAGAATGCCATTCCTGCCAGACACTGTGCATAGTGCATCTGCTCTCTTGCGTCCATATTCATGTTGTAGGATGCAGGCAGGTAGTCCAGGACCATTTCGATGGCCTGAAGAGCCAGGGGATCTGTGAAAGGACCATGCAGGGTAGACACATAAGCCTCAATGGCATGGGTCAGGGCATCCATTCCGGTGTAAGCTACCTGCTTTACAGGAAGGCCGGATACCAGATCCGGATCTACGATAGCAACGTCCGGAGTAATATTAAAATCCGCCAGTGGGTATTTTACACCTGTATGATAATCGGTAATAACGGAGAAAGCAGTTACTTCTGTTGCAGTTCCGGAAGTAGAAGGAATTGCTGCGAACTTCGCTTTCTGTCTTAATTCAGGGAAGTTAAAAGGTTTACATAAATCTTCAAATGTGACTTCCGGATACTCATAGAAGGCCCACATGGCTTTTGCGGCATCAATGGGAGAACCGCCGCCCATAGCCACGATCCAGTCCGGCTGGAAGGCTCTCATAGCTTCGGCGCCTTTCATAACAGTTTCTACAGAAGGATCCGGTTCTACTCCTTCAAATACCTGAACTTCCATTTTCGCTTCTTTTAAGTAGTTCACGGCCTTATCCAGGAAGCCCTGGCGTTTCATAGAGCCGCCGCCAACAACCAGCATAGCTTTGGTGCCCTTTAAATTCTTCAGCTCTTCCAGACAGCCCTTTCCGTGATAAATATCTCTTGGTAAACAAAATCTGCTCATATCAGTCACTCCTTTAAGTTTTAGATTTGTGTTATGTTTTTCTTGACGACTCGATTATACCACTGTTATTTTTTTAACACAATACTTTTTTGAATAAAATTTAAACAAAAAAGCTCTAGTTTAAATGAAGAGGAAATTTATGTAAAATCTGTATAAATATCTAAATATAGCGGTCAGAAAAGCAAATAGTGGAGAAAGATTATGTTAAATTAATAACAGAGGAAACAGCCCTTGACACATTAATTATGAAGTGTTATATTACAAGTAGAACAAAAGAAACAGTCTGTCAGAGAGGCTTTTCCTAACAAAGACATTAAAACGGTGCGCCTCCCTTGGAACGTCAGGTTCCAGATGGAGGCGTTTCATATAGCAGGTTTTATAGCAGAGGGTGGTTATAATGGATAAAAAAAGAGATTATTATGAAGTTCTGGGCGTTGACAGAAACGCAGATGCCAATGCCATAAAGAAAGCTTACAGGAAACTGGCGAAAAAATATCATCCCGATACCAATGCCGGCGATCCTAAGGCTGAGGAAAAATTTAAGGAAGTTACAGAAGCTTACAATGTTTTGAGTGATGATAAAAAGAGAAAGCTTTATGATCAGTTTGGTCATGCGGCCTTCGACGGGGGCGCCCAAGAAGGAGGCCCCGGCGGTTCCGGCACATACAGTTATAGTTATGGCGGACCGGGCAGCGGATACCGGGAATATCATTTCCAAGGGGACCCGGGAGATATGGATGATATCTTTAAAAATATTTTCGGGGATATGTTCCATGGACAAAGCGGCAGCAGCGGTTTCTCGGGAAGTGGTTTTGGCGGCAACAGCGGTTTTGGAGGCGGCTTCGGAGGCAGCGGCTTTGGCGGAGACTTCGGAGGCAGCCGGAGAAGAAGCTATGGTAATGGCTTTGGAGGATTCGGCTCTCAAAAGGGCGCGGATATGACTGCTTCTGTGATCATCAGTCTGGAGGAAGCGGCTTTTGGCTGCAAGAAAGTCCTGAGCCTGAAGGATCCTGCTACAGGCACGGTCCAGTCTCTGGAAGTCCGGATCCCGGCAGGTATTGAGACAGGAAAAAGTATCCGTCTGAGAGGAAAAGGTATGCCAGGAGCAAACGGCGGCCAGGCAGGGGATCTTCTTCTTCAGGTAACGGTAGAAGAGAAACCCGGATATGAAAGAAAGGGACAGGATCTTTATACTACAGTAAAAATACCTTTTACCACAGCAGTGCTGGGAGGAGAAGCAGTAGTACCTACCCTTTACGGAAACGTGGTGTGCAAGATAAAGGAAGGCACCCAGTCAGGAACCAAGATCCGGCTTAGAGGAAAGGGAATTGTTTCCATGAAAGATCCTTCTGTGAAAGGTGACCAGTACGCCCGGATCGAGATCCAGGTTCCCCAGCATGTAAGCCGTGAGGCAAAAGAAAAACTGAAAGAATTCGACCGGGCCTGCGGAAGGCGGAGTTCCGGGAGAGGGAGCGCAGCGTAAATAATAAGAGGTGTGGCGGATTATCCGATTTAAAACGTCGGAAATATTGAACAAGAAAAAGTGGTGTGGTATTATTATAGCAATATAAAAATCTGAGTAGGAAAATCCGAATATCTGTTTATGATATGTATAAATTAGGGAGATTAACATGGAATTATCGAAGGTAAGAATAAAAAATTTCCGTAGCATAGCAGACCAGGAAATTGTACTGAAACCGGGATTTAATTTAATCAAAGGTGAAAACGGCAAAGGAAAATCTTCTATTCTTGAAGCAATAGCTGTAGGGCTTGGAGGATTTCTTGCAGGGCTGAACGGCGTTTCCACCAGACATTTTACCTTAGATGAGGTTCGGACAGATTTTATCCAAGTAGGAGATGGCTCCTATGGGAAAAAACACCATGTACCGGTAGAAGTTATATTAACAGCAGATTTGTATGGAGAAACCTACGAATGGACACGCAGCAAGCATAGCATCAGATCTTCCAGAAGTACTACACAACCAAGAGATATTTGCAGAAAAGCTGAGCAGATGGCAGAAGAACCAGATACAGAACTGCCGGTTCTTGTTTACCTGGGAGCAGGAAGAGTCTGGTCTCAGAAACGGGAAAAATCAGAAAATGTTTTTCGAAAACAATATTTTAGAACAGTAGGATATACAGACTGCTTAGTGGAAGCTTCAAATATAAAGCTGTTACTGAATTGGTGCGTCAAAATGGAGCAGATTGCATGGCAGAAGGAAAAAAAGATAGCAGAATATGAAGCTGTGAAGACAGCAGTGGGGAAATTTATGGACTGTATGGAAAAATGCAGTGGCCACCAGGTGTTTTATGATAGGCAGGAAGAGCAATTGATGTATAAATTTGACGAAAAGATTCTTCCGATTGCACAATTAAGCGCAGGATATCAGTCTCTAATATGGACGGTATTCGATATTGCTTATCGTATGGCAGTTTTGAACCCGGATAAAAGGGCAGAGATTGCACAGACAAAGGGGATTGTGCTGATCGATGAACTGGATATACATCTGCATCCAAGATGGCAGTGGAATGTGATTGAAGCTTTGAGAGAGATTTTTCCAAATGTGCAGTTCATTGCAGCTACACATGCGCCAGTTCTGTTTGCATCTGCTCCGAATGTATGGCTGATCAATGTGGATAACGACAAAATCGACTACGGATATTCTCATTATGGCATTGATGTAAATACGTCTATGTCTGTGTATCAGGGAACACAGGAAATTCCGGAGGCGGTAAAAAAACTTGTTGATGAATTTTGTGAAATGATGGATCGGGAAGATTATGAGAAAGCCGGAAAGATTTTGAATCAGCTGGAAAGAGATACAGCGCCTGCACACCCATTACTGATTGAGCTTAGGACAAGGTATGATTTTGAAAAATCAGACTGACAGGAGAAAATGATGATCTATATCAAGAAAGGAAAAGAGCCGGCATCTTTGACCGCATATAAGAAACAAAAATATGTATATTTTGACGGGTACGATAAAAAAGATGATATCAGGGAACAATTACTGAAAGACCAGGGATATTTATGCGCTTATTGTATGCGAAGAATTGATATTAAACATATGAAAATAGAACACTGGTATCCGGAAAATCTTCTGACAGATCTGGAAACGTTGGACTATAAAAATATGCTGGGATGTTGTGAGGGACATATAGACGGAACAAGAGGAAGTGATGATACTTGTGATACCCGGAAAGGCTATCAGAAGATACAAGTAAATCCTCTTGACAGGAGTACTTTGGAGTCTATCCAGTACAGATCAGCAACCGGTGAAATTTATTCTGAAAATGAAGAAATCGAGAAGGATATTAACGATACGCTGAATTTAAATTCAGAAGCTCACATGCTGAAACTAAACCGAAAGCATCTTCTGTCTCAGGTTATCATGAACCTGAGCAGTCAGCAGAAAAATGGAATATGGAAGAAATCAGTTCTTGAAAAGGCGAAAGCGATATATGAGGGTAAAGATGCCGCTGGTATGAAGAGAGAATATGCGGGTATCGCACTTTGGTATATTGATAAAAAATTGAAAACTGTGAAAAAGTAAAGACATGTCTGGAAAAGGATAAGAGGACTGCCACATAGATGCATTGAAAATTTGCATGGATGCGGCAGTCCCCTTTTATTTTTAAATTGATTCTCTCATAGAAAGAAGTTAAACTATAGGTTAGAAGATTTAATACGAGGTGATGAGAGAATGACAGACAAAGTGAGAGATTTAAGAAGCGCTCTGAAACGGCTGGAAAATATGCCGGGACAGCTGATCACCACCAATGTGGAAGTAGATCCTATGGCAGAGCTGGCCGGTGTATACCGCCATGTAGGCGCGGGAGGAACGGTTATGCGGCCCACTAAAGAAGGACCTGCCATGATATTCGAGAATGTCAAGGGGCACCCGGGGCAAAGGTAGCCATCGGACTTCTGGCCAGCAGGAAAAGGGTAGCTGCCCTTCTTGATACAGAACCGGAAGATCTGGGTAAACTTCTGTGCAGATGTGCGGAAAATCCCGTACAGCCTGTAGTGACAGACAAGAAGCCCCCCTGTCAGGAGGTGGTCCATCTGGCGGAAGATCCTGAGTTTGACCTGAACAAGCTGGTGCCTGCCCCAACCAATACGCCGGACGATGCCGGTCCCTACATAACTCTGGGCATGTGCTATGCTTCCCATCCGGATACAGGCTTAAGCGATGTGACCATTCACCGCCTCTGCATCCAGGGAAAAGATGAGCTGTCTATTTTCTTTACTCCCGGAGCCAGACATATCGGCGCTATGGCAGAGCGGGCGGAGGAATTAGGACAGAAGCTGCCGATTTCCATCAGTATCGGCGTGGATCCGGCGATTGAGATCGGTTCCTGCTTTGAGCCGCCTACAACTCCTCTGGGATATAATGAGCTTGCTATTGCCGGAGCTTTAAGAGGAGAACCTGTGGAGCTGGCCCCCTGCCTTACAGTGAAGGAAAATTGTATTGCCAATGCAGAATATGTTATTGAAGGAGAAGTGATCCCGGGAGTAAGAGTCCAGGAAGACCAGAACAGCCATACAGGCTACGCCATGCCGGAATTTCCGGGATACACAGGACCTGCCAGCAGCCAGTGCTGGCTTATAAAAGTAAAAGCAGTGACCCATAGAAAAAATCCTATTATGCAGACCTGTATCGGCCCCAGCGAGGAACATGTTTCTATGGCGGGGATCCCTACAGAAGCCAGCATTTACGGCATGGTGGAAAAGGCTATGCCGGGAAGACTCCAGAATGTGTACTGCGCTTCCCCGGGAGGAGGAAAATACATGGCAGTGCTCCAGTTTAAAAAGTCTTCCCCTTCTGACGAGGGACGGCACAGACAGGCTGCCCTTTTGGCATTTTCCGCTTTCAGCGAGCTGAAACATGTATTTCTGGTCGATGAGGATGTAGACTGCTTTGACCTGAAGGACGTGATCTGGGCTATGAACACCAGAATGCAGGGGGATGCGGATATCATAACCATTCCCGGGGTACGGTGCCACCCACTGGATCCTTCTAATGACCCTTCCTGCTCCCCAAGTATTCGGGACCACGGGATCGCCTGCAAGACTATCTTTGATTGTACAGTACCCTATGACCAGAAGGAGCGGTTTAAAAGAGCAAGGTTCATGGAGGTGGATCCGGAAAAATGGCTTTAGATCGCAGACAGGAAAACAAGGAGAATACAGAGGGTGAAAGAAAACGGATCCTGGTAGGGATTTCCGGAGCTTCAGGGATCCCGGTGGCTCTGGAAGTGCTGAAAGGTCTTGGGGAAGCAGGAGTGGAAAGCCATCTGATGATCAGCCGGGGCGGAGAGCTGACGGCCGGGCAGGAAGCACCCGGTTCCCTGGAAGAGATCAGGGCTTTGGCAGATGTGATCTATGACAACCGGAACATCGGAGCAGCGCCTGCCAGCGGCAGTTTTCGGAATATGGGAATGATCATTGTACCCTGCAGCATGAAAACCCTGGCTGGAATACACAGCGGCTATAGCGACAGTCTTCTCCTTCGGGCGGCAGATGTTGCCTTAAAAGAGCGGAGAAAACTGGTCCTGGCCGTGCGGGAGTGCCCTTTCAGCACTATCCACCTTCGGAATATGTATGAACTTTCTTCCATGGGAGCTGTGATACTTCCTCTGGTGCTCAGTTATTACAATAAACCGGAGAATCTCCAGGATGCCGCCCGGCACCTGGCAGGAAAGATCCTGGATCAGTTTGGCGTGGAATACAGACCCTTTAAGAGATGGGAGGGTATGGAAACAGATGGAATCTTACAGAGAGATTGAAAAAAGCCTCCTGGGAAGAAAGATCACCGCAAGGCTTCAGTTTCTGGATGAGGGGCTGAATGTCCTTCTCACAGGAGGAGAAAAATCTCATATCGGCGCAGTCAGCGGAAGAGTTCCGGGACAGGAGCCGGTGGACATAGAGCTTCCCGGACATAGGGAAGGAAATCTGGCGGCACAATGGGCCGAAGAACTATACCGGACATGGGAAATGCCTGTATGGGTGGAATGCGGCATTCATTATGAAAATCTGAGCAAAGAAGGGATCCGCCAGGTACTGGATGTCTGCCGGGAGATGCTGGAAGAGATACTGGCAGAGCGACTCGAAAATAATTAAAGCGAATGGCCGGGAGCGGATTTATGACAGTTGTCTGAATACATCAGGAGAACTGGATACAGAGGAGCAGGAGAGGATCATGGAGGATAAAGAAAAATTTCAGAAAAATGTAGAAGTAGTCTCGAAAGCCCTGAAGGAGCAGGCCGGAGTGAGAGAACCTGAAGAAGAGGCCAAAAGCCTCTATAAAAAATTTACCCAGACCAGGCAGGAACCGGTGCGGCTGGCGGTGGCTCTTCGGGGGTTTTTTCTTCCCCAGACCGGGGAGGAGGAAAAAGAAGCCTACGGCAGGTATTTAAAAAGCCGGATCCGCCCGGCGGTGGAGGCTCTCATCGATGAAGACCAGGTGGAAAAGCTGGAGATCATAGAATCTCTTGGCTGGCTGGAAGGAAAAAATATAGATG
Source organism: Candidatus Blautia stercorigallinarum (assembly GCA_019112785.1). Classification (GTDB taxonomy): domain Bacteria; phylum Bacillota; class Clostridia; order Lachnospirales; family Lachnospiraceae; genus Blautia; species Blautia stercorigallinarum. Next base: position 53,622 of record DXIQ01000008.1, read on the forward strand.
TGTTTATCCGGATCGCCAGACAGGGACAGAAAAATGCCGCTCTGGTGTGGCTCCTCCACCTGAAAAAAGAAAAATATGGATTTAAAGACCGGGATTTTTCCCTGTAAAGGCAGGTGAACGAGATGGAAGACAAACAAAAACACCGGGAAGAGCTGGGAATCCGGATCCTGCAGAACAGTCAGAATGAACTGTATTCCTATTTTCCCTATCTGGACGGAGCTTTTGCAGGGCTTCGATACCGTCCTCAGGAGAAAACAAAAACCATAGGGACTGACGGAGAATTCCTGTACTTTTCACCGGTATTTCTGATCAGAGCATACCAAGAAAATCCCCGGCTTGTCCGGAGAGGATACCTCCATATACTTCTTCATTGTCTGTATCTTCATCCTTTTTATAGAGAATCTTTTTTCACAGAGGGGAAGAAGGAAAAAGATCTGTGGGATCTGGCCTGCGATATGTGGGTGGAGGAGATCATAGAAAGAGAGCAGATACCGGGACTTTCTCCGGGAAGGGATCCGGTCCGGGAACAGTGTTTCTGGATCATGAGGGATCAGTCCCTTTCAGCAGAAAGGATCTATTATATGCTGACAGGAGGCAGATTTCCCTATACCAGAGAGGTATTGAAAAAGGCATTTTCCTTTGATGACCACAGGTTCTGGGAAGAAATAAAACAGGAAAAACGGGGCGCAGGGACACGGAAGAAATGGGAAGAACTCCGTTCTCTTACAGGACAGAAAAAACAACAGAAAAAGAAACGGGCGGGAACCCACCGGGGAAGTTCTGAAGAAGATATGGAAGCCCGGCCCCGGGGAAAATTTGATTACCGGAAATTTCTCAAAAGGTTTGCGGTGCCCAGAGAAGAAGTGGAACTGGATACAGAGAGCTTTGATTATATCTTTTACAACCTGGGGATGGAGCGGTATGGGAATACCCCTCTCATAGAGCCTTTGGAATATAAAGAGGTGAACCGTCTGGAGGAACTGGTCATCGCCATTGACACTTCCAGTTCCTGTTCTTCGGAAACCGTCCGGGGATTTCTGGGAGAGACCTATCGGATCCTGGAAGAAAAGGAAAACTTTTTCCGGAAGATGAAAGTCTACCTGATCCAGTGCGACTGCTGTGTCCAGAACGTGAAGGTGATCCATTCTGAGGAAGAGTGGAAGGCTTACAGCAAAAATATTAAGATACAGGGGAGAGGCGGCACAGACTTCCGCCCTGTGTTTCAATATATCAGCCAGCAGCAGGAGAAGAAAGAGATACGGAATCTGAAAGCCCTGATCTACTTTACAGACGGGGACGGGATCTATCCCCAGAGCAGGCCGGATTATGAGACAGCCTTTGTATTTCTGGAGAAGTCAGCCAGAATGGATATGGTGCCGGACTGGGCATATAAGCTGATTGTTCCGGCGAAAACAGAGAAGCAAGAGGAAGAGCTATGAATATAAAAGAGGCAAAAACAGAGATCATCAATACTATCCGCGCATATAACAAGAAGGACGACCAGGGATGTTATACCTTTCCTCTGGTGCGTCAGCGTCCCATTCTTCTTATGGGACCTCCGGGAATCGGGAAGACCGCCATCATGGAACAGGCAGCCCGGGAATGCGGCGTAGGGCTTGTGGCCTATACTATTACCCACCATACCCGTCAGAGCGCTATCGGCCTTCCTCATATTGAGACAAAAGTGTACCAGGGAAAAGAAGTCAGCGTCACAGAATATACCCTCAGTGAGATCATTGCTTCGGTATACCAGTGTATGGAAGAGACCGGGAAAAAAGAGGGGATCCTTTTTATTGATGAGATCAACTGTGTGTCAGAGACCCTGGCCCCTACTATGCTCCAGTTTCTGCAGAATAAAACCTTCGGAAGCCATAAGGTGCCAAGAGGCTGGGTGATCGTGGCGGCAGGCAATCCTCCTCAGTATAATAAATCTGTCCGGGAATTTGACATCGTGACTCTGGACAGAGTACGGAAGATCGATGTGGAAGCAGACTGCGACGTATGGATGGAATATGCCTGCAGGCAGGAAGTCCACGAGGCCATACTGTCCTATCTGCGGATCAAAAAGGATAATTTCTACTGTGTGGAAAATACAGTGGACGGAAAATTTTTTGTTACGGCCAGAGGCTGGGAGGACCTGTCAGAGATCCTGAAAAGTTACGAAGAGTTTCAGATCCCCGTGACAGAAAGCCTGGTAGAAGAGTATCTTCAGAAAGAAGAAACTGCCCGGGATTTTGCAGCCTATTATCAGTTATACCGGAAATATGGCACAGATTATGGGATCACCCGGATACTGGAAGGCAGTCTTTCTCCTGAGGACTACAAAGAGAAGATAGAAATGGCAGGTAAGGGAGGTTTTGAGGAGCGGTTTACCGTGGTAAATCTGGTTCTCGGAGCTCTGCACACCGGCTTTTCCCTGTTCGCCGGAAAGGAAGAAAGACGGATCTGCCTGCACGAGGCTCTGGGGTACCTGAAAAATTATATTCAGGACCATGAAGAGATCCAGGATATCCATGCCTTTATCCAGAACCGGAAAAACAGCCTGGAGGTAAAAATCGAGGCAGGACTTTTAAGAGAAAAAGAGATCCAGAAAGAAAACTGGGTGATCCGGAAACTGGAAGAATACGACTTGAACCTGAAAAAAGATCATATCCGGAAATCGGCCCAGGGATTTGAAAAGATCAAAGAATATTTCCAGACGGAACTTCAGGAGAGGGAACAGGAAACCCAGAACCTTCTGGATCAGACGAAGAAGGCATTTCATTTTCTGGAAGAGGCCTTTGGGGACAGTCAGGAGATGGTGCTCTTTGTATCCGGCCTGACCCAGGATGACAAGGCCATGGATTTCCTTACGGTCCATGAAAGCCCCATGTATCTGAAGTGGAGCGAAAAGCTTCTCTACAGACAGGAGGAAGAGAGACTTCTGGAAGAGTGCAGGAAAGAAGAAAATCTGCTGGGAGAATAAGAAAAAAGGGGGGATTTTATGTCTTATCTGTTAGGAATTGACCTGGGAACTACCAATTCCCTGGGGTGTGTATACAAAGACGGAAGGATCCAGCTGATTCCAAACCGCTATGGTTCCTACCTTACGCCCAGTGTGGTGAGCGTGGACGAAAATCAGGAGATCATTGTGGGAGAGATCGCCAGGGAGAGGCTGATCACAGCTCCGGACAGAACCGTCAGCTCTTTTAAAAGATACATGGGTGAGGAGAAGACTTTTCATCTGGGAGGCCTTAACTTTACCCCGGAAGAACTGTCCAGCTTTGTAGTCCGCTCGATCGTAGAGGACGCCCAGGCTTATCTGGGAGAGGAGATTGAAGAGGTGATCATTTCAGTCCCTGCTTATTTCCACGATAAACAGCGGTATGCTACGAAAAAGGCAGGGATGCTGGCCGGGGTACAGGTCCACAGACTGATCAACGAGCCCAGTGCGGCGGCTCTGGCCTCTTATCTGGATAACGGGGAAGAGCAGCTTTTTCTGGTCTTTGATTTCGGAGGGGGAACGCTGGACGTATCTATTGTAGACTGTTTTGAAAATGTGGTGGAGATCGAAGCTGTGGCGGGAAACAACCACCTGGGAGGGGATGATTTTCATCAGGTAATGGTGGACTCCTTTTTAAAAGAGCATGAGATTCCCAAAAGGGATCTGTCCCAGAAGGATCTGGCGGTATTGGCCAGACAGGCAGAAAAATGCAAACGGGAGCTGAGCAGTCAGGAAGAAGGAAAGATGACGGCCTGGATCAGAGACAGGGAATATACCAGCGTGTATACTAACCGCCGTCTGGTAGAGGAAAGCGCAGGGATTTTTTATAAGATCAAGGAAGTGCTGAACAATGCGGTGAAAAGCGCCCAGATCCTTCCAGAGGACCTATCAGGTATTGTAATGGCAGGAGGATCCAGTAAAATGCCGATAGTGAACTCCTATGTAGCCCATCTTTTCCATCGGGAGCCTGCCCTGAACATGAACAGTGACGAAATGATCGTCCGGGGACTGGGATATCTTTGCGGAGTGAAGGCCAGGGATCAGTCGGTGAAGGATTATGTTCTCACAGACATCTGTCCTTTTTCTTTGGGAACTGCCACCAGGAATGTCAGTGACAGCAGCAATCCTTATTTTACGCCTATCATTCCCCGGAATACGGTTCTTCCCTGTTCCAGAGTCCATCGGTTTTATACGGCAGATGACCATCAGAGACAGGTCACCTTTCCTGTACTCCAGGGAGAACACGTCTATGCCAGAGATAATCGGAAGCTGGCGGAATATACCCTGGCAGTTCCCGATGGACCTGCAGGCCAGGAAGCAGTGGATGTCCGGTTTACTTACGATATTGACGGTATCCTGCTGGCAGATATCCGGGTGGTGTCTACAGGCCATACCATCAGCAGCGTGGTGTCCCAGACAGTAGATGATGAGAGGCTCCAGGCCAGAATGAAGGAGCTGGAAAAGCTGAAGGTACATCCAAGGGAAGTTACAGAAAACAAGCTTCTGCTGAACCGTCTTATGACTCTGTGCGAGGAAAGCTCGCCGAAGGACCGGGAATATTTCACCGGACTGATCGCCTTATTTGAAAAGACCCTGGAAGATCAGGATCCCAGAAAGATTAAACGATGCCGGGAACAGATCCAGAAGAGCATTGCTAATTTTTCCGACAGGGAGCTTTTTGATGATTTTGACTTCTGGGGAGAGATCTACGGCGGCGGAGACGACGGGGAAGAACAGGAGCAGGAGGAGAAACCGGAAGAAGATTTAGATTTTATGGAGTTTAGCAAAAAATGGACAAATTAACAGCGCAGAAGATCTTGGGGGTAAGTCCGCAAGCTTCAAAAAGAGAGATCAAGAAAGCCTATGCGGCTATGCTCCGCATGTATCATCCGGAGGACTATCCAGAGGAATTCCAGAAGATCCAGGAAGCCTATGAGACTTTGAATAAGGGGGGATTTCCGGGAGAAGGATCTGGAAACGATGGATTTTCGGAGGGAGCTTTTTCAGAAAATGAAGGCTTCCGGAAGGAAGAAGAATGGCAGGAAGAGCAGGAGCAGAAAGAAGAAAACAGGGGAGAACAGTCTGAGGACGACTGGGAGGATGCCTGGGAATCCCTGGACAAGGATGAGGAAGCCTGGAAGAAAAGACAGCAGGAAGAGCAGGAGAGAAGACAGCAGCAGGAAGAACAGGAAAGAAGACAGCAGCAGGAGGAGCAGGAAAGAAGACGGCAGCAGGAGGAACTGAGAAAAAGACAGCAGGAAGAGGAGTACCGCAGAGCCAGACAGCAGAAAGAGGAGTACCGCAGGAAGATCCAGGAGGAAGAATACAGGAAGGCCAGAGAAGAGCTGGATTTTGAAAAAATAGAGTGGAAAGCCCGGGAAGAGAAAAAGCTGAAGGAAAAAGAGACTATAGCGGCGGCTTTAAAAGACCTGGAACTTATCGTAAATACTTCTTCCAGGCGGCACAGATTGAAATCCTATGAGGAGTTTTTTGCCAAAGAGGAGTACAAGGAAGTGCTTTTTATGCCTGAATGTGTGGAAGGGGTCTGTCAGATCCTGGAAAACACCTGGCTGAAACGGGAGGTTTACGACATTTTTGCCAGAGAATACCACATGCGGGAGTATAAACCGGAGCAGCTAAAGCCTGGGGCAAGAAAGCTTTATCATATCCTGGATGAACACTGTAAATTCGGGAAAAAGCGCCATAAATATCAGATCGGCGCAGGAATTTTTGTGGCAGTCCTGGTGCTGCTGAGAAGTCTGATGCGGGCCACGGATGACAATGACTGGTTTTATTTTCTCCTGGTTCTGGTGACCGCCGGACTTTACTGGGGTTATCACGGGCTGTTGAAATACTATTCCAGATGGAGGATCCACATAATATACAGTCTGGGGATCACGGTGAGCCAGTTTATCATGCTTATGGCAGACGCCTACACGCCTCTTCTGGGAAACCGGGATGCAGGAGAAGTCTTCGGGGCCATGGTGTTTTTGGGAGGCTCTCTGTATTTTATCGTAACTGTGGCTGCATACGTCATTGCCAGAATCTCACATAAGATAAGAAGAACAAAAGAAAAAAACAAGTAGAATAACAAGCGTACAAGCTATATAATGTAAATAACACGATATGCGAATATCGGGGAGAATTGTGGAAGTACGCAGCACGTAACAATCCGCAGGTATCGTAGTTGGAGAAATGCGGATAAAGTCAAAGACCCCGATGCAAGCATACGGGACATCAAACTAGCAGCGATGCAAGCATCGGGGCATTAGACCCTCGCGGCAGTCGCCAAATGGACATGCCAGCATGTCCGCTTGGCTCGTTGCCCGCGGGAATAAAAAACAGGAGGGTATTTACATGAGCGTAGAAGAGAACAGGAAAATCATCGAGGAAGGCCGGGCGGTACTGGGTATTGAGCTGGGTTCCACCAGGATCAAAGCGGTGCTGGTCAATGACAAGAACCAGCCTATCGCTTCAGGCAGCCATGAGTGGGAGAACCAGTATGTGAACAATATCTGGACCTACAGCGAAGAGGCTATCTGGACAGGTATCCAGGACAGCTATCAGGATATGGCCAGAGATGTGAAGGAAAAATACGGGGTGGAGATCACAAAGCTGGGCGCTATTGGATTCAGCGCCATGATGCACGGCTATATGCCTTTTGACAA